>JAGWWZ010000013.1 GCA_018970165.1 Planctomycetota bacterium | reverse complement strand
AGGATGTCAGCCGGTACATCGTACTGCTTGGATATCTGCTCCCATGTATCGCCAGCGGCAACTACGAACGCGAAATCCAAAAGATGGCGTCGTGAGTAGACGACCTCACGAGCGAGAGCATCGAGCAGATCCACGAGGTCGGTTCGTTGCGTATTGGTCAACTCAGGTGCATTGTAAAAAAGCGATAGTGTTGCGAGCGCTTTCTTCAAGTCCCCTTCCTTGATCTGATCCATCGCGACTTGCTTTGCGTTCTCGTACGAGCGACCGGGCTTTGAGGCAGGCATCGCAGGCTGGGGAGCGCCCGATGCTGCATCGGACTTGGGAGCCGTTACATCGGCGAGCGTTTGAGCATCACCGTGCATGGATGGAAGATCGAGACTAGGAACCGTTGGGGGGACGGTTCGAGGCAATCCGGCGTTTGGAGTTGATGCCCCCTTCGGGAGAAGCGGAACATCGTTTCCTTTTGCGGATGGGAGTGCCAGTCCGAAACCGGGATCCGCTTTCGATGCAGGATCAACCTTTGCAGAAATTTCCTGAGCATTCACTTTGCGATCCACAGCCCCTTGCGAAGACTCATCGCGATTCGCATCGGGAGCCGAAACAGGCTTCTCCAATTCCGGCACATCGATTTCCGGGATCTCGGGAATGGTCGGAGGAGATGGCAATCCAGGGTTTGGAAGCGCGGGTGGAGCCGCCGCCGTATCCGTCGCTTTGCTGGGGGCACTAAAGCTTGGACTCGGCAACGAGGCGAATTTCTTAAATGGATCCTCTGTTTTTGCTCCCTCTGTCGGAACTGCATCGGGTTGGAACATCGGAGGAGGAGATACGTCGGGCGATGTTTCTCCAACACTCACCAGATTTCGAAGCTCCTCCGACATCGGTGCGTCCGTTCCGTTGAGCGCGACGTAACCGCCGTAAAGAAGGAACAACAACAAAACGACAACGACTGCAGTTTTGATGGTTTGCACTTCGGTCCTCCTGACCGCAAAATCCAGGGCTCTATGACAACTCAGCCGAGGATGCTAGAAAACGTCAGGTTTCCAAGTCAATCTCAATTTTCCCATCGATTTCCCGGACCGGATAAGTCCGCAGCATCCGTTGGCAGGTTACGGCGTTGTTACCGGTTTCCAGTTCGTACATCCATCCGTGCCATGGGCATTGAATCGTTCCGCTCGCCAGTTTTCCGCGAGCAAGCGGGCCCCCCTGATGCATGCATAACCCGTCAACGGCGTACAACCGGCCTTCGTGTCGGAACACTGCGATCACGTTCCCATGATGCAAAACCTCACTCCCCTCTCCCTCTTTCAAAGCTTGGGAATCCAGAACTTCGAGCCATGCCATAGCGTTTTCCCTCGATCGCAAATTCGAAATATGGTCTACAATACGACAGATTTCAACGTGTCGAGGGGTTTTGCCCGGAGCTGTGTCCGATGTCCTGCGATTGCGTCCCCGTGCGAGGGATTAGTCTCACTCTGCTATTGATTAGTATCTTTTCCGTTCTTGGTATCGCCGACGACAATATGCCGACGAAGGTCACGAGTGTTGAAGGAATCACCGAATATGCCTTGGACAATGGACTCAGGGTCCTAATCTTCCAAGATCGAAGCCAGCCCAAGGTGACGGTAAATTGCACCATCTTTGTGGGCTCCCGCCATGAGGGATATGGCGAAGCCGGAATGGCTCACCTACTCGAACACATGCTCTTTAAGGGGACGGAACTGCACCCGGATATTCCCAAACAACTAAAAGATCGCGGAGCTGAGTACAACGGTACCACCTGGCTGGACCGCACCAACTACTTCGAGACCTTGCCAGCATCGGATGAGAATCTCGAATTTGCAATCCGACTCGAAGCCGATCGACTTGTGAACAGCAAGATCCGAAACGAGGATCTGCAGTCCGAGTTCTCGGTCGTTCGCAGCGAGTTTGAACGAGGTGAGAATAGCCCGGTCCGAGTCCTTCAGCAAAGAATGGCATCGGTTTGCTATCAATGGCACAATTACGGCAAATCCACAATCGGAAACCGGAGCGACATCGAACGCGTTCCGATCGATAGCCTTCGAGCTTTCTATCGCAAATACTATCGTCCCGATAACGCCATGTTGACCGTTGCGGGTAACTTTGACGAAGACAAAACGCTCAAGTGGATCGCAAAGTATTTCGGCGCGATCGCAAAACCTTCTGTTCCACTCCTGAAAACCTACACCATCGAACCTCCGCAAGATGGGGATCGAATAACCACCGTCAGGCGGGTGGGTGACTCTCAGTATGTCGGTGCAATGTATCATGTCCCCGCAGGTTCAGATCCAACGTTCCCCGCGATCGAACTCCTTTCGATCATCATGACCGATGAGCCCAGCGGCCGCCTGTACAAGTCGATGGTAGAGCCGAAATTAGCAACCGGTGTCGGCGGCGGTGCACTGGCTCTCCATGATCCAGGCTCGATAACATTCTTGGCTCAAGTTCCTAAAGACAAATCGCTGGAAGAAGCGAGGCAGGCCATGATTCAAACCCTGGAGGGGTTGGCAGAGGCACCGATTACCGAAGAGGAAGTCGATCGCGCGCGCCGTCAGGTCTTGAACCAGCGTGAAATGATGGCGGCAAAGACGCAAAGCTTGGCGATCGAACTGAGCGATTGGGCCTCTCAGGGTGACTGGCGTCTCTACTTCTTGCATCGCGATGGGATCGAGAAGACGACCGCTTCGGAAGTACAGCAAGCCGCAAATCGATATCTGGTTCGAAATAATCGTACTCTCGGATTGTTCGAACCAATCGCATCTGCCGAACGGATCGAGGTCCCCGACCGCCCCAACATCAACCAGATGCTATCGGGATACGAGGGACGCGAGGCAGCGGCCGAAGGTGAAGCGTTTGATCCATCTCCTAAGAATATTCAATCGCGAATGATCAAGGGGAAGCTCGCTACCGGGATCCCGTTTGCCTTCCTACCAAAGAAGACGCGTGGTTCTACCGTGAACGTATCGATCAATTTGCGATTCGGCGACGAGTCATCGCTGAACGGTAAGATGGCCGCCGTCGAAATGTTGGGCTCGCTGATGGTTCGTGGCACCAGTTCCATGAGCCTCCAGCAACTCAACGATCGACTCGACCAATTGAAGGCAAACATCGGAGCAGGTTCTCAACAGCAAGAACTGATCCTTTCGATCGAGACCAAGAGGGAGAACCTTCTTAAAGTCCTAGAAGTCGTGCGTGAGATCCTCCGCGAGCCAACCTTGGACGAAAAAGAATTTGAGCTGTTGAAGGAACAATCCATCGCGCAACTTGAGAATCAAAGCCAAGAACCGCAAGTGTTGGCTTATCTGTCTGTAGCACGCATCCTAAACCCTTACGAAAGGGGGGATGTGAGGTATGTGGCGACAATCGATGAGGAGCTAGAAGATCTCCGCAACCTGAGCCTCGAGGATGTCAAGCAAATCCACCAGAAGTTTCTGTCCGGGAGCGAAGGGGAAATCGCTGTGGTTGGCGATTTTGACCCCGAGGAAGTGAAGGCTGGCTTGTCGAACATGCTGACCGGTTGGACTTCAAGGATTCCCTATCAGCGAGTTCCTGTTGCTCCCCTCAGCGATGTCAAGATTGCGATGCAGTCGATCGAAACTCCCGACAAAGCCAATTCGGTCTATTACGCCAGCCAGCAATATGCACTTCGCGATGATCACCCCAAATTCGCGGCCTTGCTTATGGGCAATTATATCCTCGGTGCCAGCGCTTTGTCGTCGCGACTCGGGGACCGTGTTCGGCAGAAGGAAGGGCTGTCCTACAGCGTTGCCAGTTCACTTCGAGCCAATGCGATTGATGAATACGCTGAATTGAATATTCGTGCGATCGCGAATCCGTCGAACCGCGATGCTTTGGTGCAGGCCATCGGCGAGGAAATTCAAAAAATCGTCAACGATGGGATCTCGGAAGCGGAGCTACAGGATGCCACACAAGGCTACCTGCAGAGTCAACAACTGAATCGTTCCCGAGATGGCCTGCTGGCCCGAGTGCTCTCGAATAATCTGTTCGCTGGCCGCGATATGCAGTACTACCAGAAACTTGAGTCGCAAATCGCAGCCCTGACGGTCGACGATGTGAACGAGGCCATCAAGGAATACATCAATCCCGAGTTCCTTGTCATCGCTACCGCGGGAGACTTTGCAAACAACACGCCCGTCAAGCCAGCCAAGGGTGGCTCCGAGTAATCCGAGCCATGGAATCTGTCGAAGCATCGATTCTGCATTCCTGGCCTCTCGATTTGTGGAGTGGTTCCACTTCGGTGGTGGGGGTCAGTGGCGGGCCCGATAGTGTATCGTTGCTCCACGCTCTTCTTGTGATTTCAGATCGTCAAGCACCACTCGTCGTCGCTCATATAGATCACGGACTTCGAGGTGCAGAAAGCGACGGTGATCGGGAGTTCGTACATGATTTGTCTCATCGATGGGGAGTTCCTTGCGAGATCGTTCGTCTTACCGAGGAGGATGCGGTCCCGGCGCAGGGAATCAAAGACGTGATGTTCAGCGAGGCAGAACTGCGTAAAGCGCGTCATCGGCATCTGCGCAGGATAGCCTTTCGGCATGGCGCGCGGTGGGTCGCGACCGCACATCATGCAGACGATGTGGTTGAGACCATGCTTCATCGGTTGCTGCGTGGAAGCGGACCGCGCGGGCTAGCTTCAATTCCACCCACACGAAAGCTCGCGAGCAATTTGACACTTGTTCATCCTATGCTATCCGTGTCGCGAGCCCAAATCATCCAGTATATCGAAGCGAATCGCTTGCCGTTTCGGGTCGATCGTTCCAATGCTTCGGAAGCCTACACTCGCAACCGAATTCGTCATCAGTTGCTTCCTTATCTGCGAGAGTTTTCCGAGACATCTGACGTGGATCGGAGATTGTGGCAAGCGACGCAACAGATCCGCGAAGAACATGAATTCGTCGAAGAGTCGGCTCGTCAATGGTTGCAGACAGCTCGAGTATCCGAGGATGCCGGAAGCGTAGAGTTTGCGGCACAGGCTTTTGAAAATGTCCCATGGTGTGTTATTCGCGAGGGTTTAGTAGCCATTTGGCACGATTTGTCATGGCCATTGCAGGGAGTGACGGCGAAGCACTGGGATAAACTGCGCAGTTTTCTGCAGCCAATCGATCAAGGACCGCATCCTCGCCGCATGCAACTGCCGGGGCAAATCGACGTTACAATGCGACGCGGTATCGTCAGGTTTTTCAGGAACGATTCAGACACGGATTGATTCTCTGCGTCAATTGAGCCTTTACACAAACAGTTACTTGGCATGCGTATCGTATTGATGGGAAACGGACCCTTTGCGGTCCCTAGCTTTGACGCGATCCACGCGTCGGCGAGGGAGATCGCCTGCGTTGTAGCTCGGCCGGCAGCGCCATCGCAGGGGAAAGAGCCGCCCGAAAGTCCCGTGATCGTCTGGGCACGACAACGCGGCTTGGCAGTGCATACCCCAATATCGATCAACGATGCCGACACCGTAGCATGGTTATCCAGCCTGCATGCAGATCTGCTGGTCGTTTGCGATTACGGACAGATACTCAAGCCCGAGGCTCTATCAGCAACTCGTTTGGGTGGCATCAATCTGCACGGCTCCTTATTGCCTCGGCATCGCGGTGCGGCACCGGTTCAGTGGTCGGTACTGGCGGGTGATGTATTCGCAGGCGTGTCGGTGATCCACATGACACCGGGGCTCGATGCCGGTCCGATTTTGACCTCGGCATCTACAAGGATTCACATGGGCGAAGATGCAGGCGAGTTAGAGGCTCGCCTCAGCCAACTGGGCGTAGAGCCTACCCTTCGCGCGATCGAAATGCTTGAGCGTGATGATCCTCCCGCCAGTCTTGCCCAGGATCGAAGTTACGCGACGCGAGCACCTCGTCTCAAGAAATCGGACGGCGAACTCCATTGGAACTACCCCGTGCGTTGGCTCGATCGCCAACTCCGCGGTTTGCAACCTTGGCCCGGGGTATTCACACATCTCGAGCTACCCGACGGGAAATCGTTGAGAGTGATCGTTCATCGTGCGACTCCGATTGAGTCTGTGGAGGTTTCCAAGTTCGGGGAAGTGGGCAGTTTGTTGCTTCCAGCCAACGGTACATCGATCAACTTGTCTTGGTCGGACCAAGCAGTAGCCGTGATCGCTCGCGATGGTGTGATGGCACTCGAATCGGTACAGCCATCAGGCAAACGAGCGATGAGCGGTGTGGAGTTTATGCGAGGCTATGCTAGACATGCGGGCGTTCGGTTCCGAGTCCCTGAATCGCCGCAACCGTTGCTCGAGTCCATGATGGCGTTATCGACCGAGCCGGAGAGAACCGAGTGAATCCTAAAGCATCCGCCCGTTCGACGATCGGATTCGTTTCCTTGGTCTGCCTGATCATTGGGAATATGATCGGTTCGGCAGTCTACATATCCAGCTCCTATGCGTTGGGAGCACTTGGGGATGCCAGATTGGTTCTGCTGGCGTGGTTGATCGGCGGTTTGCATGCACTGTGCGGAGCGATCGCGTATGCGGCTTTGGCTCGTCGCGTGCGGCTCTCGGGGGGCGAGTATTCCTTCCTGTCGCGGTACGTTCATCCGGCAATCGGATTGATGGCCGGTTGGATTTCCTTGACAGCCGGTTTCGCAGCTCCGGTCGCTGCCGCAGCGCTTGTGCTCGGAGAATACATGATGGCTGTGCCTGAGCCGACATGGCAGGCACGAATCCTGGCGACAGGATGGATCGCGTTGTGCGCTGGTTTTCACATGATCAATTTGCGGACCGGCTCCTGGGTCAACAATGGCGTGATTGCACTCAAGTTGATCGGCTTTGCCGTGTTCGCAGTGACATGTGCTATCTTCCTGTTCGGAGCCAACGATACGCAAAAGGAAGCGTTCGCACTCCGGGAATCCTTTCTTGAGACAAGTTACCTGAAGCAGTTGCTGCAACCAAGCGTTTGGCTTGTGATCGCAGTGCAACTATTCTTTATCTCCTTGGCCTATACGGGATTCAATGCGAGCATCTACATCGCGGAAGAGATTCACGATACATCAGGGGCAAAGGAAACCCTTAGTGTTGCTGAGCCGTCTCCAGCCGTCTGGCGATCGATGATCGCAGCGTGTCTGTTTGTGATGCTCATCTATCTTGGCTTGAATGCTTTGTTTCTGGCTTGTAGTACACCTGAACGGATCATCGCTGGGGGCGATTATTTCGTGTCCGATGTAGCGTATGATGTCGGAGGTGATTGGTTGAAAGGGGTGATGCGGATCACGATTGCCATTTCATCGGCGACTAGTGTTTTAGCGATGACGGCTACTGGCCCGCGAGTTTACTCGCAGATGGCGAACGACGGATGGTTGCCGACCGCGTTCTCATCCTCGACGGAAGTTCCTCGCCTAGCGATCTTCGTGCAGGCGGTCGTCAGCGCTGTGTTCGTCTGGATAGCGACAGTTAAGGATTTGGTGGATTATCTCGGTCTTACGCTTACTGCTTGCGGAGCGGTCGCCACCAGCACTCTTTGGATTGCCCATCGGGAAATGAATGCCATTCGGCCCATTCGATGGTGGGAGCATCTCGCGGTGGCCCTATATGTCGCGGGTGCGAGCGTTTTGCTGTTGGTGGCCACGCAGATCAAGCCGACTCAGTTGTGGTTGTGTTTAGGAACGTTCGCTCTCGGATTTCTTCTCTATGTTTTTTCTGGTAAGAGACGTTAAAATCTGTGGCATGGATGACGAAGAGTATTACCTGAGCCAAATTCCCAAACCGCAACCAACGCGACTTGGAGCGACCAAGATTGCGACATTGCTTCAGAGAGTGATACAGCAACGTGGTTACGCCGCCGTGCAGTCGGCTGATGTACTGAGAGACGCATGGGTTGCTGCGGTCGGCGACGATTTATCGGGCCAGACGCGACTGGGCAAGGTTTCCCGCGGTGCACTCCAGGTCTTCGTCCCAAATCATGTAGTAAAGACCGAGTTGGATTTCCGGGTAAAGGAGATTCTCCGAACATTGCAGGATCGGTTGCCTGATTTTGGGGTCCAGCGCTTGACGGTTCGCGTAGAGCGATGAACGAGACGAGGGACTTTGAGGTTGGCGATAAGCGCAGGGTATTTGCGTTGACCCTCGCATACGATGGAACTCGGTATGCCGGGTGGCAAATTCAACCTAATGGCTTAGCGATTCAGCAAGTCGTTTCCGAAGCAGTCAGCAAAGTGGTGGGGCACGCCGTTCAAATCCAAGGAAGCGGTCGAACCGATGCGGGAGTACATGCGGTTGGCCAGGTCGCTTCCTTTTCAACGGAGAGTTGGACATTGGATGCCGATCGGCTTGTGCAGGCGATCAATTGCCATTTGCCTCGAGACATTGTCGTGCTTGAGAGTCGCAGCGTTGTGCCGACTTTCGATCCGATTCGAAATGCGATCGGCAAGCGCTATCGCTATTGCATACGAACGTCCCGTGTGCCGGATCCTTTGCGGCATATGCATCAATGGTGGATTCCTCGATCATTGGATATTCAGGCGATGCGGAAGGCGGGGGATCTCCTTTTGGGAACCCACGACTTCATAGCATTTCAGACATTGGGTTCGGTACGAAAAACCACGACGAGGACGATTCGCTGTATCGATCTGCAGTTTCAAGAAGCGATCGCCGGGAGCGAATGGATCATTGAGATCGAAGCCGACGGTTTTCTTTACAACATGGCGCGCAACATCGTGGGCGCAATGGTCGAGGTTGGAAGAGGGCGTTTTCCCCCGTCGTGGATCCGCGACGTTTTGGATTCGCGCCAGCGCAACACCGTGAGCCAAACCGCACCCGCTCGCGGATTATGTTTGTTGCAGGTTGATTATCCGCCAAGCGTCTTTCTGGAGGATTGAACGTGCGTGAGTTGTTCTTCAATAATCATTCGCTAGGGCTGGACGAACGGCCTTTTGCGTTGGAACAGCGCGCGGTGTTGAGTGAGTTCCCGTCGGAGTACAGGATCGGACGTCAGTTCGAGGGCATCGTTGATCGAGGCAATGGCAGCGGCAAAGTCCCCCGTGGCGGCTTGGGCGACTCCCAATACATGAAGACGGTGAGCGGTCACGGATCCTTCGCTGGCTTCGACGGCACGCTGTGCCGTCTTCAGAGCGGTCTCTGGGTTTCGATAGTACTCGTCGGGGCATGTAGCCATCATCCAGGCCGCGTTTTGGAGTACTTTCGGATCGTTGGGAGCTAACTCGAGAGCCTTTTGATAAGCCAATGCAGCTTCCTTCCATTTCGCAAGTCGTTGGCATGTATCGGCAACTAATCCTGCGGCCTGGCCTGACTCGGGTTGCAATCGCATCGCTTCTTGGAAATCTGCGAGTGCTGCGTCAAGGTTCTCTGTACGTGAATGGGTTCGACCTCGAGCGGTTCGAATCCCGGGGTCATCTGGGGACAACTCAATCGCTTTATCGTAGTCTGCGATGGCACCGGTCAGGTCATTCCGTTTGCTGCGTAGTTCCGCACGATTGAAATATGCTTCCGAGAATTGAGGTTGCAGTTCGATCGTTTTCCCGAACGATTCGATGGCTGAGTCGATGTCCCCTGTCAGTGCGCGAGCTACACCCAAATTGTGATGCGCACGCCATCGGGAATCATCGAACTGGATAGCCAACAGGAAGTCCTCGGCAGCGGTTCTGTCCAGTGCGGAGGCCTCCGCTACTTGACCATCGCGCGCCATTTGAGCCGCGGTATCGGAACGCAGTTCACCGCGGCGATTGGCGGCCCAACTCAAGAGCTTTTTTGCATAATCCCTTTCCGCGAGACTTCGAGTAGTATCCTTGGCGATCGTCCGGCTCCCTTCGATGATGTTGTTGAATTCAATCACCGAAGCGGCGCGGTTGCTCCTGTCGAAAAGGGCCTGCAGATCGGGCGCGACCCCACTCTTGGCTGGTTCGACGGCCTCGGCTTTGTCGCCCCATCCTGTCCTTGGCGTACGGTCTTGAGAAACCCCTGTTACCGAACTGCCGGCCATAAAGACCAAGCAAAGCGATCCCGACAGCCATAGGTGGGCACGAAAGTGGTGTTTTTTCATTCTCATTCCTCTCGAGGTAGTGCAGCCTTTGGGAAGAGCATTAAGATACCAGAAATCGCCGATTGATTTCACGGTCAACTTCCCAGGCGAATTACAGCCCTTCATCCCAAACTCTGGACAAAAAAATGCCTGTTACGGACGCGATCGTGCGTCGTTTGCACGAGATTTTGATTCGAGTGGCGGATATCAAGAACCAGATCAATCGAGGCCCCAAACAGCTTCAACTCGCCCAAACCCAACTGCAGGCCGCCAAGGATGCCGTGTCCCAGTGCAAGGATTCCATCAAGCAAAAGCGGTTGGAGGCGGACAGAAAACAGCTGCAACAGCGGGAGCGAGAGGCCAAGATCTATGAGTGGCAAGGAAAAATGAACGCCGCGACCAACAATCGCGAGTATCAAACCATCAAGGAGCAGATCGCGGCTGACACCCAAGCCAATAGCGTCCTATCGGACGAAATCTTTGAGATTCTCGAGGCATCGGACGCGGCGCATACGCTACTAGGTGAATTGGAGGCAAAACTCGTCGTTGTGCAGGCAGATACTGCCAACGCCGAGGCGAGAATCCATGAGCGAATGACTGTTCTTCGAGGGGATCTCGAGCGAGCCGAGGGGGAACTGCGAGCGACCGAGGCGGAAATTCCGCCCGACTTCATCGACACATATCAACGCATGGTCGAATCGCGAGGTGAGGAAGCGATGGCACCGCTCGACGACAAATCGTGCGGTGGATGCAATACGACGCTACCACCACGACTGCTCGACCAGTTGCGGCTAGGCAACCCGATACCATGTTCCAGTTGCGGTAGGCTCCTCTACCGGCCCGAGTAGCACATCAAGCCAAGTTCACGATCCGTATTCCCATCTCGCTCTCGGGGCTTAGAAGTAGCGTTCCGTCGATCCGATACAGATTGGACGTATTTGAGTTCATAACAACTCGGTGCGCCGAAGTTGTAGTCACCGTATTGCCCACTTGCACGAAAGCACTATGAATCCTGAATCGGATATGAAATCTTTACCGATGCTTTTGGCCGCAGCCGTTTCAAAACTGCCGGTGCATCTAACGGAAAGGATTCGGGTTGTCTCGCGGACTCGGCAGCGCCAGTCGCTGGCCCTATACGAGTCGCGATCATTGCCCGATGGACCGATCGTTTACTGGACACATCACGCTCAGCGCACGGTCGAGAATCCAGCTCTGGATACGGCGATTGAGTTGTCGCTTGCTTTGGAGCGACCGTTGCTCGTGTATCAAGGGTTAAGCGAGCGGTATCGGTATGCTTCCGATCGTCACCATTGGTTTCAGCTTCAATCAGCTCGCGACTTGAGCCAACAGTATCGATCAATGGGGATTCGTTTCGCGCTCCATGTGGAGACAGCGGAGGATGCGACCCCCTCGCTTCTAAGGCTTGCGAGATGTGCGAGCGTCTTGGTAACGGAGGATTTTCCTGGAGAGCCGACTGATCGCTGGCTGGAACGGCTTGCCTATCTGCCCGGACTGCCGTGTCTGGCCGTCGATACAGCGTGTGTCGTCCCAATGCGATTAGTAGGTCGGGCATTCGATCGCGCCTTCGCGTTTCGCGATGCAACGAAAAAACTGTATGCAGAAAGAATCGATAAGCCTTGGCCTGTAGCGAGCGGATCGCCGAAGGCTTTCGAGGGGAAGCTACCCTTTGAACCCGTGGAGATCGAATCTGTAGATCTCCAAGATTTAATAGCCTGTTGCCGGATCGATCATGGTGTTGGTCCTGTAGCCGATACACCCGGTGGTTCCGTCGAGGGATACAAGCGATGGAATGCGTTTGTTGCTGGTCCGTTGAGACAATATGCGGCAAAGCGAAACGATCCCATATCCGGAGTCGCCAGTCGGATGTCGGCCTATTTGCACTACGGCATGGTTTCGCCGATGCGTTTGGCACGCGAAGCCAACGGGATGAAGGCGGAAAAGTACTTGGACGAGTTGCTCATCTGGCGGGAGTTGGCGTATGGCTTCTGCTTTTACCGGCCGGAGTATGCGTCGACCAAAGCCCTGCCGAATTGGGCCGTTGCGACACTCGCAGAGCATGAAGCGGATGATCGACCAGCAATCTACTCATGGGAGACACTGTCTCGCGCCCGTACCGAGGATCGCCTTTGGAATGCGTGTCAGGAAAGTCTGCTTAGGCATGGCGAGTTGCACAACAACGTACGCATGACATGGGGAAAGGCTTTGCTCCGATGGACTCGCAATGCGAACGAGGCGTTGGAACTCTTGATCGACCTGAATCATCGGTACGCCTTGGATGGACGAGACCCTGCATCGTACGGCGGTATTCTGTGGTGTCTGGGTCAGTTCGATCGACCGTTTTCACCGGAGCAAACTATTCTTGGCACGGTACGGGATCGACCCACGAGTGAGCACTCGCAGCGCATGCGTTTGGAACCGTATGAAGCTCATGTTCGAAGACCGATCAGTCGTCGAGAAGCGCGCGCTGCTGTGATTGGTGCCGGAATGGCCGGCTCTATGTGCGCACGAACGCTGGCTGATCATGGGGTTGATGTCACACTCATCGAGAAATCGCGAGGCTTCGGAGGACGCTGTGCAAGTCGTCGGCTATGGGAGAGCGTCATCGTCGATCATGGTGCACCCTACGCGGAGTTTGCTGACCCTCGATGGGATTGGTTCGTGCGATCATGGCATCAGGACGGAGTTATCGCCCCTTGGCGAGGCGATCTGGGGGAATGGAATGGAAGGGACTTTCGTTCGTTACCAAGTTCGCGACCTCGATGGGTGGGCTTGGGAGGCATGAATGCGATTGGAAAACACTTGGCACGCGAATTGAAGTGTCTGCTGAATCATCGACTTGTGGCTATTGAAGAAGGTCTCGCGAGTTATCGACTGCAGGTCGAGACGCAGGATGCTGCATCGACGAGCGCAATGAAGACGTTAGAACCCTTCGACGCAATCGTATTTGCGATACCCACCGAGCAGGTGCGATCGCTTGTGCCGGCGGCTTGCGATTGGAGAGAGTTATTGCCGCTGCAGGCTCATGAAGCATGTTGGACGTTGATGATGGTTCTCGAAAACAGATGGAATGTGCCCCTCGACGGAGTGAGATGTTCCAGTCATGGTTTGTCATGGCTGGGGAGGGAATCGAGCAAGCCCGGGAGGTCGAGTGATATCGATGCATGGGTCGTTCAGATGGATGCGGAGTGGACGAGCCGACATCTCGAATGCGATCCACAGGAAGCAGCGGAACGGATCCTCATTCAGATCCGCGAATCCGGATTGCCGGAGTTGCCCGGTCTATTGCATCGTGAATCGCATCGTTGGCGATATGCGAAGCCAGTTGCTGGTCTCTCGGATACCGAGATACAAGAAAACAGACCCACTTGTTTTTGGGATAAATCTGTAGGTGTGGGGGCATGCGGTGATACATGGGTAGGAAGCGGTATCGAAGGGGCTCTCGAGAGCGGTCGTGCGATGGCTGGACGGATCATCACTTGGCTGACGAGCCGTGGACCATCGGAGGCATCCCTAGTGAAACCGGTCAAACCAGGGGGGTACATCCAAAGGGAATTGTTCTAGGCCAAATCGCCCGCTGCAGTTCAGCCAAGATGCCGATTTACTGGGAACCTATGACTCTTTTTCTGTTCCCGCTATCTTAGAAACTGTCACCCGGGTGCCAGAAATATGCTCCGATCGATTACAATCGGTTGATTGAATTGGTGCGTCCAGTCTTCCTTACTCTCGAGTTGCAGTATGTCGCTCATTGATCCTGTGCGTAAGTTATCTATCCACACGTTAAGCGTGGGCTTAGTAGCACTATCGATTACAGTCGTCGCGTATCATCGCGTTGAGGCGCAAGACAAAGCTCCGAATGCCGCACCCGCTGAGCAAACGGCGGAGGAAGCCAAGCCGGAGGAAGCCAAGCTGGATGATAAGCCAGCCGAAGCAAAGCCTGAGGCGAAGAAAGATGAGAGTGCCAAGGAAACAGCAAAGGCTCCTCCCAAGAAGCAAGTTCGCGTTTTGCCTTTGAGTGGCAACTATGAAGATTTACCTAGCAGCGGCGGTTTCAACCCAACCGATCTTGTGCTCGGTGGCGGTGGTGGAAAACCAAAAGGGTTTTTCAAGCTTTGTGATTACCTAGACGAACTGAGCCATGAGGAATTGGTTACGCACGTGGTTTTTGATTTGTCCTCTTCGGCATTGTCGATGAACCCTGCGCAACTCGAAGAGTTGTCGCGACGTTTGCAGCATCTGCGGAGCCATGGCAAGAAATGCATCGCTTGGTTGGAGTCCGCTGGCAATGTTCACTTGGCGATCGCCGCTGCATGCGATGAAGTTTTGCTCGCAGATCTAGGTGGCATCGATATCCCATCTTCGTCTATGGAAACCATGTTTTATCGCGACGCGATGGATCTGTTGGGTATTCAGGCATCGGTGACACGCGCTGGGGATTTCAAAGGTGCTGTGGAACCTTACCTCAACTCGACTATGTCGAAACACCTCAAGGCCCATTACCTCGCGATGCTCGAATCGATCAACAGCGCTCAAGTCACTCGTATTGCGAAGGGCCGAGGGCTGTCGGCCGGCGTAGTTCGAGATCTGCAGAAGAAACGTATGATTCTCCCTGCTGAGGCCCTTTCGAGCCGACTTGTCGACCGCTTGGTTCCGTACGGTTCCATGAAGAAGACAATTATGGACGGATTAGGAGAAAACTACGAATGGACAACTCCTAAGTCGAAGCCAAAGCGCGAAGTATCGATCTTTGAGTTGATGGGTAAAGCGATGGCTCCGCCAAAGGATCCTTCGAAGTTGAAGGAGAACGCCATCGTTGTTCTCCATTTGAGCGGCACGATAGAGGATGGAAAGGCTGCCAAGTCCGGCGCGATTGTTTCTGGACCTACGGTAAAACTGATCGAAGACTTGGCTGCGGATGATAAGGTCAAGGGGGTCGTGGTTCGAATCAATTCGCCAGGGGGAAGTGCGACTGCGAGCGAAGCGATTCGTCAGGCACTCGATGCTCTTGCCAAGAAGAAGACGTTGGTTTACTCCATGGGTGAAATGGCTGCTTCCGGCGGGTACTGGATTACTTGTATTGGGCAGCCCATTTTTGCAGAATATGGGACGATCACTGGTTCGATTGGAGTCTTTTCGCTGAAGGTCAGCGCAGGGACGCTGATGCGGCGAGTCGGCGTTCACGTCGAGTCTGTCACACTCGATTCAGCTGCCGGAATGGATGCACTCAACCATGCATGGACCGAGGAGGAGATCGATGCGATGCAAGGCTTTATCGATACGATCTACAACAAATTCCTACAGATCGCATCGACATCGCGCGGCATTCCAGTTGATACCCTCAAGACTCTTGCTGGAGGGCGAGTCTGGTCGGGCGAGCAGGCCAAGGCCAATCAGCTTGTAGATCAACTCGGCGGTCTGGACGATGCACTCTCGATGGTGGCTAAGGGAGCGAAACTCGACAAATACAAAGTAGTCCATCGCCCCGAAGCGAGTACAGGGCTGGACCTCGGCCAACTGTTGGGGGGACAGGAGGATGAAATCGATATCGCGACTGCAGCCTTCTGGGATGAGAGTGCGAGCGCTGCGAATAGCGGCAAGCTAGTTGCGATGCTAGAAATGCGTTTGTTGGCGTTGCTAAAGGAGCATGGGTTCCGAGGGGATTCAACTCGGCTTTTGCTCCGATCGATCGACTGGACCGGCAAGGAACCACCCAAGGCGTGGGCCATGTTGGGTGACGAGTTGAAGATCTCGCAGTAGCGATCGCTGAAAAGGAGGCGATCACTGAGGTCAGAAAATGACAGGGGAGCCCAACTCCCTTATGAATGACAATGAGCCACGTTGGGTTAGGTGGCAGATGGTTTTTTTGCTAGGAGACATGGGATGAAAAAAGACCATGAGCAGATCAAGCTGCAATTGGAACAAAAGCTCAAGGAACTCGAGGAACGTTCCGAGCGTTTGGAGAATCGTCTTAGTCAACCGGGGGAGGCCGACTCTGGGGAAAACGCAATCTTTCATGAGAACGATGAAGTCCTAGCGGGGTTAAATGACGTTACGATTCACGATATCCACGAGATTCGTTTAGCCCTCGATCGGATCGCACACGGCAAGTACGGAATATGCGTTGAGTGCGGCAAAGCAATAGCAAAGGCTCGGCTAACAGCGCTGCCATTTACGGGGACTTGCGTCGATTGTGCGACTTAGTCCATCCAGAGATTCGGTCCAAATCAACGAAGTGTGGATGATTCGTTTTCTCTAAATTTGAGCAGAAAACGTTTTGGAGTCTCGGAAACGGCTTAAACACGAAAGGTCTTAGCATGGAAAACTCGCCCGCATTGAAAGCCGAAGCCCTAGAAATCATGAAGAAAATATCGGCCCTGCGACGGGAGAAAGAAGAGGCCATCGCTCGCAGTGATTTTGAGGCGGCGGCTTATCTTCTAAAGGCTCTTGATGATGAAACGTCGCGATTGCAAGGCTTTCAATTTCCGCCCTACGTCTTGAAGAACATATTGAGAGGTACCCATGCCCCGGGATGTCAAGTCTTTCCTATACTAGATATGCTTGAGTTAAAGCCAGTGGCAAAGGACGCAGCAATCCCGCAGCAATGGCCCAAGTCACTCGCATCTCCGATCCATCTTGCATTGACATCAGATTCGGAATCACCCGCTGGAGAGCTGCAAACTCTCCTCGAGGTTAACGACATTTTCAGTCGGCATTTTCGGGCGTTATTGCCTGTTTTGTGTGTTGAAACGTTCCGTCAGTTCAAATCAGATATGCTCGGTGAAGTGATGCCTTGCTTGTTCAGAGAGATTTCGCGGTGTATCGAGCACGAACAGCCCCTTGTTCTGAGCGTGCTTGATCCATCCGCGTTCTTGAGTAACGAGCTTCAGGAGCAACTGGTTCAAGGGTTGAAGGAAGTCAGATGTGATTTCGTTATCTTCGCAAACGGGCCAGTCAGCGAGCAATTCGCCCAAGCCCTTCGTCCAGAGATCGTCCTAGCATCATAAAGAAAAGAACATGGAAGAAGAAGAACATGCAAGAAGAACATGGACATGCATAGAAGAACATGGACATGCATAGCGTTTTCTGTTTGCAGGCATTTGCGAGTGAACGCTTGCATTGCTGTCACGCCATGTTGGCGGCGATTCGACTCTCCATGACAGAGTCATCGACCGGATTTTGGGATGTTTTGCGCGTCAGATGCCCGTCGATATGCGGTTTTGCGTCCGCTGACCGCAGACCTTCTCCTCAGAAGGGTTGGCGGATGGGCTTAGAGGATCCGTAATTCACGCGTTGCACGCACACTATGCGGTGTTGGCGAGTTGCCGCACCCCCAACTTCTGGGCGACCCGCCGGAGAGCATCCCGCGATGCGGACATGAAACTTCCATAGAAGCGTTGACTGGTCAGCATCTGGGTAACTCTCCCCAACCAACACTGCGCGTCCATCTCCAGACGCTCAAAGATCGATTCCTCGTCCGGCGAGATATTCGCCTTCCCCTCGCGCACCGATCGGCTCATGCAGTCGACCAGCATCAAGTACTGGCCAAGAGTAAAGCCCTCTTTGATGCCTTCGCGGTTTGAACCCTGAGAGCGTTGATCTTCGATGGGGATCAGCCAATGATCCTGTTCGATCCCTTCGCTGACTCGCTTGGCAGCGACGCTTCCATTGCGAATCTGCGCAACGTCGAGCAAGCGTCCTTGGGCGATCAAGTGCTCGACTCGCTCCTTGATTGAAGTATAGGGAGAATGCTCAGGCAACCCGCAGATACCCGCCGCAACGGGATTCAAATCGATATAGGCCGCGACTGTGAAGATGGATTCCTCGTCCAGAATCGCGATCGATTTGAAGCGGCCCTCGAAGAAGGTTCCGCGGCACTTCTCTTCCCGATTGATTTTGCGAGAGAGTGGTTCTTTCAAGCATTTCATGAACCAACTCAAGGAAGCCAGACGCGAGCGTCTCTCCTTGACCCACTTCGCATCGGAAGCCAATCGATCGAGATCTTCCTGTGTTGGAACAACGGGCCTTCGATTGACGCGGAGCGGGTAAAGACTGAGCCAACGCTGGACGACTTGGAGGGGAGTCCAGGCTTCGGCCACCTCGGGATCCATGCGGAGCAGGAGATGAAAATGGTTATCCATGGAACTGAATCCAGCAACGGAAACAGCGAAGAGCGAATTCAATTCCTTGAGCCTGTTATCGATCCATGCTTTGCGATCGAACTCCTGGTTGTCAGCAATAAGAAATGCTTGGCGCACGCATCGGGAGATGCAGTGGTACCAACGAGTGACGCTGGGATTGACAATCGTTGAACGCGGTTGGGTCATTGCGAAGTACCTCCCTTCGGGCAAAAGCGGACTTAGAAGGATCGCCAAGATATCCAGGTCCAATGACCTCATCAACCACTCAGTATGTGTTAGCTTCCGAAAGACAGAACCATTTGTTGCGAAGCGACCGTTGCTAGCATTTCATCATGCAACATAATGCAATGCATGTCCTAGTTCTCACCATGCACAACGCAGTGCCTGTCCAAGTTCTCACCTCTCACACTCACCTCGCTCAACGCAGTGCATGTCCAAGTTCTCACAACTTCTCATCACCCAAGTTCTCACCTATGCATGTCCAAGTTCATCGCAGTGCGATGGTCGGTAAGAGTGGTCTAGGCTTTACCTCGGGATAGTAGGAAGGCAAGCAAATCGAGGACCTCGTCTTCGTTGAGTTTGTCCAGCAGTTCCGCTGGCATTTGCGATTCCTTGGATACCCTCTCGTTCTCGATTTCGCTTCGATCTATCGTCACGGTTTTTGTTGCATCCTCCGGATCCGTAACGATCGTGATCTTGCCGCCGACATCATTTACGACTCGACCGGTGTAGACTTCTCCATCTTTTGTCTGCAGAACCATCGTCTTGTATTGATCGGAGATGACTTGGCTCGGGCGAACGATCGCATCGATCAAATCCGCAGGTGAGAAACGGCCAGCGACCTGTGTCAGGTCCGGACCGGTCGCTCCTCCGTCTCCTCCATAGCGGTGGCAGACGACACAGCGAGCAGCAGCATACATTTTTTTGCCACGCTCGAGATTTCGGTCCTTCATCCGCTCCGGAACCCAGGACGCAATCTCATCCGTCGTGTATTTGCGGCCAGGTCCTTCGGCTGTTGGTAGGGTTTTGGGAATAGATGCGGTTTCGCGTAAGCCGAGCGCTTCCAACGTGAATCGCTCTTGGTCATTGCACAACGCATATGCATCGTTGGCAATGTTGATCAGGAACTTCTCATAGCTGGCACCACCCTTCCAACCCTGTGCTTTTTGAAACCATTGGAAGTAGGCCTTGCGTTGATCGAGTGTCCAGCCCGATCGGACATTGCGGAGCACAAACGCATAGTGGAATTGCTGAAGGTCCGGTTGATTGTCGAGCATGGCTGCGATCGATGCGCCGTAACCCCGGTTGCGCTGAAGGATGTCGGTAAAATCCGCTTCGGTGAATCGTCGTTCACGTTCCAGCAGCGGCAGGATCTTGCCAGGCAGCGATGGACTGTCGAGATATGCGAGCAGGATCGCCAATTCGCGATCCAGCGTGTCGTCGCCGGATGGGAACATCGGATCGATCCTTTCAATCATCGCGGTGCGAAGGCTTTCATCGAGTCCCCCTAAACGAATCAGAATCAATTGCAACGTGCGAGCAAGTTCCAACCGTTGGTTCGGACTCAATCGCTGTGGATCGATCGACCCGATTCGTTCCAACAACGGAGTTCGCAGGGATGGGTCGCCAACACGAGCGATTGCGGTACCGCCGGTGATTAGCGTCTGCGGATCCGAACTGCTGAGAATTCGCGGGGCCCAAAGGGATGTAGGAAGCCGTTCCAAACCGACTCTCGCTGCATAACGGACATGACGATCGGGATGATTCAGTTTCGATAGGAGTTGCTGGGCGGCAGCATCTGCGTTCGAGGTTGTGTCGGTATGATACTGTTCCAAATCGCGACGGATTCGGTGCTCTGCCGTCAACTCCAAAGCTGGCGCGGGTGCTGTCGATTCGGGACCTTCATACCGAACGCGATACAGTTCCGACTGTGTCCCCCGGCCACCGACAGTGAAGTACATATAGCCATCGGTTCCGATAACCACATCCGTGAGTGGCAAAGGAGTGCGAGATAAAAACTGCTCTTTGGTAGCGGTGTAGCTACCGCCTTCAGGCTTGGCATGGATGGCATACATCGTTCCAAAGGTCCAGTCGCAGACGAACAGTGCACGCTGATACTTTTGTGGGAATTTCGCACCCGTTCCAAACTCGACGCCAACGGGTGAACCTGGCCCGATATCGACGAGACTTGGCAGGCTATCCAAATAGTATCCTGGCCACTTGCCTGTCCCGCTTCGCCATCCAAATTCGCTACCGCTGGTTGCATGGACAACGCGCGTTGGTCGATACCATGGGGCTCCCATGTCCCATTCCATATCCGCATCGTAGGCGAACATTTCTCCCGCAGTGTCGAAGGCGAAATCGTATTGATTGCGGTAACCGATGCTGACCATTTCCCAGGTCTTGCCTTCGGGATCTGTTTTGGCAATCCAACCTCCAGGTGCGAGGATGCCTGCAGCATGTCCATTGGCATCCCACTGGCGAGGTAACAGTAAGTCTTCGTCCCAATTGGGTGCAATTCTGCTGGTGTAACCATCGGGAAGTTTCGCCTGCAAGATCTCCGACCTTGCTCCCCCCATCGTTTGAGGAGGTGCGTTGGATATTCGATCCACGGGTGGCAGGGTATGGTTGCCGCAGCATACATAGATCGATTTGCCATCGGGGGACAGTCGAAGCGCGTGCGGCCCGTGCTCGCCACCACCGCGAAGTCCTTTGAGCAAGACCACGTCATCGAACTGATCATCGCCATCGGTATCCTTCAGGCGATAGAGACCGCTTCCCTTGCCTCCATTGACGCAAACATAGAGACTGTCGAAAGCAAACAGTAGACCTTGAGCCCCCGAAAGATCGACCTTCAGTTTTTCAACACGCGTAGGATCGTTGCTTCCGACCTTGGGTGGTGTAATGCGGAACAAGCCTTTGTTCTCTTGATCGCTCGCAATCAATCGCCCTTTGGGATCGCAGGTTATTGCGACCCATGAGCCCAACTCATCTTTCGGTACACGAAAGAGGCGTTCGATCGTAAAGCCTGGAAGCACATTGAAGCCGGTTCCTTGCGAAGATCGTTCGGGAGCCAAAACGTTGCCCCACGGATTATCGCCATAGGTTGCGATCTTCTTGGCCGAACCGAATGTGTCGGGTTTGTTTTGAGGTGCCGCTTGCCAATCCTCGCCCGTTTCCATCGTGGTCACTTTGCCTTGAGGGTCGATGATCGCCAATTTTGCGACCAAGCCAGCGATGCCGCCCGCATTCTGAACCTGGAACGAGATCTCGTTTTCCCCTGGCTTCAGGATACGACTCAAATCGACGATCAGAGCTTCTTCCCAAGTGTCGCTTACGGCGACTTGTTGGCCATTGATATCGATCGCCATGTTGTTGTCGCATGTGGCCGCAAGCCAAGCAGAGGTGATCGCAGGGACATTGAGCTTCTTGCGGATCACATAGCGGCGATTGGGATCCTCTCCCCATATCCAAAGAGGCTTCGGTCCTTCGGCCAAAGCTCGGTCTCGCAACGAGTTCCGAGTGCTCTGATCGGCCGAGTTGTCAGTCGCCTGCACAGGAGCCGTTTCCGGCATTTGCTCGTAAACCTTGGTATTGGCTGAGGAGGACTGCCCCCCATCTTGCTCTCCTGTAGCGACAGAAAAATCGATGGAGGCGATTCCAATTCCTAGGATATTGAAACCAAGGGTGAGGCCAGCCAGGGCTCGGCGTGGCATGCGAAACCAACGGGAGAGGGACTGCATTTCAAGCTCCGTAATCGTAAATGCTTTCCAAAACGGTTTTTTTGAATTCGACTCCAGTGTAGTCGATCGATTCCTGAGTGAAACGAGGGGGAGGTCTCTTGCCCGAAGGGATTGCGCCCAGCCATACTGTCAGATCGTGGCTCGATTTCAATCTGAGCCGAGTTGATTTCCTCACCGAAAAGATGGGTTCCATTTGTGCGAGTAGTCATTCTGGATTCCGCCGCCGAGATGGCACGCGTGGCAGGCAAAGAGTCGTTGGAACGTTGTGGTTTATTGGCCAACAGGCATGGGAAGCGGTTGGGACGCGTGGTGCTCGGACTGGCTACAGGAGGAACGCCTGTCGGCCTGTATCGTCAGTGGATTGAACACTTTCGTGCGGGAGAGATTTCGTTTCAGAGTGTCACCACCTTCAATCTCGACGAGTATGTCGGACTCTCTTCCTCGGATCCACGCAGTTACCATGCTTACATGCAGGAGCATTTGTTCGACCACATCGATATCGCGCGCGAGAATACCCATCTGCCAGATGGGTGCGCGGAGGATCTGAACGAAGCGGCGGCCAGTTACGAATGGCAAATCGAGGAGGCCGGTGGCATCGACTACCAGATTCTAGGTATTGGGTCCGATGGTCACATAGGCTTCAATGAGATCGGTTCTTCGTTGGCTTCGCGCACACGGGTCAAGACATTGACACGGCAGACGCGAAGCGACAACGCGCGTTACTTCGACAGCATGGACCAGGTTCCCACAATGGCGATCACCATGGGGATAGGAACGATCATGAGTGCCCGTTCGATCTTGCTGATTGCCTCGGGCGAGTCGAAATCACGCGCGATTCGCGATGCGATCGAAGGGCCAGTCACATCCATGGTTCCTGCATCGGTTTTGCAACTCCATCCAGACGTTACGATCATGATCGATGAGGAGGCTAGTCGGCTTCTGGCTCATTGCGACTACTATCGTGAATCGGAGGCTAACCGCGTGCGGTTGAAGAGCGTTTCTCTGGGAGTAACACAAGGTCGAGAATTTCCATGAACGAACGCACTATCGAACAGACTGATGAGTATCTTCGACTGCAGGAGTCCAAATCTCGCGCTGCCAATTGGCAGCGTTGGGGGGCTTATCTTTCGGAGCGACAGTGGGGGACGGTGAGGGAGGACTATTCGAACACTCAAGATGCATGGCACTTTTTGCCTCACGATCACGCGCGATCTCGAGCTTATCGCTGGGGCGAAGATGGACTGCTCGGTATCTGCGATAGGCAAGGGCGTCTTTGTTTTTCGTTCGCTTTCTGGAACACCCGCGACCCGATCTTGAAGGAGAGATTGTTTGGCCTGACAGGTCCGGAGGGAAACCATGGCGAAGACGTCAAAGAGTGCTACTACTACGTCGATGGAACACCTACGCAATCTTATATGAAGGGGCTGTACAAATACCCACAGGCTCGATTTCCATATGAAAAACTGGTGGATGGGAGTCGTTCGCGTTCTCGATTTGAGCCGGAATTTGAGTTGGCGGATGCGGAGGCTTTCGAGAACAACGCCTATTTCGACTGCCAAGTAGAGTACGCTAAGGAATCGCCCGATGATGTACTCATTCGCCTGACCGTTCACAATCGAGGACCGAGGCCTGCAGTCCTGCATATTCTTCCACAATTGTGGTTTCACAACAGTTGGGTCTGGGGATGCACCCATGAGGGGTGTACCACCAAACCGCGTTTGAGGCTCATACGCACCGTCGAAGAGCCACACGGAGTCGTTTTGTGCGACCATGAGACTCTCGGTCAATACGAGTTTCGAGTTCAAGCCAACGCCGATGGCGAATCTCCAGCGTGGTTATTTACCGACAACGAGACTAATCCGAATCGTCATCCATTAGCAACATCCGTGGGACGATTCTTTAAGGACGCTTTCCATGAATACGTTTTGGAGGGAAATAGCGACTGCGTCAATCCGCAAATGTTTGGAACGAAATGCGCTGCTCATTACATGGCAATCGTTCATACGGATCGCCCTCTGGTATTGCGATGCCGACTTACGTCTCGTGCGAAATTGCCACTACCTCCATACTCACCGCCGGATCAAATCATTCTCCTCGATCGCGCATCGAGCATCGATGCTGACTTCGATACCACCATCGAACAACGAATCGTTGAAGCGGATGAGTATTACGATTCCATCATCTCGCCTGCTCTAAGTCAGCAAGAGAAAAGTGTTGCGAGGCAAGCGTACGCTGGTCTGATATGGACCAAGCAGTTTTATTACTACGTTGTCGATGCGTGGCTTACGGGGGATCCGGAGTGCAAACCACTTCCGGTGGAACGTAAAGCTGGTCGCAATGGCGACTGGCAACACCTATTCAATCGAGACGTGATATCGATGCCAGACAAATGGGAGTACCCCTGGTATGCCGCATGGGATCTAGCATTCCACATGATTCCGATGGCTAAAATCGATGTCGAATTCGCGAAGAATCAACTCATCCTGTTCCTGCGTGAATGGTACATGCATCCCAATGGCCAGATCCCGGCATACGAATGGGCCCTGAGCGATGTGAATCCCCCTGTGCACGCCTGGGCATGCTGGCAGGTCTATAAGCAGTCGGGCGATCGCGATTTTCTCGCCCGAACTTTCCAAAAGCTTCTGCTTAACTTCACTTGGTGGGTGAATCGAAAAGATACGCGTGGGCAGCATGTGTTCAGCGGTGGTTTTCTCGGACTCGATAACATCGGCGTGTTCGATCGAAGCAAACCGCTACCGGGTGGCGGAACTCTTGATCAAGCGGATGCGACCGCTTGGATGGCGTTTTACTGCGGCGGTATGCTGCAGATGGCATTGGAGTTGGCGCATGAGAGCCAGGCCTACTCCGACATGGCGAGCAAGTTTTTCGAACACTATGTCGCCATTTCGGAAGCGATGAATTCGCTGCACGGCTCCGGTCTGTGGGACGAGGGTGATGGTTTCTACTACGACCACGTGTATCGCGATGGTAGAAGTACTGCACTCAAAGTTCGCTCTCTCGTCGGATTGATTCCATTGTGCACGAATGTGATTCTACACGAATCGACTTTGCACCGGATCCCGAGCTTTACTCGGCGCATGGATTGGTTCCTCAAGCACAAACCTCATATGTCGCGCTGTATGACTTACCTGGAAAAGAAGAGTTCTGATGGCGACCACTCTGGCGCAGTACGCCTGCTGGCGATCCCATCGACGGAGAGATTGCGGAGACTACTCACCTATATGCTTGACGAAAGGGAGTTCTTGTCCCCCTACGGCATTCGATCTTTATCCGCAATTCACCATCAAAAACCGTTTGTGTTCGACCACGAAGGATCAACGTCATCGGTGAGCTATGTCCCTGGTGAAAGCAACACAGGCATGTTTGGTGGCAATTCGAATTGGAGAGGGCCGATCTGGTTTCCGTTAAACCACTTGATAATCGAATCCTTGCGTTCTTACCATAAATACTTCGGAGACTCGTTTCAAATCGAATGCCCGACCGGTTCGGGGCAGCAGATGAATTTGTTGCAAGTCGCCAACGAGTTGGAACGACGATTGGTCAGGATCTTTCTCGCGGGAACCGATGGTACACGCCCTTGCCATGGCGGAGACTCTCGGTATGCAAACGATCCCAATTGGCGAGATCTCGTTCTGTTCTACGAGTATTTTCATGGCGATAATGGCAAAGGTTTAGGTGCCAGCCACCAGACGGGATGGACCGCATTGGTTGCCACCATGCTGGAACACCAAGCTAACTCCCGTGCGAACTCTTGAACTGTTCGCAGGCATCGGCGGACTTCACGCCGCCTGCCCGTGGCTAAAAGTAGTTGCCGCCGTCGATATCAATCGCGATAGCGAGGCAGTCTACTCATGGAATTTCTCGGCACCCTACATTATCCGGGAACTCGAGACGATTCCGTTAGACTGGCTCGCAACTCAAAAAGGGGATCTTTGGTGGATGAGTCCTCCCTGCACGCCATTCACCCGCAAAGGGGAACGAAGGGATCTACACGATGTCCGAACACGTGCGTTGCTTCACCTAATCGATGCCGTGGCCCGTATTCGACCCGCGTACGTTGTCTTGGAGAACGTGGTTGGGTTTGAGAACTCGCATACGTTCCAACGCCTATCCGATGTGTGGCAAAGATCGGGTTATCACTTGCAGGTCCACACACTCTGTCCGACTGAAACCGGTTGGCCGAATCGGAGACCTCGCGTTTATGTGATTGCGACTCAGGGAACTGTCCCTTTGATCAAGGTCCCAGAGTTGACGCTCTCGAAAGCCTTGATAGATCTCCTTGTCCAGTACGAGGCTGACACCGCCCAACGCGAAGGGCTGAGCGTAAGTGCGGATATAGTTTCGAAGTATGGAGCGGCGCTCGATGTTGTCGATGTCGATGACTCGCATGCGGTCGCCGCCTGTTTTGGCTCATCGTACGGCCGCGCGATCACGAAATCTGGTTCGTATATCGCAACGGAATATGGATTACGCCGGTTCTCGCCGCGCGAAGTGGCGAATATATTGGGCTTTCCCCCGAATTTTGTCTTACCCGACCATCTACCAACTCGGCGACTTTGGCAGTTGCTAGGTAATTCACTCTCTCTGCCAGCCGTCGCGCATATTATGCAGTTCACTCGATCATGAGTTCAAAAAGTTTCTTTCGATCGTCGTTTCGTGTCGTTGCGATGTGTCTGATCGCCGTGGCGTCTATTTTGTCGATCCGCGAGTGCCATAGCGCGGAGGGGAACGGACAAGAGTCCACGCAACGTCCGCCAAATCTCTTAATTATCCTTGCGGATGATCTGGGGTTCTCAGATCTGGGATGCTACGGCTCCGAGATTCAAACCCCGAACCTGGATCGGTTGGCGGAACGGGGGCTTAGGTTCACGCAGTTTTATAACACGGCTCGCTGTTGGCCATCGCGCGGTGCCCTTATGACCGGCTACTACGCACAGCAGATTCGTCGCGATCAGGTCGAAGGGGTTCCGAGTGGCGGTCAAGGCAAACGCCCCACCTGGGCACCACTGCTGTCGGTTTCGCTCAATCAACACGGTTACAAGTCCTACCATTCCGGCAAGTGGCACATCGATGGCACGCCTCTGAAGAACGGTTTCGAGAGTTCGTATCGATTGGAAGACCACGATCGATACTTCCATCCCCAAAGACATTTCTGGAACGATGAACCGTTGCCTGCAGTCGATGGCGATGCGAATTTTTATGTTACGACCGAGATCGCAAACCGAACATTGATGCAATTTGACCAGCACACGACTCGATATCCCAACTCGCCATTCTTTTCCTTGGTCGCGTTCACCGCTCCCCATTTCCCGCTGCAGGCGCCACGCGAAATGGTAGCACGATACCTAGAACGATATCGTGACGGTTGGGATAGTGTTCGTCGAAAACGTTGGTCTCGAATGCAGGCTCTCGGTCTCGGGACGCAACTATCTGAAGTGGAGCGAGAACTCGGACCTCCCTATCCGTTTCCTGATGCCATGAAGAAACTGGGGCCTGGTGAAGTAAACCGCCCGATACCTTGGGATGAGCTGAATGCAGAGCAACAAGCGTTTCAAGCCGGAAAGATGGCCGTGCATGCCGCCATGGTGGAAAGCATGGATCAGGAGATCGGTAGGCTTATCGAGTGGCTGCGCAACCACGGTCAATTGAATAATACGTTGATCATGTTTCTCTCTGACAATGGCGCGAGCGCTGAGATCATGGTGCGGGGAGATGGCCATTCGGCGGATTCCATTGCTGGCGCGAAGGAAAGTTATCTGTGCCTCGGACCAGGTTGGTCGACCGTCTGCAACACTCCATTTCGCAAACACAAGACTTGGGTGCATGAAGGAGGGATTTGCACTCCATGCATCTTGCATTGGCCCGAAGCAGTAAAGGTCGCCGACAAACCGATCGCCAGCCCTTTGCATGTCATCGATGTCGCTCCCACTCTACTTGAGATCGCCAGCGGCAAACCCATGAGCCGATCCGATGAAGCTCAATCGAGCGGAATACCCTCCCCTCCCGGCTTGAGTTTCTTGCCGATGCTCAAACCGAGCATATCACCCTATCGAGAACTCGCCGCGGAGAGAGAAACACCCGAGGAACGAATCCTGTGGTGGCAGCACGAACAGAACCGAGCCGTTCGGAAAGGAGATTGGAAACTGGTTGCAGCAGGGAAGGAGAGTTCGTGGGAACTGTACAATCTTCGGGAGGATCGCGCTGAGACGACAAATGTTGCGGCCGACCACACGGAACGTGTTAGCGAATTGGCTGTTCTATGGGAATCGATGCGAAAGAATCATCAGGCGGCGGCTCTGCTACCCGACTAACAACTCGAAGTTGCGCTTCAATGCACGTTTGCCACTTCGGTGCATCTGTTTGTTAATTCACGATCGCTATCTACTTGGACTTACTGGACAATGATTAGGCAAACAAAAAAGCCTGCTCGGTATGAGCAGGCTTCCTAAGTTGTTATCGGCATGAGGGCCGAAGATTACTTGGCTACGGCGAACTTGGCCTTTTCGAAGGCTTCGTCACCGAAGAGCTTAGCAACTTTATCGTCGTCGCTCATCTTCTCAGCCTTGCCTTTGCAATTGTTGCAGCAGAAGCTGATCTTGGCTCCCTTGAACTCGACGCTGGCGTCTTTGTTCAATTCGCCACCGGAGAATGGGCATGCGCCCTGGGTGACTTGGCCGGAAGCGATTAGCTGATGGTTAGCCTTAGCCGCGAAACTCTTAGAGTCATCGGTGAACTTCTTCTGGCAGTTGCCGCAGCAGAAATAAACCTTTCCGCCCTTCCAATCAGCGGTCTTGTCTTCCTTGGCAGCAGCTCCCGAGATCAAGCACTTGACCTTCGATACATCGACCTTCTCGGCGTAAACGCTTACAGCAGAGAACGCTACGGCGAAAGCGAACATAGCAGCAATAAATGTCTTCATTCCAATCCTCCAAAGGGTTATACAAGGGGTACGTACTGGAATAACATGGTAGGCTCAGGGGAAGCGGTATGTCAACCGAGGCAAGACCGATTTGAAAGAAGGTTGCTCTCCTCAAGCCATTCTGGCCATGAGGAGTTCCCTCTGGCACAATAGTTCCTTGGGCATGTGGTGGTAGAGCCGAAGAAAAAACTCCTCTTGGCTCATGATTTCCGCCAGCCATTCTTCCCGAGAAAATTGCATCGCGGCATCGAATTGGGCCTCATCGAAGCCATCGAGGCCATCCACGCAGAAATCCACCCAGTCGGGGGTCCATCCTATGGGGGTTTCGTGACCTGGAATACGTCCGTGGCAACGGTTCACGATCCACTCGAGGACTCGCATGTTCTCGCGGAAACCCGGCCAAAGGAACTTGCCATTCGGGTTTTTTCGGAACCAGTTCACGTGAAAGATTCGGGGCAGCCGCTGGATATGCTTCCGCATTTCCAGCCAGTGGCCGAAGTAATCCCCCATGTTGTAGCCGCAGAAAGGGAGCATCGCCATCGGGTCGCGGCGAACCGTGCCGACCTGGCCAGTTGCGGCAGCGGTGGTCTCCGAGCCCTGTGTTGCCCCGAGAAACACTCCATGCGTCCAGTCAAAGGCTTGGAATACGAGCGGCAATGTGGTCGGGCGGCGTCCTCCGAAGACGATAGCGTCGATCGGAACTCCCTCTGGGTTCTGCCAGTCGGGATCGATGTTGGGGCATTGGTCTGCCGGCGCGGTGAAGCGGGAATTGGGATGGGCTGCCAATCGTCCGCAATGCGGGTTCCAGTCGTTACCCGTCCAATCGATCAAATGAGCAGGCGGGGGCGATAGACCTTCCCACCACACGCCCAGTTCATCCGTGAGAGCAACGTTGGTGAAGATTGTATTGCGAGACATGGCATGCATGGCGCCGGGATTGGATTGCCATGATGTTCCTGGGGCAACGCCGAAGAATCCGCGTTCCGGGTTGATGGCATGCAGTTTCCCGGTCTTGCCAGGCCATAACCACGCGATGTCATCCCCGACTAGCGTCGTTTTCCAACCCATGTCTCGATAGCGTTCCGGGGGTACGATCATCGCAAGATTGGTTTTCCCGCATGAGCTTGGGAATGCGGCGGTGATATAAGTCTTCAGACCATCGGGGGCTTCTAAGCCCATGATCAGCATGTGTTCGGCCATCCATCGATTGTCGCGAGCGATGGTGCTGGCGATTCGGAGTGCAACACATTTCTTTCCGAGCAAAGCATTGCCACCGTAGCCGCTGCCGTACGACCAAACTTCCCGCGTCTCGGGGAAATGGACGATATACTTTTCGTCATTGCACGGCCATGCCGCATCTTTTTGTTCCGGATCGAGCGGAGCACCGACGCTGTGCAAGCAGGGAACGAACGGACCATCGCTCCCGAGTTTCCTCAAGACCCTCTCCCCCATGTTGCACATAATGCGCATGCTGACGACAACATAGGGAGAATCTGTGATCTCGATACCTACGAGCGCTAGGGGGCTGTCGAGTGGTCCCATGCAAAAGGGAACGACATACATCGTTCTTCCTCGCATACAACCGCGAAACTTCTCGATCAACAGACTGCGCATCGAATCGGGATCACGCCAGTGATTCATCGGTCCGGCATCCCCCTCGCGACGCGAACAGATAAAGGTCCGATCCTCGACGCGAGCTGTATCCGAGGGGTGGCTTCGTGCAAGGAAGGAGTTCGGGTGCAGTTCCGGGTTCAGCCGAATCAACGTCCCTCGCTCAACAAGTTCATTGGTCAGTTCGTCCCACTCCTCCTGAGAGCCATCGCACCAGCGGATGCTATCCGCCTCGCAAAGCAGTGCAGTCTCCATAACCCAGTTGGCAAGTGCCTTGTGCGACAAAGTAATCAGTGGTTTATGTTGCAGGGTCACGTCAGCCATGCTGGAGCAGTGAAGTCAAATAGGAGGTGGTTGATCGGATCAGAACTCGTAAACCATTCAACAGGATACCGCAGGAGGTTCCTTCCCTGGGAGACCAGAAACGGTATCGGGGCGAGATTAATCTTCCTCCGAAGATTCCTTTCCCGAGGCTCCCTGATTATCCCCTTTTTTGCTAGGGGTTCGACGTCCGCCGGGTTTACCAGTCTTTTGCTCAAAAGAACTCTTGTTTCGAAGGATGTGATGATAGTGTTGTGCAAAGCGGTGGGCTTCGTCCCGAATGTATTGCAAAAGCCTTAGCGCAAACGATTCCCGCCCTAATCGAATAGGATCCTTCTCATCGGGCAGATAAATCTCTTCGTCCTTCTTTGCTAGCGATATCAAAGTGGGTGGCTGAAGATCGCAGTCGCGGAATGCTGCTCGGGCAGCGTTGAGTTGCCCCTTCCCCCCATCGATCATAAGCAGATCGGGAAAGGCTTCGTTTTCCTCATACTTTCTTTTGAAGCGGCGCGAGATGACTTCGTGGATCGAGCGGAAATCATCGATTCCCTCGACCCCTTGGATTTTGTAGCGTCGATAGCCAGGCTTGAACGGAAGCCCATCGAGAAATTGCACAACCGAAGCTACCGTATCGGTTCCTCCGAGATGCGCGATATCGACTCCCTCGATCACGCGAGGTTCATTCTCCATTCCCAGAACCTTTTTCAGCGCCCGCATTCCCTTTTTGGGATCGATGTAAAAGACCTCGGGTTGCGCGTGGACATCGATTTCGCCGCGGCGGTTCAAGTTTTCCAGAAGCTGGATCTCGTCTCTCAGGCGTGCAGCCCGTTCGAAATCGAGCTTCGAGGATGCCTCCTTCATCTCTTCCCGCATCTGTTTGAGAAGCCGTTCGCTACCGCCATCAAGAAAAGTCTGCAGGCGCCGAATATCTCGACGATAGTCTTCTTTGCTGATTCGTCGATTGCACGGTGCCGTGCACTGTTGGATCGATGCGAGCAGGCATGGTCGGAACCATTGCCATCTGGGATCGCTTTCCTCGATATCGAGCGAACAAGTGCGGAACTTGAAAACACGTTGCATAACCTGCAACGCCCCGCGAAGTTGTCCGGCACTGGTGAATGGTCCGTAGAGCTTTGCTCCTTTATCTTTCGGGGTCCGAGTCACTTCGACACGCGGAAAATCCTCGTGCGTGGTAATCATCAGGTAAGGAAAGGTCTTATCGTCCTTGAGATCTTTGTTGTGCCGCGGTTGAATATCTTTGATCAAGCGATTCTCGGTGAGCAAAGCTTCCACTTCGCTAGCGCACACCATGCAGTCGATATCGGCAATCTCATGGATCCAGTCAGCGGTCCGGATCTCGGAAGCAGCCGCAGCATGAAAGTAACTCCCGGCGCGGGAGCGGAGGTTCTTGGCCTTGCCGACGTAGATCACCACACCTGAGGCATCCTTCATCAGGTAGACCCCCGGTTCCTGCGGAAAGTCCTTGACCTTTTCAGCCGCGCGACGGAATCCTACGTTCCCAGAGCGCAGTGCTTCCAGACGCTCGATCTGTTCCTGGGTAGCCAGCGAACCCGAGTCGTCGATTTCTTCCTCAGAGTTGTCGAGTTCATCGCCAGGTTCTGGCATAAGGCAGTCCGTCGTTTTTGTGGCTCTCAGCGAGGAAGCAAGCGGCCTTCCGGCCAACTGGAAACTAGCAAATTCGCGAACCCCTCACAAGGCAACGCCTGGACGGGCGAGGTAAAGAGGCTCCATGTCGGCCTTTGCGCATGTCGGGCTTTTCGCGATCGCGATTGCTAGCAAGTAGTCTCTTGCTGGGGATTATCATAACCCGACGCGTGAGCGAGGGACGAATAAGGCAAGATCTCTAAAGCGACATAACTCCTTGCGGCTATTGCGCTTCCGGCTTTGTTCGCAGTCGCGGCTGAGGGATTGCCTCTTGTGGACCTAGCCCGTAGTTGGTTATCGTGCTAGGAATTGATTGATGTTGTACTGACTTCGGCCCTTTATGTCTGAACCCGGTTCCCGCGCCGTTGCCACGATCGAATACCTTCGGGGGATTCGCCCTTCGATCCTCCCGTCGTTGCTATTATGCGACTTTGCCAATCTGCGTCGCGAGGTGGATTTGCTTGAGGAGTCCGGAGTGGATGTGCTCCATCTGGATGTTATGGACGGACACTTTGTCCCCAACCTGACCTACGGCATGCCGATTGTTGCGGCTTTGCGCAAGATCACATCGCTGAAATTGGATGTGCATCTCATGATCTCCGATCCAGCACAATACGCGGATCAGTTCATCGATGCGGGAGCGGACAGTATCACATTCCATATTGAAGCGGGTTCCGGAGATCCCGGGCCGATCCTCCAATCGATTCGCGACCAAGGTGTCGCTTCTGGGTTGGCCATCAATCCAGCGACCTCGATGGAGCGATTGTTGCCGTATGTGTCGCTGTGCGATTTGGTCTTGGTGATGAGTGTCCCTGCGGGTTTCGGGGGGCAGCCTTTTGAGCCGGTCGCCTTGGAACGACTGCGACAGCTTCGAGATCGATTCGGTCCCGATTTGCTGCTTGAGATCGATGGCGGGATCAATGTGCAGACGGTCGGCCCTGCGACCGCGCACGGAGCGGACTTGCTCGTGGCAGGTTCCGCTGTCTTCCGCGAGGCAGACTACTGCCAAGCGATGACGCGTTTGCGTCGCGAATTCCAACGGAGTTGAGCGATGCAAACTGCGGATAGATTCTTTGATGGGATGTTATATGTTTAAAGTGGTAGTCGTTCGCCCCGGTTCGACAGCTTTCGATGAACAAGATCGGATGAAGGGATGCCTCGATATCCCTCTTTCCCCCGCAGGACTAGAACAAGCTCAACGCGTCGCAATCGCGATGGTTGGGCTTTCCGTCACCGCCGTGTATTGCGGCCCATGCGAGTCGGCACAGGCCACAGCTAGGACCATCGCAGATGCGACTCGATGCAAACTAAAGATCTGCGAATGTTTTCGCAATCTCGATCATGGCCTATGGCAAGGCAAGTGCATTGACGAGATCAAGCGGCAACAACCGAAATTGTTCAGACAGGTTCAAGAAAACCCGCGAGCGTTTCATCCCCCCGGCGGCGAAACTCTTGCAGAGGCGGAATCGCGGGTTTCCAAACAATTAGATAAACTACATAGAAAACATTCCAAGGAAACGATTGCGGTGGTGATCCCTGAGCCCTTGGCGACTCTGGTAGCCAGCAAACTCAAGTCCGTCGACTTTGGTGATCTTTGGGAGTCGGAATGCGATAACGGGTCCTGGGAAATCATCGAAGAAATAGCATCTGCGAGAAACTGAGATTTGTTTGTATTGAAAGAAGTTACCATCCATCATGGCAATCGCTGATTCCACAGACCAAAACACCGATCAAGACGCCGATGCATCTCCTAAGGCGATGAAACGCGGGATCCCGGAAGGATTGTGGATTCGCTGTCCGGGGTGTCGCGACTCGATCTACCGCAAGGAACTCGAGCGGAACCTGAACGTTTGTCCGAAATGCCGTTACCACAACTACGTCTCGGCGCGCGAACGGATCGCCCAATTGTTGGATGAAGGGACATTCGAGGTCTGCGACGAACATGTATTGCCAACCGATCCTTTGAAGTTCGCCGACAAGAAATCTTACGCTGAGCGATTGACTGCCGAACAAAATCGCACAGGACTAACCGACGCCGCACTGTGCGGCACCGGGATGATACGGGCCCGGAGAGTCGCAATCGCAGTAACCGATTCCGCATTCATTATGGGAAGCATGGGTTCGGTGGTCGGCGAACGACTCACCCGCCTCATCGAACGGGCCACGGCGAACGATTTGCCGTTGATCATCGTCAGCGGTTCCGGTGGGGGTGCACGTATGCATGAGGGGATTCTGTCGTTGATGCAGATGGCAAAGGTCTCGGCCGCACTGGCACGCTACCACGCTGCAGGCGGACTCTACATCAGTGTGCTAACCAACCCGACGATGGGGGGGGTGGCTGCAAGTTTTGCAAGCCTCGGCGACTTGGTGTTCGCAGAACCGAAAGCTCTCATCGGTTTTGCCGGACCTCGCACCATCAAGGCTACCATTCGGATCGAGCTGCCGGAAGGCTTTCAGACCAGTGAGTTCCTTCTCGAGCACGGCTACATCGACCGCATCGTGGAACGGTTCCGACTCAAAACCGAGATCGCCGCCGCGATCGACTATTGCGGCAAACGTTAGATCAACGCAGGGAGTTATCGAACTCTTCGATTTCATAGAGTCGATTGACTGCTACGTTTTCAAAGACTTGTTGTGTGCCACTGACCGGCCAATCGATCGTGATCCTGGCGATTTCGGTGGCGCGAAGAAGTCCGATGGTTTGTTCGAGCGGGTTGGCCCCGAAACTGCTACCCGAAGATACATGGCGATAGATCGTTTGCGGGTTGTCGCCAGCAGTTTCGATTTTGATGCGAGCACCTATCGCTGCCCGATTGGTCTTCTTTCCTGTCAATCGCAGCGTGACCCAGGAATGCTCGTTGCCTGGATTCTGAAATAGGATGTTATGGTATTTGTCGCCGTTTACCGCTCCCCCCATCTCGATGAATATGTCGATCGATCCGTTGCGATCCCAGTCGCCGCAGGCGATTCCATGCCCTTTTTGTAAATTGCCTGTGCGAGTCGAAGCCGAGACATCCGCGAATCGATTCGCATTGAGGCTCCGAAACATACGATTGGGGACGAGGGTACTGAGAGCCGGGTCACCGGTGCCCAGGTAGAAATCGAGCCAGCCGTCTCCATCGAAGTCGGCGAAGTTGGAACTCATCGCGATATAAACTCCGTCGAGCCCAACATCATCAGCTACATTCTCGAAACGTTTCCCTCCCTCATTGCGAAATAGACGGCTCGTTGCCTCGTTGTGGGCCAGGCCTTGCAGTCCTTGGGCACACGCTTCAACCGACCTGACATAACTCGATGCATAGATATCCTGCCAGCCGTCGTTGTTGTAGTCCCAAGTCCAGCAGGAAAAGCCAAGCTCAGGCCCTTCGAACCCCATGGATCGAGTGACGTTTTTGAATCGGCCATTTCGTTGGTTGAGAAAAAGTTGCCCCCCTTCGCCTGTGAGATAGTTCAAGTAGATATCTTGCCATCCGTCGTTGTCGTAGTCGATCCAATTGGCTCCTTTGCAACATGAGCCAGGATTTCCTGCAAGACCTGCGACCACAGCTCTCTCCTCGAACGTGCCATCTTGCCGATTTCGGTAAAGGCGGTTGGCTTGTTGCTCGCAACAAACAAAGCAGTCAAGCCAACCATCGTTGTCGTAATCGGCCCAGCAGGACGAGATGGAGTTGATCGGGGTTGCCATGCCCGCTTCGATCGTGACATCCGTAAACGTTTGGTCTCCGTTGTTGCGGAGCAAAGTAGGACGCATTGCTAGGGTGCCTGGAAGCCATGCGCCTCGCACGATAAAGATATCTTTCCAACCATCGTTGTTGTAATCGGTTTGGACGCAATTCAGCCCTCCGAGTTGGTTCGCGACGCCCGCTTCACGTGTCTTGTCCAAGAATTTGCCGTTGCGATCGTTGATGTAGAAACCCATGACCTGCGTCGGGTCAAATGAGGTGACGGCGATATCCAACCACCCATCATTGTTGAAGTCTTCCATAATGGCTCCGCCGGCTTGATTGAGGCGATTCAATCCGACCTCTGCTCCGATATCTCGGAACGCTCCAATGCTGTGCTCTTGGCCCTCATAGGAGGAAATATCGACAAGATATCTCGCAGGAATCAAACCAGGATGCTCGCCGAGAGTCATGTAGGCCACATTGAGCAACCAGCGGACTTCGCCATCCTCCGGGAAGCGTTCGAGATACTCGGTGAAGTGTTTGATGGCGAGTCGCGAACCCTCAGGGTTGGTATGGATTGCGGACGGGACAATCGGCAAAACGCAGGAGCTCTCGCCACGACAAGCGATGCAATTGTCATTCTCCCCGCGTCTCATAGCGGTGATACCTTGAAAGTAGATGATGGTGTAGAGAAAGTCCTGCGCGAGAGCGGGGGTAGTTTCGAGCCATTCGCGAGCTGCCGCTAAATTTTCATATGCGCCGACTGCGTCTCCTTCGAAGTTCAGGAATGTTGCTTTCGAAAACTGCACCGAAGCCCGCTGGGCCTCCTGTAAATTCGAACCATTCAATTGCTGCGTTAGATCCGCGATCGTCCTTTGTATCGAAGATCGGAAATGCACCCCGATCTGCTCGAGCGTGTAGTCGGATGGCCATGGTTGAACACATCCGAGAACCCATCCATATCCGGAGGAGTCGACAATCTTTCGCGGAGAATAAGAAAGACCGTACGAGCCCCTACTCTGTTTCGCTGGGCCGTGGCTTTTGGAAGTAGCGTTCGGATCCTCCTTCGATTCGCTAAGGCCGAAATCCTTGAATGGGCGTGCGAATTGATAACCGGCAATCGCCAGTACGCCAAAAATCAAACCACTGAGAACGATCCAGCGAGTCATTTTTCTGTTCGCCATGGGTACGATTCCCGATCGTCAAAGTAGGTTGGCAAAGTAGAAAATCCGATAATGCGTTGCTATTTTGGTCCTTGGACTTGTTTACGCAAACCCCTGACAATCCGTTTGCGATAGTTACGCGAATGCACCGTGCAAATACCAGGTATTTGTCTTCATGTCCCGATAGATCCACCACCAATCGCCCGTTTGCAACGCGATGCGGTAGTACTCGCGGCGCTGCATCGGACCGGACCACCAACCGCTCTCGATGCGCTCCGGGCCAGCAACGGCAACAATACGCCAGGAATGGCGATCGATCGAAATGGATGTCGGCTCACCCCAAGCTTCACAGGCGACAATCACGGGAGTCGGTTGGATCAATTCGGTGGGGCGGGATAAGAACGCGTTCTCTGGTGTTTCAAGCGACCCCTCCTGCGCGAAATCTCTCTTGGGTGCGCGAGGTAGCTTGCGTTTGGTGTCTTGGAGCGATCCATCAGGTTTAAGACCGGTGAGCGGACGCATTCGGACTTGAGCTTCTGGGATCGGATCTCGGACGATCGTCGGAGCGACAACGCGATTGCGACCGAGCCTCGCGCTCAGGCCATCGATCAACTTCGCAGCAGCATCGCGATGCTGGACACTCACCTCTGCGAACAAGTCATGTTGTCGCCACTGGAGCGAGGCGGTGAGAGTGGCCTCAAGCCGAATCCCTCGGATCGCGATATCGGATCCCAGGCGGGGAGGATGAAGCTGCAACTGACCCTTCAATAGCCAGGCTAAATGCAATGGATCCTGGGAAGCTTGAAAGAGACTCAATTGCATCACGTAAGCACGCGACTGCGATGTAGTATCCTGGCTTCGAAGATCGATCGATTGCTTCTCCAAAATCAATTGGCATGCGATCCTCAAAGCGCCACAGCCAGCCAGTGTCATTTTTTTGCAAAGATCGATGCACGCATTTTCGATTGCGGATTCGACCCATGCGAGATCGGAGATCGGATGTTCCCACTCCCGTTCGGTCACCATAGGGTCGCCGGAATGAAAAACGCGGAGTGGTTCCTCGAGCGAACCGAAGCAATGGTCGATGCGTCGCAGCAGCGATGGGCCAAAACGGGATGGCAACGACGAACGGGGTAAACGCAAAAGGGGAGCGATCGTTCGGATTCCTAAGCGATGGAGCTTTGCCGTGCAGTCCGTCTCGAGCCTGAGCGCCTCAATCGGATAGTTCGCTAGATGCGCTTCGCGGTTCGCATCCTCAGGAAGGATCTCGATCCATGATTGAGGTTCGGGCAGGCCTGGCCGCGATTCCAAGAGTTCCATCACCGGGGCGATGTGATTGCGAAAGGAATAATTCGCAATTCCCCATGCAGCACCGAGCGTATCGGCAATACCGATGCAAGCCACATAGCCACGGTGCGCGAGCCATGCCTGCAGCGAGGTCGCCATGGCTTGCTCCCCACCAAACCAACTTGCAGTTCCACGGATCTCCATGCTGATCGCCTGCGGTTGCCGCAACGAACGGCCTGCCCACGCATGCGCATCAAGTTCTTCGATCCCAACTATGGGGCTAAAACTCTGCAACTGTTCCGTCAGTGAGAGGAGTTCTTCAAGATCGGCGTCTGTGTCATGCTCTTCCCACTGAGCGTCAGGACACAACGCCGCCAATTGCGCCAGAGGCATGCCGGGCAATACGCCAGCTTTGCGAGCCGTCGCATTGGCTGCTGCCACCACACGACCCCGCCGCGAATCGTTGGAGTACAAAACGCGAGGGAGCACCAGGTGAGGCAGTTCAGACGGCGATGCCGTTGCGGCGACGCGCTGGCTTGGCCAGTTCGGAAGCCAAATGCAGAGCACCCGCTGACTCATGTGAAACTCCCATCCCTTCGGAATACTCGACCCATTGGCCCCGAGCGTTCAAACCGATTCGCAATCGGGAGCCCGATCGACCTCCACCGGCTCGCATCAATTCCAAATCAAACCAACGGGTCTGCCAATCTCGCGATGGCATCGAAGGCCGAACACGCCATTGAACCTCCGCCCAACTTGGATAACGCCGCGCCGCGTGCGCGTCTCGCACAAAGATCCCCAGACCGCCTCCCTGTTCGGTCGCCAACTGCAATCGACGCGCGACTCGGTCATCCAACCGATGCATCGAAGCGACTACCGCTCCCACGGACGGGTTGCGCAACGCTTGATCCATCCCCCAAATCGCATCGGCATCGCAATCCGGTCGCAACACAATCAACCGATCAGGTGATCCTCCAAGCCCGATCCAACCCGGAGCATAAAAGCGGCGATGGCGGTCGACCAAGACCAAGTATTTTCCTCCCGCCATCCCCTCGATGGCGACCCGCATGGCCAGCGACAAGCTACCGAGTCCACGCACAGGCATCGAATGTTCGCTCCCAACTTCGCCACCATGCACCCATTCGATCATTGTCCCGGCCCCGTAACCGCCACTTGGCAACAGAGCGTCCATAGCAACGCTACCGCTGGAAATTCGCGCTTCGGTAGGCCTCCCCGACGTTTCGATCGAGCGGATTTTGCGAGCCAAGTCGTCGAGCGATCGCCGGCCGGTCGTGTGCCGATCGGTCCGTTCTTTGGCAGCGAGTTTTTCAATCATCCCCGTACATCCTTATGTGACTTGGCCATGCTAGCATTCCGCTTAAGATCGGTCCACGCTTTGCGTAACATCAGTCAATGACCGGACTAGTCTGGTCCTGCGGCCTTTGCCTGTTTGGGGCTAAATCTCGCTAAAAAACCGCACTGGGGCTAATAGTTGCACTATGATATTGACAGAGGGGTTTAAAAGCCCAATAATCCTTCTCTCGATTTTTGATCGTGGTGCGACTCGGAGGATCGTTGACGATGCAAACGGCTATTCGATTTGCTGGGACATGCCCGACCTGTGGCAGGCATCTGCACATCCCGATCGATTTGCATGGCAAATTGGTACGTTGCCACGGATGCGGCGCGGAATTTAGGGCGACAGGCCGGCGAGAATTGAGCCAACAGGAATCATTGCCTCAGGAAGCAGCGCCGGTATCTGTAGAGCCAACGAGAGCAGGAACAGGTTTTGAGGGATCATCTGGACAGCGCAATTCGTTGGACATCCGGGTGGACACTCTTCTGGCAGCGGCGGATCGGCAGTTGCATCAAGCCTGCATGCACCATTCCCGATAGCGAGTGTCACTCTGTGCGAGTTGACCTGTTCGACTTTCCGAACCAACCATTCTCCGAACCAACCACTCATGGCTTACGGGAAAACGTCCCAATGCGCGATTCCTTTATCGCAACGCCATGTTCCGTCGGGTCGTTTCTTCAAAATAGCCCGAAGTGTTTCTCGCGAATCAAGCACAGCGAGACGCGTTTGGGATGTTGAGAGAACTTCGTTATCAGCCAGATGCTGCCCATCCAGAATGCGTCTCATGACGACATCATCGACGCTCCAATGCTCCCAGTGTTTCAAGGCAGCGATGGGAGGATCTAGGCATGCATCGGAGAAGTGGTCTTGAACCGATTCGAGGGAACGAGAGGCTTCGATCCTGAATGGACCTACGCGTACGCGAGTCAGTTCCGTCATTACGGCATCGGTACCGAGCGATTTCGCGAGATCGCTTCCCAAGGTACGAATATAAGTTCCGGTGCTACATCGAATCCTGACGCGAATCCGTGGATGCTCATACTCCAGCGAGTCCAGTTCGTGAATCATGATTGTGCGAGGGGGCATGTGAACTTCGGTCCCTCGTCTTGCGGACGCATGCGCACGTTTGCCGTTTACCCTGATTGCGGAGTAGGTCGGGGGGACCTGCACAATGGGGCCTAAAAATCTCGTCATTGCATCTTGAATCGTATTTCGGTCGAATTCCATCTGCATTGGCACCGACTCGCATTCAGTCTCTAAATCTCCGGAGGGGCTTCGCTGCCCTAGAGTGAAACTAGCCACATACTCTTTGTCCAATTCATGGATCTCGTCCATCAATCGAACTGCTGGCCCGACCAGGATCAGGAGTACCCCTTGCGCTAGAGGATCCAAGGTCCCTGCATGTGCAACCTTGCTCGGACGAAGTGGTTTAACCAGTTTGTTGACGCAATCTCGACTGGTTGGACCTATCGGCTTAAAGAGATTGAGGATCCCGTACTTCACCAACTCACTTCCACGGATGCGCCGACTTGAACGCCGAGCATCATCGCTGCCGAGTCGTCTACCAAATGCAAACGAAGTGCTTCGGATGGTACTAGGACGGCCACGAGTGTCATCGATGGTTGATTGTGGTCAGCACCGAAGATCCCGAAGGTTTCATGTTCGTCGTCCACCGTCACTTTTGTTTCGGGGCCGCAGTTGACTCCTTCGAGCTGACCCGCGAGCAGATCGGTGATGAGATCCCCATGGTCCGTTACTTCAACAACTTTTCCCTGAATACGTCCGGTCACTGAAAGCGATTCCTCATAAATGCGGCTTGTCAGAATGAGTTCCTTCAGTGTAACCACTGCGGAACAAATTTGTTTCGCATACGACAGAAGACTCTACCTAGATAGCCACGAAAAAATGGCCCGTTCCGGATGAAGATTTCGAGAAATATCGTTTCATCAGCCGAGTGGGAGGATAGGACATGTGTCAAACCAGGTTCGCCCTTGGTTTTGCATCCACTCACTGCACTGCGTTGGTCCCCACATTCCCGGCTCGTAGATATTTAGGGAGGGAGCGGCGGGACTCTTCCATGCGGTGATGATCGGATCGATGATCCTCCACGATTGCTCGACCTCGTCGCTTCTTGCAAACAAGCCGGGATCCCCGAGCATCGCATCGAGCAGCAATCTTTGATAGGCATCCGGCGGTTCTTGACCACTACTATCGAATCGGAAATCCAATTCGCTGAGTCGAAGACGCATGTCCGAGTCGGGAACCTTGGATTGAAAGAAGATCTGCACTCCTTCGCCCGGTTGGATTTGGATGACCAAGCGGTTGGCTTCCGGTCGATAGGATTTTTGGTCTCCGAACAACATGTGAGGAGGCTCGCGAAACTGAATCACGATTTGGGTGGATCGGCAACTCATCGCCTTTCCGCTTCGCAAGTAGAATGGCACTCCTCTCCAACGCCAGTTGTCGATGTACAGTTTGAGAGCCGCAAATGTCTCCGTCTGGCTATCGTTGGGAACCCCCTCTTCCTTGTTGTAGCCTAGGTACTGACCACGGATACCGAACTCGGCGAAATCGCTACCGCGGTAAGGACGAACGGCCTGAAGCACCTTTACTTTTTCGTCTCTCACGAATTCGCCGGTGTAGCGAACCGGAGCTTCCATTGCCGTGACCATCAATAACTGGAAGATATGGTTTTGAAACATGTCGCGGAGCACCCCTGCCTTATCGTAGTACCCGCCACGTCTCCCAACAGAGACTTCTTCCGCAACGGTGATCTGTACATGTTCGATGTAGTTGCGGTTCCAAAGAGGTTCAAAAATGGTATTCCCGAATCGCAAGACCAAAATATTTTGGACCGTTTCTTTGCCGAGATAGTGATCGATTCGATAGATTTGATCCTCGCGGAACGTTTGGTGGATGGAGTCGTTGAGTGAATGCGCAGTTGCCAGATCGGTTCCAAAGGGCTTTTCGATAACAACGCGACGCTGACCGATCGGATCGTTGTGCAACCCCGCCTTGCCGAGTTGCTCGATCGCGGATGCATAAAGTTGCGGCATGGTCGACAAGTAGTAAACACGATCGGCAGGTTTGTTTTCCTCGATTTCTTGCAGGAAGGCACCCAGCTTTACGAAGTCATCTTGGTTCGCAATATCGCCTGGGCAATAAAAAATATTTTGAGAAAATGCGTTCCAGACTTCGGCGTTGAATTCTCCCTTCACGTACTTGGCGGTACTTTCTCCCAGTTGCGATCGCCACTGGTCCGTGCTAAACGCACTCCTGGCAACCCCTACAATCCGCGATGGCTTCGGCAATCGATCGCGCAGGTACTGTCGATACAACGCAGGAATCAGCTTGCGGCTTGTCAAATCACCTGAAGCGCCGAAAATCACTATGCTGTGTGGCATATCGTACCTGCCGTTCATTCTCAATTACGGTTCTGAAATCGGGTTTGAAGACGCCTATCTAGTATAACGGAATCTATGCTTCTGCTATGAGCCTCAGTTTATTTCTCGTTCGCCACGCTCAGTCCGCTAACAACGCTCAGGACGAGTCCCTGCGTATCCCGGATCCCCCCATCACTCCACTAGGTTGCAGGCAAGCCCAGCGCTTGGCCGATGCGCTCGCTCCCTTGGGTCTAACGCGACTGTACGCCAGCCCGTTTTTGCGTTCCATCCAGACCGCTCGCGATGCGGCGAGTCGGCTCGGATTGCAGCCTATCATTCACCGCGAGTTATTCGAGCAAGGGGGCTGTTATCGTGGCTTCGCACTCGGAGATCGGCATCCCATGCCTGGAATGGGGCGGAGCGATTTACAGCAATTGTGCCCCACCTGGGAGATCGATCCGAAGATCCCCGAAGGAGGTTGGAATACTCTCGACCATTATGAAATCCTTCCTGAGGCCAGAGAGAGAGCCAAACGCGTTGCCACCTGGATCGACTTCGCATACGGCGAACTAGGAGATCGTCGGGAATCAGGCGAACGGTGGGGAATGGTGATCCATGCTGATTTCAAACTGAGGCTCCTGGAGGCCCTGTTGAGGAGAGAAGATCTCGAGGAACATCTAGGCGAGGTAGTAAACACATCGATCTCTCGCCTCACTCGTAGCCATGGAACATGGAGGCTCGACTTCTGGAATGCACATCAGCATCTTGAGCCCGAGGAAGTAACAACCTAGAGCGAACAGATTGCTGCAGTGCGTCGTCTCAACGGGATGCCTGCGCTGCGCGATCTGGCGTGACAGAGGCCTTCTGAAACTCGCTGAGCCGCAATAATCGCTTTGCCTCTCGCAAAAGAAAATCCGCATCCATGAACGGCTCGTGGCCGATGTCCTGCCAACGGATCCGTCCCTCGCCATCCACAAAAATCGTTCCGTGCAATGGTTGCCCTTCAAAGTCATCGAAACATCGAAAGGCTTTGAATGCATCCAAGCTCGCATTCGAAGCAAGCGTAATCCGCATCTCCGAATCGTACCTCTTGAGTCCTTCGGCAAGCGACTGTGGAGTTTCGGTACTCACGCCAAGGACCTCGATACCTGCTTCGCGAAATCGCTCCACTTGCGGTGAAAATTTCCCCAACTGCTCCGCGCAGTGCAGACATCCAAATCCGAGGTACAGGATCAACACATAGGGTTTGCCCTCCATGCGCTTGGATGAAAACTCTTCGCCCACAGCATTTGTTGCTCCCCAAATCGGTGCCGCAGACGCACTCCATCGCAAGGGGCCTAGGGAATCTAGAGCAGGTCGATCACCTAGATCTTTGGGAATCATCGGTCGCTTGCCCCACTCGATTTCCGGGTGCGTCTCCTGCGCGATCAACCGAACGCGATCCACCAAAGGCAACTTCGAATCACACGCGAAGAACAGATCCGAACACTGTTGAACCCCTTTTTTGCGAGCCTCTTTCCACGATTCAAGCGAGGGGTTGCCGGGTTGGCCTTGGATGGCTTGGTGCGCCACCCATGCAGTGATCG
>JAGWWZ010000178.1 GCA_018970165.1 Planctomycetota bacterium | reverse complement strand
TACTCAACGCCGCATTGCATCGGCGGCCAATGCGCTCGCCGAAGCCTTGCTGCTGATCGATGAGCCGAAATTTGAGGATGCAGTTTCTGGAACGAGTGGCTTTCGTGAGATTTTTCAGACGATGGGGCCAGTGTCGAGCAACGGACAATCCTTGCGGCAACTGGATCTAACGGAGCGACTGTTCCGGTATCCTCTATCCTTCCTGATCTACACTCCCGAGTTTCAGCAGTTGCCTGCGGAGGTGATGGGACCGGTCAAGGAGAGATTGCGAGTTGAGTTGTCCGATGGCGGTATCGAGGGTGTTCGACGTGGTTTGGTACAGCAATCCTCGAGGCCGGAGATTCGTCAGATCCTATCGGACACATTACCAGGCTGGCTCGATTTCGAACTAGAATAACATTGTGTAGCCGAATAGCCCAGTTCGATTGAGTGAGGGATACAATTGAGTGAGGGATACAAAGGTACGCGAGCGACCGCGACATTCCTTAATCGGTCTCTTCCGCTTCAGATCATTTACCAATCATAGTCCAAACGGGATCAAACGAATATCCGAGGCTTACTTGTAGTATGCGAGACATGAGCAGTCGGCTCGGACCATCGTGTGGATGTTCAGCCAGGAGGCGTGCAGCACGAGCTAGGGTTTGCTGAATCAGTTCTTCATCGCCCCCGGAATTCTCAAAAAAAGTGAGCACTTCTTCGTAAAGGTTGAAGAACTCGAGTTTTTCCAGCTTCGCATGTCGATTTGCCAATTCGAATAACTCAACAGGCTGCTTGAGATTGTTGACTCGAATCCGGCAGACTCGTCGCGAGATGAGAGCTCGATTGATTCTGTTCTTCGTGTCGTTGGTCACTAGGATAGGGCTTCTGAGATATTTGGTTGTTCCTTGAACACGGCTTGCTAGATTCACTGTGTTTCCCAGTGGACCATATTTGATCCTGCGTTTCGATCCTGTATTTCCACATACCGCCAAGCCGCTGTGGATGCCGATTCCGACAGCGAGGCTCGCTTGCAGTTCCGGCCGCCATTTATCGCTCAATCGCTCAACTTCTTCTTGCAATTCCAAAGCGCATTGAGTGGCAATTTCGGGATGATCGTCTGATTCGACTGGTGCTCCCCACATAGCCATGATCTCGTCTCCTACATAGTCAACAATCGTTCCTCCGGATCTCAGGATGATTTCGCTTAGGGAATTCATCACATCGCTGATCCATCGGATCGTATCTCCCGGGTGACGGGTTTCACAGATCCTGCTGAATCCGCGAATATCGCAAACCATTACCGAGATGTCGCAAAACTTTGGTCTGGTGAGAACGGAATCGTCCCTCAAAAGAGCATTCGCTATGTGAGATGGCAGAAACCGCGACAACTCCTGTCTGCGCTGCTCCGAGGATCGAAGGCAATAGCTGATTCGAGCCTTGAGCACCTCGATTTGAGCTGGCTTCGATAAGTAATCCGCTGCTCCAGCTTCAATAGCTTGGGAACCGGTTTCGTCCGAGCAGCTTTCCGATACAACAACAATCGGGATGTGTTTCAACTCTGCTCGTTTTTTGACTTGCTCGATAAACGCCAGTCCGTCCATACGAGGCATGGCCATATCGACTAGACAAATATCGAAGTCCATTCAGAGAAACGGCTGTGAAGATCCAAAACAGAATTCCCAGGCCATAGATTTTTGCTTGCCCCCCCAGTTTGTCGGTGCTCATGTGCAGTTCAAGAGCACTCGGATTGGGCAAGGCATTAAGACATCGTGGGCTTCGACCAATTCGAGGTCCGAGCAACGATCCAAATCGAAACGCCTGGGGGATTCACGGCACAAGCAGAGCGCCAACATCGTTCGGGAATCGACCATGCGAATGGGACTAACCATCCGCTCGGTCACGGAGCCCGCTCGATCCTTGTAAGTGATCCGCAACACAAAGTTATCTGGGTCACGCAAAGCTCGGGTCAGTTTGTTCTGTTCGATCGCCGTCATTATCGTCGACTCCGTTGTAAACACGTACGTCAAAAACTGGTTCGGAGTTTCAGGATTCCACCGATGTGGAGAGCGCGGTGTGTGACTCCTGTCAGCAGTTATTCCAAGGTTGAAATCTCTGTGACACACCCATGATCGCGTGGGTGAGTGACACGATTGGTCACACGAAAAAGAATTTAGGAGATGATTTCGTGAATCGGCTCGATGGGCTCGACTCCGACCAATTTTTGATCCAGGCCGGAATGAAAATAAGAGAGGCGGTTGGGATCGATCCCGAGTTGATGCAAGACGGTGGCGTGTAGGTTTTTCACATGAAAAGGCTTCTCCACGGCTGCGGCTCCCAGTTCATCGGTTGCCCCGACGCTTGTGCCACCACGGATCCCGCCTCCGGCCATCCACATGGTGAAGCCGTAGGAGTTGTGGTCGCGGCCGGTTCCCTGGGCGTATTCGGCGGTGGGTTGGCGGCCGAATTCGCCTCCCCAGACAACAAGGGTTTCTTCGAGCAGTCCGCGACGCTTGAGGTCTTCGAGCAGGCCAGCGATCGGCTTGTCGGTGTTCCCCGCATGAAAATCATGGTTCTGTTTGAGGTCGGCATGCGCGTCCCAATTGTCATCGTTATGGGCGCCGCCGGAGTAGATCTGAATGAACCTCACTCCCCGCTCGACCAATCTTCGCGCGAGTAGGCACTTGGTTCCAAAGTCGCGCGTGCGATCTTGATCGATACCGTAGAGCTGATGAGTATCGGCGGATTCGGAGGCGATATCGACCGCTTCGGGAGCGTGCTCCTGCATCTTGAACGCCAGCTCATAGCTGGAAATGCGGGATAGGAGTTCCGAACGATTGCCTCGCAGTGCTGCATGCTCGCTGTTCTGCTCGTGGAGCGAGTCGAGGATCGTGCGCTGTTGCGAGCGAGTCACCCCCTCGCGTGCCTTCAGGTCGAGGATCGGTGTCCCTTGGGCTCGAAAGATCGTGCCTTGATAACTCGCGGGCATATAGCCGCTCGACCAGTTCTTGGCGCCTGAGATCGGGCCTCCTTTGGGATCGAGCATCACGACAAACCCAGGAAGGTTCCCGTTGATGGTCCCCAAGCCGTAATTGACCCATGAGCCCAGGCATGGGTGCCCGCTCTGGACGCGTCCCGAATTCATCATGAGCATTGCCGAGCCGTGAATCGGTGAATCGGCTGTCATCGAATGGATGAATGCGATGTCATCGACATACTGAGCGAGGTTCGGGAAGAGATCGCTGACCCATTTCCCGCATTTGCCATACTGCTTGAAATCCCATCGGGGTTCTACGATCCGTCCAGAGTTCTTGTGGCCGCCGCGACCAAATGTTTTGACTTCGACCGTTTGATTATCTCGCCCTTTCATGGTGGGCTTGTAATCGAATGTGTCGATGTGGCTGGGGCCACCGTACATGAACAGGAAGATGACGTTTTTGGCTTTGGGGGTGAAGTGCGGTTGCGGAAGCTTCGCAGAATCGGAGGCTCCTGCGCGAGCGAAGAAACCATCTTGGGACAGTAGACCAGCAAGGGCTGCGGATCCGAAACCCGCTCCCGTTTGCCAGAGGAATTCGCGGCGAGTGCGTCCACAAAAATTTCGTCGCATCGATCTATCTCCGCTGCTTAGTCTATGTAAACGAATTCGTTGGTGTTGAACAAGAACAAGGCAAAGTTAGCCAAGGCTACATCTGGGCTCAAACCATGTTTTCCTATAAGGGTTTCTATCAGCCGTACACCTCGATCGATTTCCGTGTTGGTTGCATTTCGAGATAGGGCTAGCAGATAGCCTCTTGCAACTTGGCTTCGCAGTTCCGAGCCTGCTTCGGTAGCGAGTCTCTGGGCAAATTCCATGGATTGCTGGTTCAAGAAGTCGCCGTTCATCATGCCGAGGGCCTGACCGGGTTGGGTGGTGATGAAGCGAGCTTCGCAACTGGTGTCGGGTTCAGGGAAATCGAAGTTCGACATCATCGGCACCAGCAGCGACCTCTTGATATGGATGTAGACACTGCGGCGAGCTTGATCTTGATAGGAGGATTTCTCCCATCCTTTGCCGGGAACGGACTGGCTGGCGAGAACCTCGCGCGACAACTCGGGGTAAATGCTCGGGCCATACATCGTTCGATTGAGTCGTCCGTTGGCCACCAAGATCGAATCTCGAATTTCTTCAGCGCTCAATCGTCGGAGATCAAAGCGGTTGAACCCATCGTTGTTCGGATCCTTCTCGATCACATCTGACGATGCCAGCGAGGATTGCTGGTAAGCCCGTGACGTCAGGATGAGTTTGTGCAGCGATTTGGGCCGCCATCCATTTTGGACAAATCGGGTTGCAAGATAATCGAGCAATTCGGGATGGGTAGGAGGATCGCCGAGTTGTCCAAAGTTATTCGAGGACCGGACGATCCCGCGCCCAAAATGATGTTGCCAAACTCGATTGACGAAAACACGACTGGTAAGGCGATTGTCGGGGGAAGTGATCCATTTCGCGAATGCGAGCCGGCGTCCGGTTGTCTTCGCTGCTTCATTCGGTTCGATGCTGGGGACACCGCCACCGAGGATCGATGGGAAGGCCGGTTGAACTTCATCCCCTTTGCCCTGCGGACTTCCACGCATCAGGATTTGCGTTTGAGGTGCCGATGTCCCGGACTCGCTAACGCACATTCCGTATTCATCCCATGGTTTGCGTTTTGAGTTTTCCTCGAGTTCCCGTCGCAGTTTCTTGAATTGGGCAACATGGTCCGCATTGAGAATTTCGGCGGCAGCGGATTGAAGAACTTGGTTCAAGTCCACCGACTTGCGATCTTGCCGGGTTAACGATCTCCGCTTGAAACCGGGGCCACTCCAATCCAGTTGCAGTCCTTTGCCGTAGCTACCTTGGAAATAGTCGACGCGGAAATCGTGGCGACCCGCAGTCAGTCTCACACCGGAACGTTGCGGCCGCCCGGTTCCGTGAATGCCATCGTACTCGATAATCACTTTGCTATCGATGGTCAGTCGCGAACCGTCATCGGAATCGAGCCGAAACGTATACTCGCCATCCTTCGGAACAATCAACTTGCCCACGAAGACGAATCCAAAGTCATCCGGTCGCGTCGCCAAGGAGATATCGAGGAGTGGTGGTTCCAGTTTGCCCACCGTTTCAGGTTTTAGAGAGTCGAAATCGGGAAGCTTCTGGAACGAGTCTCGAAAAAACCGATACTCCATGTCATCCAAATCAAATTGATCGGTGGTGGTGTTGATGGATTCCAATTCCTGTCGAAGCATTGCTTCGATTTCATTGATCTGCATCTGTAGACGGTTTCCGTTGTCCCGAATGTCTGCTTCCTTGGCGGCATACGCAGCGCGATCTTCGGGGCTGCCAATGAGTGGCCGTTCCACATGCGGGCCGTAACCATTCGGGGTGAGATTGCGGAAAAAAGCTACGGTCGAATAGTAGTCCTTCGTCGGGATCGGATCGATCTTATGGTCGTGACAGCGACTGCAGTTGAGAGTCAGACCAAGCAGTCCCTGTCCGACTGTGGTGAGGATATCATCGAACCCATCGTACATGGCGAGTTCTCGATCCGCGGGTTCGTCATCCCAAATTCCTAGCCTATAGAAACCCGTGGCGATCAGTGAGTCCTTGGTGACTTCGGGGAGTTCGTCTCCTGCGAGTTGTTCCATCAGAAATTGATCGTACGGTTTATCCTCATTGAATGCGCGAATCACATAATCACGATATCGCCATGCATAGGGTTTTGCGCCGTCTCGCTCAAAACTGTTGGTTTCTGCATAACGAACCACGTCGAGCCAGTGTCGAGCCCATCGTTCGCCATAATGTTCGGAGGCCAATAGCCGATCCACTTCGGTTTCCCATGCTGCCTGGAAATCGATTGCGGCCCGCTGCTCGAAGTCAGCGACTTGTTCCGGAGTCGGCGGCAACCCCGTCAGGTCGTAGCTTAGCCGGCGCAGCAAAACTCGCGGTTCAGCCCGTTGGGACATGGCGAGTTCCTTCGAGGAAAGTTTTGCCTCCACGAAGGCATCGATCGGATTGTTTGCAGTTGTTCCGTCCGGACGAATCGGAACTTGCGGATTGCTGAGTGGCTCGAACGCCCAGTGTTGTTTCCAGTTTGCTCCCTGTTCGATCCATCGGGCAATTCGTTGTTGTTCGATCTCCGTGAGAGGCTTACCCTCGGGAGGCATGCGAGTATCTTCTTCCGTGGAACGAATTCGTTCCAGGATTGCACTAGCTTGCAAGTCGTTGGGGACGATAGCTCGATTACCGGATTCGAGAACCACCGAAATGGTTTCGGGCGAATTCAATCGAAGGCCACCCTCGGCCTTGTCGGGACCATGACATGCAAAGCACCGACGCGCCAGAATTGGCTGAATATCATTGGAGAACTGGATAGTGCTCTCTTGGCCCAAGACATCGGCAGGATGCCCCATGAAAAGAGCAATTACTGCCAGGACGCATGCAAATCCCCAACAGTACAGCCCATTCGGCATGTTAGGCGCGACTCTGCTTGCGTTCATTACAAATGGCATAGGTGGGATGGTGGTTAACACTTCTAAGTACCGAGTTCCAGCCCTTTATTTTAACCCGCCAATCTTTCGCTGTCGCGGTCAACTTCTATCTCAGCGGTAGACTCTTGCCGGGATGAATCGGTTATACTCGAGCGGTCATCTATCTTCTTTTCTGCGATTTTTGCCTCCCATCTGCACATCTCCGATGTTATGGCCACGGATTTCGATCTGGTATGTTGGCGATGCAGTTGGTGGTCTTCGTCGGTAACACGTATAGCGAGTCAAAACATATGCTTCAAAGGGAAATCGAACCGAAACAATCTGCAATGATGGTGCATTATCACAAAGCAGTGGTTGCCCTGTTGATCGTGGGATCCATTGCGATCCTTGGTGTGTTCCATGGTCGAAACGCGCATGGCCAGGAGACATGGCCTCAGTTTCGAGGGGTCGGATCGTTGGGAGTTGGAAAAGATTCGAAAGTCCCCGATCGATGGTCCGCTACGGAAAATGTTGCTTGGAAAACCGATATTCCAGGACGAGGATGGTCTTCGCCAGTCGTTTGGGACAATCGGATTTTTCTGACAACAGTGATCAATACCGGCGAACAAGAAGAGGCGAAGAAGGGGTTATACTTCGGTGGCGAGCGACCTAAACCGGCGGAGTCGGTTCATCAATGGCGCACGCTATGTCTCGATCTCAACGCTGGAACAGTCCTTTGGGATCGTCAGGTCCACGAAGGAGTTCCTGAAACGCCGATCCACATCAAGAGCAGCTACGCATCGGAAACTGCGGTGACAGACGGCGAACGGGTCTATTTTTGTTTCGGCAGTTTGGGGATCTACTGTTTCGACTTTGAGGGGAATGAGGTTTGGCAACGATCGCTCCCTCGATTGCCCACGCGATTCGGATGGGGTGCGGCGTCATCGCCAACCCTCCATGATGGACGACTCTATTATTGCAACGACAATGAGAAGGCATCGATGTTGATGTGCCTCGATGCGAAGACGGGGAATCTGATCTGGGAGGTGCCCCGCGAGGAAAAAAGCAATTGGTCGACCCCTTTTGTATGGAAGAACGAGGTGCGAACGGAGATCATCACACCGGGAACGAATCAAGTGCGTTCGTATGACTTGGATGGGCAACTGCTATGGTCGCTAACCGGCATGTCGAGCATCACGATCGCAACTCCCTATGCGGTGAATGGTCTTCTGTATATCAGTTCGGGATACGTAATGGATCCGCGGCGTCCGATCCTGGCGATCCGACCGGGTGCATCGGGAGATATTACACTTCCCGAGGGAGAGACTTCGTCAAAGTATATCGCCTGGTCGCAACCCAAGGCGGCTCCCTACAATCCGACGACATTGGTACACGATGGTCGTCTGTACGTTCTCTATGATCGTGGCATCATGTCGTGTTACAACGCGACGACAGGCGAAGAGATCTACCGGATGAAACGATTGCCGGAGAGCCGCGCTTTTACTTCATCCCCGTGGGCCGTGGGTGACCGTATCTTTTGCCTTAGCGAAGACGGTGTTACTTCGGTCTTGAAGGCGGGCGATGAATTCGAAGTGCTTCACACCAATCCACTCCAGGAAGACGACATGGGGATGGCGACCCCAGCAATTGTCAATGGGAAGTTGCTTTTGCGCACGGTGGCGAGATTGTATTGCATCGAGACAGCTAGAGAGTAAGCGATTTGATTGCAATGTAGCATGTGCTACAAATTTGCATCAGAATGATTCGCTCTCCAATGCCGCCAACAACGGGTCAGGCTTATTGGTATCCGGGATGACCTGCGTCACATTGACCTTGGTTCGTTTCAGTTCCTCGATTTGTGCGGCTAGCGATCGAATGAGCAGAGCTATCTCGTTTCCCGCATTTTCGCCGAGGTGAACGCAGAGCGCTTTGCGTGTGCTGGCGCTCAATTCCAATTCGTCCCGTTTCGTATTCATTAGGGAATTGCCTTACGGATATTCTTGATGAGAATCATAGAACGGTCGTATTCCGGTTTCGGATGGGAGGCAGGCTGCGTCAGGAGTCGCGCTAGATAGCCGGTAATGTCGTTTGCGGACTCGTCGCATAGGTCCCGAACAATGTTGAGTAGGCCTGTTTGATCGAGGAGTTTTTTCCGACTGGGATCCTGCGGAGGAATCTCCCGGGCCGATTTGGGTTTCTCAATGGGTGGTTGTCCAGCGAGAAAAAGGTGCGGCGTGTACGACACGAGGATCTCACCCGGTTGCAAGATGAATCGTGATAGGTTGAATTGACTGTCGGGCTGTGCTCCTACGAGGGGTTGCGAGTTTCCGATCGGGCGAAACCCTCGGCACGACACGATGAATGTTTGCATGTCGCCCGTGTTGCACAGGGAGCCGTATCCCGTCACCGGATTGAACTGGAGCAGCGACATTGCGATCTTCCAATCCGCTTCGACCATACTCCAATTCAGGTCGTTGATCGCCCGGAGGATTTGCGATGGATTGGACCCTTGATTCCAAAGTGTCCGGATCATCGCCAAGGCGCTAGTGGCGACAATGCTTCCCTCGGGCCCATTGTGAGAGGCTTGGCCAATCGCGAAGGTCATCATGCCGTTGGGGACGATATCCCAGTGATGAAACGCACCGCCAAGGCCGTTGGTTTGGTGGGTCCAGCCGCTGATGTCGAAATCCTCATGGAGAACCTGCGTATCGGGAAGCATACTTGCCTGAGTGAGGCTGGCGGTATCGATCTGCTTTTGCACTTCGCGGGATCGAGAGACTTCATGGCCGAGGATCGACTGTTCGATTTCTGCCATGACGCGGCCTGCTGCGAGATTGGCTACCTCCACTTCGGTTGGGCTATAGGAGCGTGGCTTTTCAGACCAAAACCAAATGGTCCCGTGGGGCATGGTCGAGGTTCCGATAGGGACGACCAGCGCGGAGCCGAAGGGTTCGGGGCTCGGCCATTCCTGCATCATTTCGATATCGCTCAGCAGGACTGCGTTTCCTAGCAAAGCCTCCAAATCAGCCAACGAGCCGCGAAGCTCACGAGGGGGAAGGGCAAGCTTCTTCCTAGGCAAACCGAAGCAGGATCGCATTTTCAAGTTCGACGTTTGTTCATCCAG
>JAGWWZ010000177.1 GCA_018970165.1 Planctomycetota bacterium | reverse complement strand
AGACACCCCCACCAGAAAACTGCCCGAGAAGGACAGCAGCGATCAGCAGGAGTCTTGAAGCAACAAGGCTTGGATAGAGAGGCCGGTGCATGATACTCTTATTGTATCAGCCAGCCCCCGCCGGGGCGATAACGAAATTATCGAATGCTAGCAGTGAAAAAACATAGGCCCCGTTATTGCCAACGAACCCTCCTATCCGTTACCCTCTTTGCCAGCCAAGGACGGCGGATGTCAGTATGGAAGCTACAACAGGATCATTGGAGTCAATAACAGTGACACGAGGTCATGATGAGGGCACTTCCACGCCGATCCCTGGATGCGAAATCAGATCGCGATATTGGGTGCGAGGAACGTAACACTTCCAACGTGGTACCGGCGACCGAGGAGCTTTGCCCGCTCAAAGTTGCAATGCGTGATGAACTGCATGCACTCGGGGTGAGCGTCGAGGAAGTTCAGCAGTACCTCCGATGCGGCGACCTCAGGAATGCTGAATCTGTCTTTGGGGATATCATGACACGTCTCCGAACGCAATTCTGTCCTCCGAATCTTGCGACTTGTGATTGGGTCAGGGAAGGACACCACCAAGGCGGTTGTGATCTGCTAAGCGATTCTGCGACTCCTTATCTGCACTCGATCTCGACCCAATCTCCCGCGAAGTCAATACCGAGCAACTTGGATGACTTGCTTGATCAGGCAATGCGGTTCTGATACGCGGGGATCGCCGTGGAGCAAGCCCGGCCCCCAATCTCTTTTTGCCTCGGCGGTTCTGCCTTTTCCGAGCGGTGATGAGATACGATTTATCATAACCCGACGCGTGAGCGAGGGACCCACGAGGGAAGACCTTCAACGTGACGTAACTTCATCCATCACTTACGTTTCGGGTTGTGATTGTGCCGAATAGCACAACGTCAAGACTCACGTCTCGCTTTATCGATCTGTTCCATCCATCCGCTCAGGTCCCGGACTTGCCAAGCCATCGAGTCTTTGCTCCCTTGCTGATCGTTGAATACAACTTTTAGAAGCGGCGTAAAGCGGGATTTGCCCAGGAACGATTTTGGATTTTCCAGCGACTCGATACTCGCCAGCGGAATGCGAAACTCTCTGCGTGGCAGCCACATTTCGAAAATCAACTCCGACTCGGTTAGGATCAGTGTCCCATTGCCGCGAATCTGCCCCGGTCCCCGTGACTGCTGACCAAAGAAACTGGCAGCCCGATCGACCCGACGCGCCTGGGGATATCGTCGCCAGGCGTCCGCTTCTTTCTTCAAAGCCACCGACCTTAGAATCATCAGCAAGCCGCCGAAGAAAACGATGAAGAAAAGCGTTAATCCAACCGCCAAACCAACACCAAGTGCTGTACTCATGGAAGCAACCCTGTGAACAACTTCGGAATTCGACAAGAGCGAGATGGTAAGCGGCATCTGACCAGCCCACCAACTTATCATTAGTCAGGTATCGAAGTGTAGGGTACCGATGGAAATTCCTCGCGCAACGCATCGAGTCTCTCTTGCCACACGCTGCGATAGGTTCCGCGCCAACCGCCCCAGTTTTCTCCCTGGTTCGTCGTATGCCACAAGTCGTCCGTGTTTTCATCGAAGAGGAGCAGGAAGCCGACTCCGTTGTTGTCGTGAATGCACTGCAAACGATTCCCTGGATCGACAACATGGGAAAACGTAAGACGATCGGTAGGTCGCTTGATCGTCTGTTCGCGGACCACGTACATGCCAATCCCTGGTGGATAGTGGTAGGTAATCCGCAGCGTAACTTTATCGGGATTTGCGGCGGGTAACCGTCGAATGGTAATCTTGTATTTGGGCGAAAGAGGCTGTGTATAGATCACCGGAGGTTGACGCAACCAGAACACGAAGCAGGCAATAGCGAGGGTCAGCAAAACGCAAAGATCGAACTTCCTTCCCATCGTCGATAAAACGCCCCTGAATCTACCGGGACTTCTTTGGCGCTGGACCAATGCGGGAGAGCTTCAATTCGTGAAACCAAAGATCATCGTTAGGAACGTTCAACTCGATTCGCGTGAATTGACCCGTGGCATCGGCAACGAAATGAGCTGTCCCTTCTTCGAACCATGCAAAGGATTTGTCCCACTTGATGACAAACGTGTCGTAATGCAGATGCTCGAGCGTGGCGGTCAATTCGCTGTAGGGTTGAAATCGGATTCGCAGTTTGTCTTCGTTCGTTTCGACAGTTGCCTTCCCGTAAAGCGGGCATTCAAACACTCCGGTGTACGCTTCAACCGGATGGCTTGGCTGGGTTCCTTCTGCCGTCGGCTTGATTGCTGCCGCGATCTTGCCGTAGAACTCTTCGCGGCCCTTGCGGAATTGCTTTAGATTCTCGCTGCTCCAATCTCGGTCCGGTCCTTTCACCGCTCGATCGACGATGGTGTAGCAGATCGCGTTCCCGATCGATGTCATGCTGTTGGTCAACACGGCGATCCCAAGCTTGCGCTCTGGAACCATCAGCGTCTCTGAGTACATCCCGTCATAGCCACCCGAATGTCCGACCAACTTCACTCCTTGGTAGTCGGCCAAGGACCATCCCAACCCGTAGGCTCGAAAGTGGTTGGAAGGGATTCGTAACGAGCGAGCCTTGGATAGGGGAATGATGGTCTGCGGCTGCCACATCTCATAGGAGGTTTCGGGACTGAAGATCCGTGTGCCATCAACCAACGTCCCGCCTCGCAATTGCAGGCGAAGCCAGGCCGACATATCCGATGCGCTCGAGATGATCCCGCCTGCGGCCACCATCGAGTCCCAATTCATCCAGGGGATCGGCACCGAACGATCAGCGAGCGTTTTATGAGGTGTCGCTACATTGCTCATGCCAACCAGATCATGGGTGGAGACCCGTGTTCGTTCCATCTTCAAAGGATCGAGAATGCGTTTCTGCGCAAAGTCGCCCCAGGACATGCCGCTGGCGACATGAATAACTTCCCCCGCGGCGAGGTACATTAAATTGGAGTAGCCGTAACCGCCTCGAAATGGATTCTCTGGTTTCAAATGAACCGATCGCTCGAGGATTTCGCGGGGTGAATACGGAGTTCCCCACCACAGCAAATCACCGCTGAAGGTTCCCAGTCCACTTCGATGGCACAGCAAATCGCGCACACGCAAATCGCTGGTCGCAAGGGGATCAGACAAGCGGAGCCACGGCAGATACTTCGAAACCGGGTCATCCCATCGCACCTTCCCCTCTTCGACGAGGATGGCCAAGGCGGCTGCGGTGAAGGCCTTCGTGTTCGATGCGATCGCGTAGAGCGTATCTTCGTCGGCAGCGGCGTCTTTTCCCAGTTCACGAACGCCGTACCCTTTGCAAAGCAACACTTGATCATTTTGAACAATCACCACTGAGAGGCCGGGAACTTCCCAGTCCTTCCTCATTTGCTCGATTTGAGCATCCAGCGCTGCGATTTGCTCGGCATTCAATCCAACCGGCGACTGGGTTGATGGATCGGATGCGACAACCGCCCTCTGAGTATCCTGTGCGATGAGTTGGGAAGTATCACAGCAAGCGATCGCCAGTAACAATATCCCAATCAACAATATCCCAGTACGCACGGTTTGTGCCATCATCAACCCTATTTTCTTAACAAGTCGTTGCACCGAAGTTGCTGCAGAGGATGCAACCTAGTAGTTGGATGCTTGTGAATTTGCTGGCTTGGAGGCAGTCGCTGGCAGGATAGGTTCGAGCCCGAGTTTTTCTCGAGCGGCGTCGAGCATTTCGCGGGTGCGGCTGGATCCGCACCGGGAGACCCCTAGAGCTCGAACCGAAAGGAGTGTTTGTAGATCCCGAACACCACCGGCTGCTTTGACTTGCATATGCGGCGCTGCATGCTTACGCATCAGTTTCAAATCCTCCAGCGTGGCTCCTCCGGTTCCGTAGCCCGTCGACGTTTTGATCCAGTCGGCATCCAGGTCGCTGCAGATCTCGCACAGTTTGATCTTCTGAGTGTCGTTGAGGTAGCAGTTCTCGAAGATGACCTTTACTTTCTGATGGGCCGTGTGTGCGACTTCGACGACTGCGGCAATATCATTGCGAACGTAATCCCACTCTCCCGTGAGGACTTGGCTGATGTTGACCACCATATCGAGTTCCTCGCAACCGTCGTCGAGGGCTCGCAAGGCCTCGGCCCGCTTGATCGCCGTCGTATGCCCACCGTGGGGAAAGCCGATAGTGGTGGAAGCCTTGACGGTGGTGCCCGCGAGTCGCTCAGCACAACGCTTGAGGTAGTAGGGCATGATGCACACGCTCGCCACATCGTAGGTGATCGCAAGGTCGATTCCTGCTTCGAGATCGGCCACGGTCGTTGTGGGGTTGAGCAGAGAGTGATCGATCATTTTGGCGAGGTCAGAGTAAGTCCAATCCACGGGGCCCCCAAATCTTTGCTTACAATAATCAGTGAAATGCTCATGACGATTATATCATTGTCAGGGCTTCGCCCATCCTTCACAAGGGCCGAATAGCTAGCAAGCAGTGCCTGTCCTTGCGTGGATTCGGGTGGCACGTCCAGAGGCTTTGCGGTGGGCGTGGAATTCGGGTGGCACGTCCAGAGGCTTTGCGATGGGCGTGGAATTCGATAAGGCACGAGACCATCAGATCATCATCCAACGGGGATAAACCCACTTCGTGATGGGGAACGCGTTGCGTTCGCGTGCTCCCTTGCGATTGCCGGCCGATGAGGACAAGCCCCATCGAAACGAAGAATCTCCTCAGGAACCATCGATAGACAGTTGGACCGGTCCAAATGCTAGCCGAGATGCGCAAGCATCCGGGTTGAATCGCACTGAACGTTGCAATGTTTTCCACAGTTCCCACCCGATAGCTTGTGCTCTTGGGCTCTGATTGCGGACCGCCTGATCAATGCATGCCAACCAAAAATCAATTTGCTAACTATCACCTTATTAGTGGGTGGCATGCAACTTGCTTTCGTCGCTAGCAAAACCGCAACGAGAAGCAGTGCCTGTCCACACGGGCGCTCTCACACGGGCGCTCTCAGCGTTCGCAAGCGAAGAGTGATGGCAATCCGATTAGGGCAGAAAGATGGTTGGGCAGAAAGATAAGGACAAGGGACGGGGGACACACAACTGCGCGTTAGCGAGAGATTTGCTGGCATGAGGGTACAGGGACCCGAAAGTGTGTGTCCCTCCAAGATCCCGCAAGCGAGCAGAGCTCCGAAACATGAGCTACAATGAAAGCACTCGACCGGAGGATAGGGCAATGCTGGGAAGCAACCCGAGCGCCGAGTCGATGTCGAAGGCAAGTGTGGTGGACGCCCTAGGCGTATCGCTGACGGCGTCCGCTTCCTTAACTTGCTTTTGACCACAAAGCGAAAATCCCGGGGGTTTGGGGGCTGGCCCCCATTGAGATCGAACAGTCTTTAGTCCATTCATCACTCAGCTAAACACGACCACCGATTCCGCTACTCACGCTGGGCCATAGCAATCGCTCGTGCTCTGCAAGTCGTTAGACAAAATTGGCAGCTCCAAGAAAATTAAACTTCCTGGCGCAAATCTTGTGCCGCTTCAGCGAAAAAATACCATAAACCTGAAAGTAGATGGCATTGAGCTTGCGCTGCTCGGCTATGATTGCGGCACGCTGGACGGATATCGGGCATCCTCCTGCTTTCGATTTGCCATGCGCATTGCTCCAAAATTTTTCGCGCGCCGCTGCGCGGCGAAGAAAGGTTAAAGGGGTAAAGAAGTAAAGGAATTCAGCGGTAAGTTCTCGAAGCACGCAACCCGAAGTGGTTGCTACGAACGCCGGGCTGGTAGAGGATCCGATCCGACGAGCGGACAGCCAGCGCTTGAACGTCGAACGAGCCGCCGCGGAGCAAACGAGGGCGATCTTTTGGCACTATAAGATTTCCTGATGAGTTACTTGTTGCGTTGCGCGACAATGGGTACGAGTAGTACTCCTGATGATTCCACTCCCAGATGTTGCCGAGCATGTCGAACAAACCGAAATCGTTGGGTCGCATGCTCCCCACCGGAAGTGCGAATTGGGTCCCGCTGTTGTCCGCGTACCAAGCGTTGCGAGTGAGAAGCTCCTTGGTTTCTCCATAAGGTCGAGCGGTACTGCTACCTGCTCGGCACGCGTATTCCCACTCCGCTTCCGTGGGCAATCGATATCCGACCCGCTGAAGAAAGTTGGCAGGTATCGTCACGTTGGTCGAATCCTGCGGATCGATCTCGTAGCACCATTGATCCGGCGGGATGTTCTCCTGCTCGCTCAGCCAATTGCAGTAGGCCACCGCATCGAACCAAGTGATCACGTTGGCAGGTGCATCCTCTTCGCGCGAGTAATTGCGATTGAACCCCTGGTTCGATCGGAAACGGGAGAATTGCGCGATGGTGATTTCATGCGTACCGATCGCAAATCGATAATCGATGGTCCTCCGATGCCGCGACTCGTCGGTTTCCTTGGCACCCCCGTAACGCTCGACCTCACTGATCGGAGAACCCATCACGAACTCCGCAGGTTCAAAGAGGGCAAAGGTATGCCCTCCGGTCTTGGTCTGATACCAACGGCGCTCTCCCACCCGATCGCCCGTGGCGAGATCCTCCATTGCGCTAGCGATCGCATCCTTGGCTTCGAGTTGTTTCAGCAGCCACTCGCAGGCTCCATGAACACCGGGATCGATATCCTCGATGTACAGCCGCAACGCATGGTCGCGCACGGGAGCCAGTTGTTCCTCGCTGAGCAGTTTCGCCGCCGCGAAATCCCCAATCGAAATCGCCAGCGGCGCTAGGGATGGTTCGGCAAGCATATCGCTGGATTTCGGGGTCGGTTTGAGATTGAGGAATTCCGCGATGAGGGCTGCTGGATCGCTGCCGTAGTCCGGCAGGTAAGCTTGGAAATAGCTTCGCAGTCTCGCGTCCGGTTGCAGGGTCTTGAACAGCTTCCAAATTCGCTCCTTTTCGCCCATTTGATACAGCGCGATCGCACAGCGCGCCTGGCGCTTCGCAAGGGATTCCTTGGCATCGTCCGGAACCAGCGGCCGGGTCAAGACGATCGCTGCGTAAGGTGACGGATTGCTTGCTGGCGAATCCCCCCAATCATTCACGGCAATTGCGGTCGGACGCCATCCCTCGGCGATGTATTTTGATACTTGCCCGGGATCGATCCAGCCCCGGCCTTCGTTGGGTGATACGTCGGGAAGAACCTGCGTCTCGATCGCGGTATCGACGCTCCAGATACCTGCAATCGGCTGGGGCGTGAACGGTGCCAATCGATCGATGGTCTCCAAAAAACGTGGTTGTTCGTGTAGGCTGATGAGGTCAATATCGTTAATCAACTGTGAGCCGTTGGAATAACCTGATGCGACCAGTTGCTCCAGCACCTCGATCGCAAGTGCACGATAGCGTTGCCTGTGCATATCGTCGTCTGTCGCTCCAACGCATAGTGCAATGGCACACAAAACGTTGTAGAGCGAACCGCTATTCGATTGAAACGCCTGTCGGAACTGTTCGATGGTCGTCGCGGCGACATCGGGGCCATCGGTCAAAAAGTCGACCTGGATCTTGGCATATGCTCGGAACGATTCATCCGGGGCGAGCGGCAAATAGTCCTCCAGAGCGGTTTTGGCATCGTCGACCCGTTTGAGCCGAGCAAGTGCCAACACTCGTGTCAATTTGAAGTTGGGATCGTTGGGATTCGCCACGAGGCATGCATCGCAAATTTCGAGCGCTTTGGTGTTATTTCCGACGTTGTAGAACGCCAACGCAACGTTGTAGCCCGTTTGTGCGTCGGATACTGCTTTTTCCCGAACCGACTCCGACCCCTCGTAGTTGTCAACGATCTTTTGCTGCGACGCCATGCTTGCCAGCGATCGAGCATTTGGCTTCGCTACCGCGATGTCGGTCTGGGGGCGAAACAAGAGATTGCCTTCCTCGTGACGCCAATACAAAGAAGGGGATTCTTGTTCCGAAGAAAAGATGGTTGTGTACAGGCGTTCCCCTTGTTGCGTGGTTCGCACAGCGATGCGCATCGCGCCGTGGGTTTTGGAAAGCGCGTTGAACACCTTATTTAATTCATCTTCTGTCGCATCGACAAGGACGCGACGTTCTTCGTCATCCGTTGCTGATTTCGACCAAAGGGCGAGGAATCGTTGATCATTATTTTCGGTCGTCGGCAGGGCACAGAGATCATCGAGTACCAGATCCTCCTTGACCGCTGGATCCTCAACCTTGGGTAACTCTTTTGCCGAGAGGTTGGCCTCGATCCGCCAGGGCTTGCCATCGCGAGTGAGTATTGATGCGATGCGCGGAGACTGCTGCCATTGCCAGGCTCGAACGCGCGTCGGTCGATACCCGCTGGCCCGAAGACTCTCGGCAACCTCCAGGAATTGTTCGAGCGGCATATCCTGTACGTAGGCAAATCGTTCGGCTAGCATCCCATGGGCTTGTTCGATCCGTAGCTTCGTTCCCGGTGCGACTTCCTTCCATGCTGGATCCAGCGCTGGATCGTTCCATGTTGGTCGCAGTTCCGCGTCGAGAATCTTCTGAAGTGCCCCTACCCCGGCTTCTCGATTTTCTCGAAGGGGCAGGAACAACGTGGGGTAATTCTTTGCATCGCTCACGGCAACCATCGAAGCTAGTGTCTCTGCATCGGTCTTGGCATATTCCGCGATCAAGTTTGCGATGACATTGCGTTGGACTTCCGATGTTTTAGCATCCGCAAATTGCTGTTCGAGAAACGGTAGTACGCGAGCGGCGACAGGTTGAAACGCTTGCCGCCAAGCTTGCAAGTAGATCGGGTTGCTGGCTGCAATCTCGGTTGCGGCGAACTGAGCGATCGCCGTTTGCTTCCATTCGGCCCCATCGGGTTCGTACGCGGCCAATGCGGCGGCCGCGCGGAGGCGATGATCTTTGGATTGCTCGGGGTCGTTGAGGATAATCGCAAACGGTTCTCGTAAATTTTCACTCGCGTCGCGCAGCAACTCGCAAACCGTCAGAAAATCATTCGGTTCATAGTCGAGCATGGCTTTTACCACACTCGTCCATTGTTCGGACGATACGGGACTACCTGCCCGATGCAACCCAAGAATGGCTCGAGTCTTCGTCTCGTCATTGGACGCTGGATCCGTGAGCGAGCGTTCAAAGTCATCTGCGATCCAAGCTGCTTTCGGTTGGATATCTGGTGCGATTTGCCTTAATTGATCCACTCCGGCGGCCAGCCACGACTGAGCCGTCGCCGCTGCGGAATCCTCGCGTCGCTGATGTTCGATGCGATTCCAAATCCAGCTTCCAGCCGCGATCAAAGCCAGGAGAGAGCCGAGAATCACGCTCGAACGCTGAACATGGAATCGAGTTGCAGCACGCATCACCTGCGACTCGGGTTCCTTCCAGCCATCTCGGTCGGTCAACCGCCGTATCTGGAACCATTCTACGAACGTCGGTAGTTGTTTGCTTTCTTGGTTGACTCCCCATGCTGCCGCTCGTTCGGCCAGCTTCAACTCCGCGCGCCCTTTCTTGGTCTCGCGCTGCTTGCGTGTCAGCCAATCTCGAAGCGAAGGGACCATGTAGTCGTGCGCCAGTTGATAGCTGCGCGATGTGACGCCATCGGCTCCAC
>JAGWWZ010000176.1 GCA_018970165.1 Planctomycetota bacterium | reverse complement strand
TGCGAGAAACGTTGCCACGCGTTCCAGGCAGCCATCGGATAACTCATCGCTGCAAACGCGAGAACTACTAAGGTTGCGTTAGCGATCGACCACCAACGCCCAGGGTGTGCGTCCGGCGCTGATTCGCGAAGGTTTCGGCGACTGGTTTCGGAAGCTACTTGCTCTAGGGCCGCGCGGCACAAGCCTGGCGAGCGGGATTGCTCGTTGGGGTTGCCAGCCAATTCGATCGCACCGAGCAAGGCATCGCCGAACTGAGGCGACTTGCGAGCGATCAAACGGGCGAGGGATGAATGGGTGCGGTAACGCAAAACCCAACGTTCGAACCAGACGGGTATCGAGGCGATTCCGAACAACGCCAGGGCAAATACGCACCAGCGAAACCATGCGGGAACATCCATCACGCGATCCAAGGCAAAGACCGCCATAAAGCCGACCAATACCGCCAATACAGCGATGCCAGTCGCTTCGAGCATTTTCCGCCAGCGAACATGCGCTCGGAACTGCGTCAGTTGCCGATCGAGCGATGCCGGAAACTCTATAGGTGTCTGCCTTGGGTCGGGGATCATCCTCGAGTTCGTCTCCGAATTATGGAACAAGTTCTCGATCCAAAAAACCGGCCTGGGCCGATGGTCACTTGGAGAACCCTATCTAGTATAACGGGGGAATCTTGGTGAGTCTGCCGTATAATTCGGCGATCAGGAGGAAAGGCATGAACCCATATCCAGGACGTTGGTGGCATCGCGAGCCGGAAAGCGATCGAATCGTTTGCGATCTATGCCCTCGCAATTGCAGCATGAAGGAGGGAGACCGCGGGTTCTGTTTCGTCCGAAAGATCGAAAACGGGGAAATGGTGCTCGACACCTATGGGAAAAGCACCGGGTTTTGCATCGATCCGATCGAGAAAAAACCCCTCAATCATTTCTATCCAGGAACAAGTGTCCTGTCGTTCGGGACAGCGGGTTGCAATTTAGGTTGCCAATTTTGCCAGAACTGGGATATCAGCAGATCGCGCGAAGTAGCCCGACTGAGCGAACAGGCTGGCCCCGATGCGATCGCTCGGGCTGCACTCGAACTCGGTTGTCGCAGTGTCGCATTCACATACAACGATCCCGTGGTGTGGGCGGAGTATGCGATCGACACGGCCCGCGCATGTCGAGAAGCTGGGGTAAAGACCGTTGCGGTCACCGCTGGGTACATCACTCCCGAAGCTCGTACCGAATTCTATGGCGTTATGGACGCGGCGAATGTGGACCTTAAATCGTTTTCGGAGGAGTTTTATCGCAAGATCACCTACTCGCGACTCGAGCCGGTGCTGGACACTCTGAGATATCTCAAGCACGAGACGAACGTCTGGTTTGAGATCACCAATCTCGTCATACCGGATGAAAATGACTCGGCGGAAGAACTGAAGAGGATGTGCGACTGGATCGTCAAGGACTTGGGGCCCGATGTCCCGGTACACTTCTCAGCGTTCCATCCCGATTTCCGCATGCGAGACAAAGCGAATACGCCCCACGAGACACTGCTACTGGCTTACAAGATCGCTCGCGAAGCGGGTATTCGATATCCTTACGTCGGAAACGTTCATGACACGCGACATGGATCGACCTACTGTCATGCATGTGGCGCGATGCTGATCGAGCGGGATTGGTATCAACTGAATCGCTATGGCATGGTCGAAGACAAGTGCGGCGCCTGCGGTGCACCCCAAGCAGGCCGTTTCGATCCCGCGCCCGGCAACTGGGGACGACGTCGATTGCCGGTTGATATGCGACGGTTCCAAACGTCGCAATCGTTACCATTGGTATCTTCTACTGCTGAGCTAGTCCGATTAAGTAAACCTTCCGAGCGTGACGCGAAGGATCGGGTATCTTTAGACAAAGTAACTCCATTCGAGGAATCGCAAAATATGTCGACGTCAACTGTTTCGCAACCGACAATATCACAACCCACGAAGGTTGAGATGCTCGATTTCTCCGCTCTCTCCGCAGAGTCTAGAGAGATCATCCAACGCGTCGCGCAGCAGGTTGTCGCGGCTGCTGTTTTGCGGCGACCGCTCAACGACGATGTTTTTGAGCCGCTAGGCGAACTTGCAAACCAACATGTCTACGGATTTTTCACTACCCTGAAGCGGTTATCGCATCTGCGAGCATGCTGCGGTTTTCTGGGTAGGCCCACTCCCCTTCGAGACGCTATCATCGAGTCTGCCAGACGCTCGGCGCTGGAAGATCATCGTATGGCTACGATTTCGAGCATTGAGCTTCCGTATTTGTCTTGCCATGTCAATCTACTGTCGGCTCCGATATCTATTGATGGTGCGGCGTCGCAAAGGGCCGATTCCGTCGTCGTCGGAAAACACGGCTTGCGCATCTACGGCAGGCGAAATGGTCGGTATGCAAATCATGCGGGACTGCTGCTCCCTAGTGTTCCTGTCGAACAACAATGGACTGTAGATGCTTATCTGTCGGGAATTTGCCGCAAAGCAGGACTGCCGGAGGACGCATGGCGCGATGAAGCGACTGTTCTCGAACGATTTGAAGGCCTCGAGATCGACGGGGGATTCGATACCGCCCTACTACCTGATCCGATTCCCTATGCGATGGCCCCCGGTGATCTCTCGAGTTTGCAACGCTTGCAACAAGCAGTGGTTGACAATCTCATCGCGATGTCCCAGGGTGGTACCCCGAGCTACTACGTCCTGAACGCCATGGATGGCAACGTGAATGGCATCGTATTGACTCTCTACAATCATGAAACCAAGGTTCCTTTGGGTCATTGGATACATACCTCGCTCCGCCCCGGTGTGCCACTTCAGTCAACACTTTTCGACCTGTGTAAGATGGTCGACCGAACACTCCGAACCACAAAGTTTGAAGCCAACACGAATGTCGATGTCGCATTAACCGTCCTGAATGACCCGGCTCATCATGGGATTACAACGTCAGAGGATTGGGACGGACAATCGCTCCGATCTGAACTAAAGAACTGCGACTTGCGAGGCGTCGACCCGACCAAGCGTGGTGTGTTGGCACTGTGCGGTCAACGTGCCGGAGTAGCGATCGATGCCACAAAGTCCGTACACGAACTGGTCGCAGACGCTGTATCCATGGTCAAGACACGCAATCAACCCGTCGCCGTCTTCACCATGGGATGCGTGTCCACGATTTCTTCCTTGCTTGCCACCAATAGCACGGGTAAAGATTCTCGCACCGAGGTGCGCCTTCCAGCGTTAGCCGATTCCTTCTATCCCGCAGATGTCAATGCCCGAGAGGAATTGGTGCAATCTTTTTCAAGTCCATCTAAAGTGAAGCAATCCGCTTCGGTTCTTGCGATCATGACACCGCATGCAGGATTGCGATTCAGTGGCAAAATCGCCATGGACGCTTGGCGAAGTACTACCCTGGACCGAACCGTCGTCATCATCGGACCGAAACATACCAACCTAGGTGCAGATTGGGCTGTCTCTCCCGCGAATCAATGGCAGTTGCCCGGCGGTTGGAACGCGGAGTGCGATACCGATCTGGCACGAAGGATCGTCGATGGAGTCGAAGGTATGGAATTCGACGCGGCCGCGCATCTCCGAGAACACGGCGCAGAAGTACAACTGCCTATCCTTGAGCACCTGACTAAAGGAGCTTCATCGCCGAAGATCGTTTGCATTGCCATGGGTGCCGCTAGCTGGCCAGAAATCCAGAAGGCTGCCAAGGAGTTGGCAGATGTTCTTCGGTCCTGCGATCCGATGCCGCTCTTGACTATATCCAGCGATATGAATCACTTTGCAGACGATGAAGAGAATCGCAGAAAAGACGCGTTGGCTCTCAAAGTACTCAAAACGAAAGACGCAAAGCGATTGATCGAAACCTGTCGCAGCGAGTCGATCAGTATGTGCGGAGTGATTCCGGCAGCCCTCGTAATGGAAACTCTGAAAGCTCTGGAAGCCCCCTTCAAGGTAGAGCAACTCAGTTACGATACCAGTGCAAAGACATCGCAGGATACTAGCCGCGTAGTCGGATACGCTGCGTGCCGCTTCGTTGCAAAATAGGGCATCAGGCTCCGAAGGAATTGAGATCGCTACTAGGCTTTCACCGCAACGAGAACCATATTGGTCACCGGGTACTCTAAAGGTTGGAGCGATTCATCGTATAGTTCCACTCTGTTTCGGTACCTGTTATCGACGATCCACGGGTTTACGTAATCGGTTGAAGCTTCCAGAACGCGGAAGCCCGCACCCCTTACGGCGGCCATCCATTGGGGAAAATCCCAGAAGCAAAAGGTTTCGTGCATCTCGCTCGACCAGTTGTCGGTGTAGTCCTTCTTGCTCAGAAATTCGCATGCGTGCTGAAGCGATAGAGCAATGAATTGTTCCGAACCGCGATGAACGACTTCATACGAAAGCTGAAAGCCCTCATCTCTACGAAAGTCTTTTGAGAATCGCAAGAACCGTTCATAGGTAGATAGCCCATCCAAAAACTCTTTAAGACCCTGTCGATCCTCGCGCGAGAATTGCTTGTCCGTTTCTTCAGCAATCCCATCCTTGCCCTGAATGCCATCCTGTTTTTGGAGCTTCATCAAGACCCGCTTCGTCTTGTCCCTCGGACCGACCACATCGACATTGATCCAGCAACCCCCGATCGCGAGTTGAGCATACAGAGAGTGGATAAACGATTCGAGAGCATCGCGTCCGGAGTAGGATTCGATCTCATGAGTGAGCGCAAAGGTAGTAAAGGTATTGATCGAGTTGCTTGCGAACAATTGACCAGCCGCGAAATCCTTTTGATAGAAAAAGACATTTTCTGCACCGAAAAGCCCTTGCTCTTTGCGATGCAGACATTCCGCGTAAAGAGGTCTTGCTACTTCGATTCCGTAGAAGTCCGACTCCCTTAGTTTTGGCTCGAACGTCAACTCTCTCAACAATGCACCTGTACAGCAACCGATATCGACGATTCGCCCTGGCTGCACGAACTCGCGAACCAGCGATAGCTTTCGGCTTGCGCCACTATCAAAGGAACGAACGTACGTGTTGTAATCGCGGGTGGCTGTTAAATCTCCGTCCTCGGTCAACAGCGGAGAACGATGTAGGTCGATGATCTGGTCCCCATACCCGTATTTTTTGTACAGCCGACGCGTTGCTCGGGCGACTTTTCCGATGAAATGGGAGTTTTTCCTCCAGTCCTCGCCCTTTAGCCCGTCGGCAATGATCTTGTTCATCACCTCCCACGGCGGATCCGTGACGAAGGTGACCTTCTCCCGATCCAGCAATTCGACGGGTAGGACGCGATATCCAAGTCGTTCATACTGAGATATGACTTCGGGCGTTGACGAAGCAACCAGAGTGTTTTCGGGGGTCAAGGCAAAGCGGCCGAGACTATCAACGCAAATTTTCTTGAGAACATACTCTGAATATCTTTCAGTGAACCCGAGGTCGTCGATTAAGAAAACGTAGGAATCAACATCCAGTTGGGTTGCAAACTCCTCGATCGCAACCTCGCGCCGATGCGCAGGAAGGGGATTGCGGCGCGTGTTGCAGTGATTCGCAGAAGTCACCGCCCATATCAACGTTTGAATCGGTTCGGTCAACTCGATTGGCTTGCCCTGGGCGTCGCGCAACAATTCGCGATCACCGCTGGTTACCCGCGTGAGATATTCCAATTGAAAATTTGTCAGCAGGTGATGTCGACCGGGGAATAGTAGGTTTTGCATAGCATTCTATTCCGCATCTGCGGAGCCATGCCGGCATTGAGCCAAGACTACGCAGCGGAATCCAGAGGAGGCTGTTGTCGAAACAGATCGAGGAACCGATTCTCGTATTGTTTGAATACTTGCAGACGATCCAGTTCTCGCTTCAGCTCATATGCCTTGGACCGATCGGTGGACGCTGCGTCAAACAGCAATTCGATTCGCTCTTGATCTTGGTTTGATAGCAGATTCGAGTCACCTGCACTAGAGACCGATCCAATATCGAACCCCTCTTCGGTTTCTTCGGATGGGTTTACGTCTTCATCGAGCCCAGTCTCTTCCGTACCGACTTCCCCTTCGCGTTGCTGCATGGAGCGTTCGAGTCTTCGGAGCCACTTGCTGAGTTGTTCATCCATCGTTTCGGCCTGCTCCTCCAATTCCTTGGTGTCCAGTGTCAAGCCGACGGCGTCACAAAAGACGCGAAGTACGTTTAGGGAAGCCTTTGGGTAGGGGAACTGATGGAAAATGCTCGGCATTTCGCCAAGAAAACATGAGCCGTGCAATTGGGCTGCAGCAGCCGCACCGAGCAGGACCCCATTCAGGCCGCTGATGTTGCCATCCTTGAGCACCTCCGTTTCCAGTTGAATAAAACTGTCGAGAGTCACCTCATCGGTGGCCGCAGCGAATACTCGCGATTCATGCTCGGGCCGCATATGGGTCGCCATGGCCGCGAAGGTTGTGATTTCCGTCACTCCCAGTTCCTTCGCATAGGAGATGATTTCATTGCAGAAAGCATACTTGCCTACAGACGGTTGGGCTTCCCCTATGAAGACAACACCGTCTCGCTTGCCATTGGGATCCCGGTAAACGAAGTATCGATTGCGAGGCAACTCGGTTGACTGAATGATCCCGTCAACCACCTCGACATGATCGATATCGAATAGTCCATCCGGACTGACTTCCTTGTGCAAATCCATTCCGAGTTTAGCGATAAGGTAGAAACCCGCGCTGACAGCGACATGTCCCATTCCAGGCCATACGGCTACAAACCATGGGTTGTTTAAGCGTAATTCTTTATTCACTGTTTATTCCTCCTGCTGAAGACTCCTCTCCTGCCGAAATAGTTTCGGGCCTGATCCCGGATCGTGAAGGGAGCAAACTGCGTACCGAAGATTCTATGCGTCGGGAGCTTCCGCGGGGATCAGCGAGTCCCACTCGATTTCGTCGATACCGAGTTCTTCTAGTCGATCCTGAAATGCTGCGAGGTTGATTTTCTTTTCGAGTAATTGTTCCACCAACGAAAACGGTTCGAACTCGATACCATCTTTTTCCGCAATAGGAGCTTCCGCGACAACCGTCCGTATCGTCCAACCCCCTCCCCGCAACGCGAGGAGCATCCATACGGCTAACAATCTCGCGGCATAGGTCGACACTTGGGTATGAACAGCCACTCCGGATTGTGCGGCAGTTGCAGAGACAGTACTTCGGATCAAGTCGCTGAGAAGCTTTTCCCGATGTTCGGCAGCGTCAAACATTTCGGCAGCCTGCCACAGTTGCACCCCATCGAGTTTACCGGCAGCGAACTTAAGGTACTTCACCAAGTCGGGAACAGTAACCAGTTCGCTGACATCTTCCCAGGATATCGGCCTGGGTACCTTCTCACCGATGGACCTCGCGAGCGTGGATATCATTTCCGTTTCGAGCTTTTCCACATCGCGGATCAACTGGATCGCCGGAGGGTCGGATTTCAGCGGTTCCGGTCCATGAATCTTTGCGATCGCATCCAACCGATCCTTCAATGCGGGATGGGAATCGTAAATGCTGGACTGTTGCTCCTTCATCGCGTTGCTGAGCAACTCGTCCGCTGCGTCCTGGGTTTTCCTGATGAACATTCGGAATCCCTGCGCCATGGGGGCTTGGTATCCATCCTGCAAAATCGGAGCGTAAACATTATCCCAGTAAGCCTGAAACAGGGCTGAATGGGTATGAGTCACCTTCAACGCTTCGGCAATCGGCTTGGGACCGACCGTTTCGGCAGCCAGTGCATCGGCAGTAAACTCTTGCTGACGAGATACTTTTTGAGTCAACCACAGAAACAGCATCATGTACCATTCGAAGGGTTTCATCAGAACTGAAGAGCCGTTATTCCCGAGATTGACCACCGTGCGGATGATGGCCGATCGAGTCACGAAAATCCAAGGACCGAGTTTGGTATCTCCGCCATAATAGTGACCGAATTCGTGAGCGAGCACTCCACGGAATTGCTGCGTTGAGAGCACTTGCATCAACGGGACCCCGATTCCCATCACACGGCGACTCCCGATACCCATCATCCCTCCGCGACTGGTGACCCAGGCGTTCATCTCAGGGAGCGCATACACCTCCGCTGGCATTTGCTGATTCGTTGCATTGGCGACGCTCTGCAAAGCCCGGAACAATTCCGGTTGCTCCTTTTCGCTCAAGCGAGGTCCGGGTGGAATGAATCGATCCCAACGGGGAAGGATCGACCACAGGATCATCAAGCCTCCAATAACGCTCAGGAGTGCAAGTTTCGGATGGAACCGGTTCGCGAACACGATTTCGGCAACGGGCAGCAAAATCAGAATAGCTGCGATGCCGATCGCAAATAGATAAAAGCCGACCATCAGGATCAACGCGAGAACGATCCTGCCAAAGAATGAATTCGACTTTTTCATATCCTTCCCAGTTTATCTGAGCAGAGTGAAACGTTTATGAGCGGAGTGAAACCATCCGCCCGTTGACCATAAGTGAATCCAGCGAGAGGAAACGGCGTTTGCGAAATGCGATAGATCCGAAACCGCCGAATCGCCACCAAAGTACCATAATCCATTTCATCGTCGACTTTAATTTTTTTTGCGAGGCGGTTCTTTTCGTTCTTTCCGTCAAACTGCCTTGCAGTTCGGACGAATGTACTTGTGACTTGCTCAAAAAACCGGAGTCCTGACCGAATCGTGGGTTAGCTTCCCTTAGCTTCAGGACTCTTATGCGCGAGCGACATCGGATGTGGATCGCCCTGCTGAAACGAAAACGACATACAAACCCCCCAGGGTTGATGCACGCCACGCACTGGGTCGCGTGGCTGTGCATGCTTATTCTGAGCGGATGCAAGACGCTCCAGTTACCAGCGATTGATCCTAATGGCGGTAGGATCTTTTCTGGCGGAACGACTACCTTTGTCTCGCCACACGGGCCGGGGAGCGGGTATCCGACCCAAGGTCCGGCCTATCAAGCCCCGCCCGAGCCGAAAAAGTGCATTCACGGCTCACCCATGGGCGCCAACCAAATGGGACACGACTGCATGTTGTGCCGTGGCAAAAAGCAGGCTCGGAAGGTTAGCGATTCCGAGATGCGAGGCCGCTGTGGCGAGTTGCTCCTGACTCCAACCCGCATCGTCGCACCCGTCGGTGGAGAGGTCATACTTCTCTCCGGAATCTGCGGCAAGGACGGTATGCTCGTTACCGGCGAACCGATCGAATGGATGCTCTCCCCAGAAAGCGTGGGGCAAATCATCGAAGTTGGTGATGATGCCAAGGGGCAAAAGCCGGGCTTTCTGTTCGCCTCCGCGAATTCCGACCCGAAGGTGGAGAAAGTCGATGTCGATTTCGCGCGCGGTCGCACCAGCCGTGAAGCAGGCATGATCACACGTGGTACGGCGCGCCGCGATGACGATCTTCCAATTCGCAAAGGACAAACTTGGCTCAGTCTCTCCAGTCCCAGCGAAGGGGTATCGAAAGTTACCGTCATGGCTCCGGACAGTGACGCATGGGACAAACGCCGCCAGACCGCCACCATCTACTGGATCGATGCAGGCTGGGTTTTTCCACAACCACAAATGGTCATGAGCGAAACCGCAGCAACACTAGTGACCAAAGTCACTCGAGCCGATGGCGTTGCACCT
>JAGWWZ010000330.1 GCA_018970165.1 Planctomycetota bacterium | reverse complement strand
GCGCGAGCCATCATTTGACGTTGGGGGGATGTCCATTTCTTCGAGTCGGTCAGGGTTCGGATACTGAACCACTCCGTCAGCGACGGGAGATGCCGATTCTCCCGTTGATTGCTCCACACGGCCGCCCGTTCAGCCAGTTTCACCTCAGCACGGCCTTTTTTGGTTTCGCGCTGCTTTTGTGTGAGCCAATCTCGAAGCGAAGGGACCATATAGTCGTGGGCGAGTTGATAGCTGCGCGTCGCGCCGCCATCGGCTCCTTTGCTGTCATCGACCGGTGTGATCAAGCGAAGATTCTTGTCGAGGATATCCATCAAATCCTGAAACTCGCGCGGTTTGTTTTCGTAGCCAGCAGCTTTTTGAAGCGAGGCTGCACTTTGCATCGATCCTTTGATGTCGGTGCCGATCGAGGGCAACAAGCTCGCAAGCAACCCCCGAACTGCCTCCTCGTGCTGACGATGCTGGATCGGCGCATGCCGCGATCCGAACATCTCTTCGAGAAACGTCACGCCGACTCCTTCGATACCACCCACTTCGCGCAATGCGGCGGTTGTCCATTCACGCGATTTCATCATGTCGGCCAAGACGGCGATGCGTACCGAGATCACTTTGCGCTCTTGGGATAGGCCATGGATCGCTTGGCGAACGAACTCGTTCTGGTCTTGGTTCCAGTTCTTTGTGCTTTCCGGCAGTTTCCCATAAGCCTTGCCGAACAAGCCCAGGACTTTGGCCGCATGCTCCATGTCGAACAGATCGACCAGCGCGCTGTTCTCCCGTTCGAGAATCGGAATATCCAATTCTCTCAAGAATCTGCTGACTGATAACCAAAAATCATCGCGTACCATGACAATGGCTTGTATCGCACCCCCATCGCATTGCAGCAGTGCATCGGTCAACGGAGCTTTGGCATAATCCTGCTCTGCAAAGAGCCATTGCTCGAACTGATCCAGAACCAGCAGCAGTTTGCCACCCGAGGGGACCAATTTCCGGCGACGAATGACACTGAGGATTTCCTTCAGCGATCCTCCCTCGGCATCGGGGATCGCTTTTCGGACCGCACGCAGCAAGCGGGTTTCCGTATCGTCGGGTGTTGCCTCGAGATAGATCGGCAAAATCTTGGGACTCAATCGCGGTAGCAGACCCGCTTTCATGAGCGAGGACTTGCCACAACCCGACGGTCCGTAGACCAATCCGACCTTAAAGGTTTTTTCCGGATCGGTATCTTCGATACGCGTCTTCCAAAAACGAAGTCCTTCGGGGAGTCCTTCGCGATCGAACGGGCCTGGAAGGAGTTCAAGAAAGAAACTCGCGTCGGATGCATCGAAGGAGCGAAGTCCCTTAGGAACGATGCGTGTCGGCCCGGTCGGTGTCGCATCTGCGGCACGCGCCGCAAGCTGGGCGGTGTTCGGAGTCAGCGGACTCATGGGCGTAGCGCCAGCGGGCATGGACGCAACCGTAGGACGCAGTCCCGGAGTCGGGGTATGCTGCGCTAAGAGCCATCGGATCTCGTCCGCAAGATCGCGAGCCACCGTAAAGCGATCA
>JAGWWZ010000175.1 GCA_018970165.1 Planctomycetota bacterium | reverse complement strand
GCTCGGAGGCTTTGCGACGGGCGTGGGTTCTTTTAGCTGAGACGCGTCGAAGAGCCGGCCGTTTAGCGTTCCAGAAACTTGATGCACGCAGGCTTGACCGTCGAAATCGAAAACCCCGTCGGCTTTAGAAACCCCGTGCCCGTATCGATTCGGAACGAGAAGATCGAATTGCTCTCTTGATTTTCAGCCAAGAGGAAACCGCCATCGGGAGAGATACGAAAGTTGCGAGGGATCTTGCCCAGAGTGTCGAAATTCTCGATCCGCCGAATCCGTCCGCTATTGGAATCGATCGCGAATAGAGCGACCGTATTGGGACCTCGGTTGCTTCCGTACACGAAATGCCCCGAAGGATGAACCAAGACTTCGGCAGTCGAGCCCCCTGGCACCGGCTTCCCTTCGGGAATCGTGCTTTCGGTGTTGATGATTGCCATTTGGCCTGTTTCGGCGTTCCACGAAGCCGCTGTCATCGTCATCGCCAATTCATTGATGATGAAAACAAAAGCTCCTGATGGATGGAAGGCGAGATGGCGTGGTCCACTCCCGGGTGGCAGATCGAGGAAGGGCTGGGGACCGGGTACTAAATGTTTCTTGTTGGAATCGACTTGGTAGATCTGCACACGATCGATTCCAAGGTCTGCAACCATAACATATCGGTTCGAGGGATCGAACATTGCACAGTGGGCGTGGGCTCCTTTTTGACGCGACGCGTTGGGACCAGCCCCTTGGTGAGAAATTGAATGCGATTCGGCTTGCAACGAACCATCGGCTTGGATCGCAAACAGCGAAACCGATCCGCTTGAGTAATTCGAGACCACAGCCCATTTGCCTTCGCGATCGAGAGTCACATGGCATGGTCCATCACCATTGACCGGTTCCAGCGAGATCCGCTTCAGGGGCGAAAACTCGCCCCGTGCATAGGCGGCGTTATCGAATTGGTAAGCAGCCAGCGCCGCCCCTTGCTTGGCATCCGATCGCGCGGTCTCTGCGACGGAATAGATCACATTCAGGGTGGGATGGATCGCGAAGAATGACGGGTTGGGTTGTTCCGCAACCAATTGCGGCGCATCCATCGCACCGTTGGATTGCAGACGACTAGCGTAAATCCCTGGTCCATAGCCTCCGACCCAAAATACCTGAGCATTCGCGGTCGCTGTCCATGAGGCGAACAAGCCGATTGCTAGACCGAATAATCGATTCAAACGCATATAAACACCTAATCACTATTGGAACCTTAACTCGAAGAGACATCGTCGGTCCGCTTGAGTATACCCCGATTGATGGTGTAGGAAACATATCCGGGCATTCCACGCTGTCCACATGAAAAAGATCAAGGGTCAGGGTGCACTTGGAAAAGGTTTAAGCTTTGAAACTAGGAGCAGACTCAGCGCAAAGAAGATGGCACCGAGAACTCCTGCAAACCACAATCGTTCCAATTGGCCGTCGGTTGCTTGTTGAACAATCAACGCCGAAACACTCGCCGCCATGCCGGTCGAAAACGCTTGCACCGATCCCGATAGACTCAGGAACCCCGCTCGAAGCTCGGGGGCCGGAACACTCGAGACCATCGCTTGACCAGGCACCATCCGCGCAGAGGTCAAAATGAAATAGAAAGTGGTGATCATCGTGCAGCCCCAACTGGCCATCGGGGGCAAGAGTGGGATCGCGATGGTCGGAAAAATCGCGAGGCACGCGATCCACACATACGTTCGCGGCTTACCGAAGCGATCCGCAATGCGGCCGATGATCGGCATCGAGAAAAAAGTCGCCCCTCCTCCAAAGACATAAATCCATGCCAATTGCTCTTTGGGCAACCCTACGTTCTTAACAAAATATGTCGCGAGATAAGGGACAATCAGAAACGTCTGAAACACAAGCACTGCCGTGAACAACAGCGCCCAGGCATGCGCTGGCTCGACGAGAATGCGCGTCATCGTTCTCCAATATCCACCTGCATGATCGGAATGGGGACGAGCGATATGAGGCAACACAAAGAACAGAACCAACCAAGCCGGTATGCACGCCAAGGCCAAGTAATAAAACGGTCTTTGGGCAGAGGATGACCAATCGGCAAGCCACAGCCCGAACGGCACTCCCACCACGGATGCCATCGAAAACGATGTCATCAGTATCCCCATTGCGAATCCTCGACGAGACTCGGGAAACACATCGCTGACAATAGACAATACGATGGAGCTGATCAGTCCCCCGCACGCGCCGGTGAAGCATCTGGCAAGTACCAGTGTCCAAAAGTCGGGAGCGACATAACACAGATAAGAACTGCAAGCGAACAAGGCGACTAGCAGCAGAGCGGTGGTGCGCCGCGGTGTGCGATGAATCCAACCTGCCGCGAGGACGCCCGCTGCCGATGATGCGTAACCATAGCTCGCCACCACCGCCCCGAATTGTTCCGTCGTCAGCTTCATGCCGTCCAGAAACAAAGGCCCAAGAGGCATTATGACGATGAAATCAAGAATGTTAAGGAATTGAACCGTGGTCAATGCGCCGAGAATCAACCAGTGGATCAGTCGAAAACTATCCCGCGCACCGAGTTGGAAATCGGTCACTCAGGTTCACCGCTCCAGTGCTTCTCCAAACTGCTGCCAAGTCGAAGACAAGCAACCAACGCGTGAGCGCACTCCTCGCCTTTGTTCCCCTTATTCCCTCCGCTCCGATGGATCGCTTGATCGAGCGAATGGACGGTCAGCAATCCAAAGGCCACCGGTTTGTTGTGATCGAGCGATAGCTGCATGAGGGCCGAGCTGACCGCACGATTGATGTGCTGATCGTGCGTGGTCTCACCCTTGATGACCGCCCCCAAAGCGATGACGCCGACGATCGCTCGGGAATCGAGCAAGCGCTGCGTTGCAAAGGGCAACTCCCACGCGCCAGGAACCTTCGCGATCAAGATTCGATCCTCTGGAATTCCAGCTTCCACAAGGGTGCGGACCGCTCCATCGCAAAGCTTGCCCGTGATATTCTCGTTGTAGGTGGATACGGCGATCGCGACACTGTGTTCTTCAGTTAAGAAAGCTGTGTTGGCAGGGACGGAGACTTCGACAGGCATACAAGGTTTCTTTCAGGTACGCGTTGTATCAGTGCTTGATGTTTTAATGCTTGAGAGAGAGTAAGAATTCGGCATTGGACCGAGTCTTGCCCAAACGATGGACCAGTTGCTCCATCGCTTCCGGAGCATTTTGCCCTGCAACGGCTTTGCGAAGCAAGGTGACACGCTGATATTCATCGGGATCGAGCAAGGCTTCCTCGCGCCGAGTCCCCGACTGAAAAATATCGATAGCCGGCCAAACGCGGCGATCGACCAGGGTTCGGTCCAATACGATTTCTAAATTCCCCGTCCCCTTGAATTCCTCAAAGATGACGTCGTCCATGCGAGAACCGGTGCCCACGAGCGCGGTTGCCAGAATCGTCAGCGAACCACCCTCTTCGACCTTGCGAGCAGCACCGAAGAAACTCTTGGGCTTCTGCATCGCGTTGGCATCGAGGCCGCCAGTAAGCGTTTTGCCCGATTGTATGCACTCCCCATTCCAAGCCCGGGCCAATCGCGTTATGGAGTCGAGGAAGATCACAACATCAAAACCGTCTTCAACCAAACGTTTCGATTTCTCGAGAACCATCTGGCTGACCTGAATATGCCGCATCCCCGGTTCATCGAACGTGCTGCTGACTACCTCGCACCGCGGACCGCGAACCTCGCGCTGCATGTCGGTCACCTCTTCAGGGCGTTCATCGACCAATAAAAGGAAAACATAAGCATTCGGATAGTTGCGCAGCACCGCGCGAGCCATCTTCTGAAGCAGTACCGTCTTGCCAGCGCGAGGGGGCGATACGATTAAGCCCCGTTGGCCGAATCCGATCGGTGTTATCAGATCCACCACGCGAGTCGCGATCTCATCGGGTGTCGTCTCCATGATGATTCGCTGACGCGGATGCAGCGGTGTCAATGCATCGAAAGGCTTGCGACCACGGACCTCGCCCGGATTGCGATGGTTGATCGCCTCCACTCGCAGCAAGGCAAAGTAACGCTCGTTTTCCTTCGGGGGCCGGATCTGGCCTGAAACCGTCATACCGGTCGTCAATCCAAATCGACGAATCTGCGATGGCGAAACATAAATGTCGTCAGCACACGCAACGTAGTGATGATTCTTGGAACGAAGAAAACCAAATCCGTCTTGCAAAACTTCCAGCGTCCCCTCGCCAACCATCACGCCCGACGATTGCATCCGCGACTTGAGAACCTGAAATATCAACTCCTGACGGTCCAGTTTGGCATAGCCATCGATCTTCTCGATCGCGGCTACGGCATGCAGCTCGTCGTTGCTCATTTGTTGAAGCGTGGCGAAGTCGAGAACCGGGCGCGGGTCGATCGAAGGAGCCGAAATAGCATTCGGTCCACGCTCGCGCAGAAGTTCTTCGGAGATCGATAAAACCTCCGTTACGCTGGATGTCGATCGCGGTCGATCGTCGTCGATACCGGTCATGGTGGGACGGGATTAGGTCAACTCGCACAATCCACACATGGCAGATCCGAGCAGGCTGAGCTATTGAAAGGGGGGTAGGCAGGAAGAAGAGTATGTCTGTCGAAAAAACCACAGACGCCAACCAGTATACGCACCCGATCGGAGAATCAGCAACCGAAAAAACGATTCCAAGAGATCGCAAATCCACTGATTTCCATGGATTTACTGGGTCAAATGAGCCCCTGCTATCAAGAAACTGTCGCTGTCATCCCATCACCAAAATGCTAGCGTAGGGTTCGAAAAGAGCCTCTGAGCGTTCGTCAAAGGCTCCTTAAAAGTCAAACTCTTCGTAAACCTCCTAGTTGTCTGCAACCGATAAAACGATTGTCGTGGGAGGTTTGCGCAGTGGCTACCTCCCTGAAAGCGAGTCGTGAAGTGCAAGGTCAGCCATGCATCGCAGAACGGTACCGATATCGTTGATCAGGTGCGTTGGGTACATCGCCCTTGTTTGCGTCTTCGGCAACCTGCTTGGATGCAGTCGATTCACGTTTCACTATGTCCCCAAGAACCCATTCGAATCACCGCCTGTTCTCTACAGTCCCGTTTCATTCTTTAATCGGTGTGCACCGAGAGAACCTTTGTTCATGACTCGGCCAGCTTGGGTCGAGAGTCTCAAAGCTCGCTCGCAATCGACGACCGGCCCCATTCGGCGATACTGGTATGAATGTCAGGAAAAAGTCGCGCGTTATCAAGAAGAAGCCAATGCACCACCGTGGCCGAAATTTCATTCGGTGCCTGTCGAGCCTGCATTCACGCCTCGCGAGCCGAGCGAGCAGCCGGTTCCCGATGCGTTCGGCGCATTCGGCGCTGCTCCATAATCATTCGCGACGGTCTTCGATTTTCTCGACTGACGCTAAAGAAACCCCGACGATAACGGCGAAGCTGAGCGGTATGGTCACCAACCCGGGTTGACTAAAGGGGACCCATGCACGCGCGGGGTCGAGGCCGTACATGGTCTTGAACATTTCAGGGCACACGGCGATCCAAAATAGCGAAGCGAGCGTCCCAACCACAACGCCTGCGATGATCCCCTGCTTGGTTGTCCCTTTCCAAAATAGAAGCATCAAGAGGGCTGGCAGATTAGCGGACGCTGCGATCGCAAAGGCCCAGCCGACCAGATACGAGACGTTCATTCCTTCGAAGGCTAGGCCTGCTAGGATGGCCAGTCCTCCGATGATGATGGAGGCAATTTTCGCGACACGAATCATCTGGCTATCGTTGAGTTGAATGCGGAGCATACCTGCGACGAAGTCATGGGCTACACTACCGCCTGCAGCGACTATCAAACCGCTGACCGTCCCCAATACCGTCGTGAACGCGATCGCGGATACTGCTGCGAATAGCAGTTCGGAGAAACTCTTGGCCAACAGCGGTGCCGCCATATTGGAATCGCTTGGGTCCAAGGCTCCGCTAACCATCGCTCCGAACCCGATATAGAGTGTCAGCAGATAGAAGAAGCCGATCGCGCCGATCCCTACAATCGTGCTCTTGCGCGCCGACGCTTGATCGCGAACGGTGTAGTATCGAATCAAAATATGTGGAAGCGACGCTGTCCCGGCGAACAAGGCGAGCATCAATGAAACGAAATCGAGTTTGGGATAAACCTCAGCGCGGCGTATCCCTTGGAATGTCGGCAGATTCCCGGGGGCCATCATCGCACGGCCATCCACCACGCGCGGAGCATACTCAACAACCGGTCGACCATCTTCGATGGACTTTTTGGCTGGCGACGACAACTCGATGCGGCTTCCAGAGATAGCTCGCAGATAACCGACTGGCCCGAGCGGTCCGGTCTTCGTGCTACCGTCAGCCATTTCCAAGACTCGACCGACCGGCGCGACATTTCGTTCGGATTCTTTGAGCCCCAGTCGCACTCCATCGACATACTTCGCGCCATCCGCGTCTACGGTGATTCGCTGCGGATTGGATCGGGCTCCCTCGGGATGAACCTCGACTCCGCGCATCATCACCAGCACGGTCAGTATCAATGAAAACAAAACCAGCAATCCACCCTTGAGGAACTGAACATAGGTGGTGCTGACCATCCCTGCAGTGACGACGATCACGACCACGATCGAGCCGACCAGCGCGACACCTTGCCAGTACGCAAGCCCGAGCAGCGGCTTGACCAATGCACCCGCGCCGACCATCTGCGGAACGAGATAAACGAGACTGACGATCAGAGTACTGAATCCCGCGGCGGTCCGTATGCCATCCGATTGGAACTTGCTGGCCAGCGCGTCGGCGAACGTATACTTGCCGAGCCGTTTGAGGGGTTCGGCGATGACCAAGAGTGCCACCAACCAGCCAGCAAGATAACCGATGGAATACAAGAAGCCATCGAACCCATAAAACGCGATCATCCCGCAGATACCGAGGAACGATGCTGCAGACAGATAGTCCCCTGCGAAGGCAATGCCGTTCACGAACCAATGGATCGAGCCTCCAGCAGCGAAATACCCATGGCTCGATCGAGCGCGGGCGCCGAGATAGAAACTCAATCCCACCGTGCCAGCAACCATCAACAAGAAAACGGCAATCGCAATGCTGCTTGTTTCGTAGACCATGGCCGATTCACTTCGCCTCGCGGTTCATCAGGCCATAGATCATGGCGACTGCAATCGACATCGCAATCAATCCAACTCCGTAGGCAACGGTCAGAGGAACACCCGCGACCGATGTTTCGGAAATCCATGTGTAGGCAAAGGTGCACAACCCGATGAATCCACCGTAAGCGAGCGAAAAGATCGTCAACAGCACCAGACCGATCCGCTGTCGGCGTTGGATGACAGACTCGGGTTCGTGTTCCACTTCGTTGGCAGTATGGTGCATGGATCGATCGCGTTATGGAGAGGGAGATAAATTTGCAGCGAGTCGATCGGCGACGCCAGGAATAATCCTCGCAGCATTCGCATGGTACACCTTTTTCAGGATCTCGGGTGGCAGTCCCAATCCATAAATGCGCCAGTCCCCTTGCGGCGGTGGGGATTTTTCGGAGTACGGAAAATACTCGTCGAACGTTTCCAGGAACCGCCAATAGATACGCAATCGCTCCTCGGGAAACGGACCATCGGTCCCGAGCATGATCCGGTCCTGATACTTTTCAAAAAACCTACGCGCCGAGTAGGGCTGCCTCCCCAATTCATTCAAACGGGACGAGAACTCGATGGTCAGATTCGGATATTGGTCGAGCCACTGCGCGAGCTGCTGAAGATCTTCCGCATCGTTGCCGAAGTGGGCGGCAATGAAGGTGGTATTGGGATGCCGGGCGATCACCCGATTGCGTGCTTCGTGCAATTCATGCCGCGGGGGAAACCCTGGGCCAGCAAACGACCACTCCGGTCGCGCCTTGAGTTCCCCCGATCGCTCATTGTTCTCATCCGCAGGACGAAAAAACGCACTTGGATCCGCCGTATGCATGATCACAGGCAACTTGTTGCGAGCGCAGCATTCCCAGATCGGATCCCATCTGGGATCGTCGATCGCAACGAGGCTACCATCCGCATTTCGATAACGAAGACCGAAGTCTTTGAAGAACTTGAGACCGCTGATCGCTCCGCGCGATGCCTCCATCTGAAGACGCTCGACCATATCGCGAACGAAACCGCTGTCGTTGCATGCCAAAGTCTCAGGACGATCCAAGCTTCCAGTACCGATGAAGTCCAAATTGGCGAAAACCAAGAACTTCTGTCGATATCGCGACAGGAACTGAATATGCTCCTCGAGCTTGCCAGGTATCTGACCATCGAGCGAGACGCATAACGCAATACCATTGCGGTCCATCCATTGCACATAGCGATCTAGCAACTCGGGGTCATGCCGACCTTTGATCAAAAAGTGGGTATGGACATCTACGACCGGAAAAGAAGCTTTCTCCAGTATTGTTTGTTGTACGCGCAGGCTTGGAATCCTTTCCGAAGCTGCAGGCGCAGTTTCCTGCGAATGCACTGCGGTAGTCGCTATGCACAAAAACAAGGTCGTGCAGCACCATGCTCGCATCATGACATCAACTCCGTCAGAAGTGACTGAAGTCCCTCTCGATAACTCGGATAATTGAACTGGATCGGCATCTCGCGCAGAAGCTTTGCCGGATTCACCCGTTTATTCCCTTCGCTGCGCGATTGACGTTCCGCATCGGGATCAAAGATCGGTGATGGCAACCCCATCCACTTCGAGATCGTCTCGTAGTACTCTCGCCGCGTTGGACTGCGGCCATCGCTCACGCAGTAGAGCGAACCGGTCTCGAGAGCATTCGCCACGACATCGATAACACTCGCAAGATCATCGACATGAATCAAATTCAAGTAGCTCTCGGGATCGACTCGCAAGGGGGTCCGGTCTCGGATGGCTTCCCATCTCGGGATCCGCTGCGGTCCATAGATGCCTGCCGGCCGCAGAACAACTCGGTGCGCCGAAGTTATGTGTTGCTCCATCCATTTTTCGCCGGCCAAGGCTGCGATGGAACCTGGGCGAGTTGGACCTACGGGTGAGCTTTCATCGACCCAGGATCCGTCTTGCAATGCGGCAAAGACCCCGGTGGTGGATAGATAGATCCAGCGGGCGTCACGGGCGTTCTCAGCGACCGAAGATCGCAGCCTGTCCAACCCCATGCGATGCGTCGACTCGGCTGGCACTCCCTGCACAGGAGCGTGCGAAACGGCGACCAGCAGGGTGTCGAGGTTGGGGAGGGTGTCCGGAAGATGGGAACGCGGATCGAGCCAATCCCAAATGAACGGTTCCCAGCCTCGGCGTTCAAACGACGACGCACGAACAGCGGATCGGGTGACCGCAAGGACCCGATCCCCCTGTTTTTTCCAGCGATCTGCAACTCGCTCTCCAACGTAGCCGCAACCGACAATCAAACGTGTCTTGTGCATGAACCAGCCTGACCATTCGATACCAGCGGAAAAATCTTCCGGAATTTGGGAAATCCCACCGACTCTTTCTCAAGTTCCGTTGGACGAGAGGGTTTCATTTCGAAGGTGTTTAGCGAATAATCGATTCCATCATACCTACAACTGCATCAGGAATGGATGGCAATCGCTGGAGGAATGGATGGTTAACGATGGCGGGAAACCAAATCGGTTTCAACCAAGCGGGCACACGCCCGATGGTTCTCTTTTGGTAGCAAGCACCTACGGTTCTTTGCGATCAGCAATCTCCCCTTTGCTCGTTTTCGCTCTGCTAGCGATTCCGATTCCTGCTCCGATGCTGGTGTGGGGCCCGATTCAGGCATGGGCACAGGATGTGGTTCCGATCCCTTCGGAAACACGCACCTCGAAAAAGATCCCTGTCTGGGAGATCGACTCATCGAGTGCAGAGACGACCGGGATCACATACGTTTCGGTGGAATCTGGATTGGATCGGTTGTTGAAG
>JAGWWZ010000329.1 GCA_018970165.1 Planctomycetota bacterium | reverse complement strand
AACCCAGTTCACGCAAGTAATAGCAGTACAAGGCGATTTGCGTGTCGGTCCACAGTTTGTCGAGATAACTTGCATCAATGGTTGATGCAGTCTTATGCTCGAGCAGATATAAACCATCATGGCAACGAACGATGCCATCAACCTTGCCTGCGATACGGAACGTCTGACTCTGCCGGCCAGTGTCGGGATTGCGGATCTCGCCGACGAACTCCTTTTCAACTTCGACGATTTCGAACTCTTCGGTTGCATAACGTTCGGCGTAACCACGGATCATCGCGGTTGCCAGATGCCACTGAACCATCTGGTTGGAATCGACAACGCGACTTTCAAAGGCATCATCAATGTACGTGAGGACATCTCGAAGCCGAGATTCAGCATTTTGCGACCGATACCAAAGCTCGATCGCCGTATGGATCACGCTGCCGAACGACAACGCGTCTGGTCGCTCACGCGGTCGCAGGTTGTCGAGATAGCGGTTCTTGTACTTGCGAGGGCAATTGCGAAACGTATTGAGCGCTGAATAGGTCAGCAGCGTCTTATCGTTCGCTTCGGTTTGTGTAATGACTTGGGACATGGGTGCTTTGTTGAAAAGGTTGGATGTTGATTGATCAGGAAAAGCTCGACTCGTAGCTGTTGGGGTCTTCGAGTGGGATTCCGTTCATTCGCTTCGCGCCGCGTTGGGCTGCAAGCTGTGCTTCCGAGATTGGCCCGAGAGCGGCGTTGATCCGGCGGCAGTCCTTGCAGATCCGGTTACCGGCTCCCTTTGAGTGGAAACTTTCGTTGCACTTAAGGCAGCGACGGTAGCCGGCTTCGGTTGGTTGTAATGGCTTATTCACGGTGTCACTTTCATGAGGCAATGAAGAGGTCGCAGTCGAACATGAGTGGCTAGATCAGTTCGATTTCTTCGACTTCAAAGTTGCGTTCCAGGTCTGAGGTGACCAAGTAGTGCTTGAAGTCGATCTTGGTGATGAAGCGGCTTGGTTCGACCAATTGGTTGCGTAGTGCTGAACATGCTTCGTTGAATTCCTTACTCGCTGCTTCGTAGCGAGTGAACGCACGCAGGTACCGTCCAACTGCAAGGGCGATGTTTACGCGGGTCTCGATATCGGGTGAGTTCACAGGGGCTTCTCCGTGTTGATGTCTTGGTCGTGAATCGAAAAGTCATCCTCTCCAGTACTAGCTATGCAATTTGTCCGGACCTCGTCCCGAAAAAAATCTATTTCGGCCCATTCGACGCCCGCAAAATGTTGGCGAATCACGTTCATTGCCTTGGAAATTCTTCGTCGCGACCAGCCGAGTCGAAAACCGATTTCGGCTTGGTTGCACGTTTGCAGCAAGCGAGCAAATTTCCGATAACCCGGTGGCAAAGTGCGGATCTGATGTTCGATGGCGTCAGCCAGATCGAGGTCTTGAAGAGGGTTTCGAGAGACGGTTTGCCGGCGGCGGTCGTTATCGGAAGTCGCGATCCCTTTGGTCAGCGATTCGCTTTTTCGATGGGGACCTTCTACGGTTTTGGAGAGCGACTGCAGCTCGACACCCTCAGGCGGATTGCAGCTCACCTTGTTCGACTCGCGGA
>JAGWWZ010000174.1 GCA_018970165.1 Planctomycetota bacterium | reverse complement strand
TTTGGAAGAAACGTCCACTTCAGTCCGGTGGGGAAGCCTGCACCTCCTCGACCTCGCAGTCCCGATGCCTTTACCACATCGATCACCTCGGTGTTGGACATCTTAAGAGCTTTGGCCAAGGCTTCGTATCCGCCGTCCGCGCGATAGCTGGCAAGCGATTGGCTGTCGGGCCGACCGATCCGACCGAGAAGCACTGGTTTGAATTCCGTTTGACTCACGTTCCGCCTCGAAGTTTCCAGAAAAGGTTGACTAAGGTTTTCCCGCGATCTGTTGTACGTCATCTGCCGAGACTCGAAGATGCAATTCATCCTCGAGCAGAATGCAAGGGGCACCGTCGCAGGCACCGAGGCATTCGGCCAATTCGAGCGTCACTTTGCCATCGGCGGTTGTCTCGCCCGGTTGAATGCCCCAGCGGCTGCAAAGTTCCGCAAGCAATTCTTCACCACCCCTCAGCATGCAAGGCAACGATCGGCACACCCAAATGCGTTTTTGCCCCAATGGATTCTCTTCCGTTCGGAAGAAGCCATAGAACGAAAGAGTATCGTGGATCTGAGCCGGTGACAGTTCGAGAAGATCGGCGATCTCGTGGATGGCCTTCTTGCTCACGCACCCTCTCTCTTTTTGAACAACATGGAGCGCAGGCAACGTGACTGCCTGCTTGCTCGGGTATCGCGGCAGATGTTCTGCGATGGTTTGCTTGGCTTGTTCGCTCAGTTCGCTCATCGATCCAACTCCGCTGCGATGATGTTGATGCTGCCCAAGACCGCAACAACGTCGCTGAGCATGCAGCCCCGAATCATGCGGCCAAAGAGTGAGAAATGAAGAATGGAAGGTGGGCGAGTGCGGGCACGGTACGCTCGGAAGTCGCCATCCGAGACGATGTAGTAGCCGAGTTCCCCGTTTGGCGACTCGGTCGCCCCGTAGTACGAATCCATCGGCGAAGGCATCTGCCGATTGGGCATGATGTTCTCGAAGTGATGAATCAGCCCTTCGATACTGCGATAAACCTCGAGCTTGTCCGGAATCCCTTCCTTGCCAGTGCCTGCAGTGAACACTGGCCCGCTCGGGAGGTTGTCGATCGCTTGTTCAATGATCTTCAAACTTTCGAGCATCTCCATCATGCGGACTTGGAATCGAGCATAGCAATCTCCTTCCCTGGCACAGCAAACATCGAAGTCCAAGTCGTTGTACGCCAAGTAGGGCTCGTCGCGCCGCAGATCGCGAGTTACCCCGCTGGCTCGTGCGACGGGACCGGTCGCGCTTCCCGCGATCGCATCCTCTTTGGTGAGGACACCGACGCCGCGTGTTCGCTCGACGAAGATTCGATTCTTCATCACGAGTCCTGCAAAGTCACGATACGCCTTTGGAAAGGTCTTGCAAAAATCCCGAACCATCGCGATCCAGTCGTCGGTCACGTCGTAGAGCAGACCTCCCACACGCGTGTAGGACGTATGAAAACGCTGACCGCTTGCTCGTTCGCAGATCTCGTAGATCTTTTCGCGTTCGTTGAACGCGTACATGAACGCCGTCGCACCGCCCAGGTCCAATACGCACGTGCCGGTGCACAGCAAGTGATCATGGATCCGCATCAACTCGGCGAAGATGGTCCGAATGTATTTGCATCGCGGCGTCAATTCGATCCCCAACATCCCTTCTACCGCATGGTGCCAAGCGATCTCGTTGGCCAGCGGAGAGATGTAATTCATTCGATCGACGATGGTTACGTACTGGTTGTAATCGAGAACCTCAGCCAACTTCTCAAACCCGCTGTGAAGAAAACCGATGTCGGGTTGAGCATCGATCACCATCTCGCCGTCGAGTTGCAATACCAATCGAAGGGTCGTGTGGGTCGCCGGGTGCTGGGGACCGAAGTTCAATGTCCACAAACCTTCGCGCTCGTTGGCCTTCAGGTCTGGACTGTCAAGCAAATCAAGTGGCATCAGAGAATTCCTTGTTCGCGAGGTCGCAACCTAGCTCTCGGCACGTGTGATGATCGGAAAGTTATGTCGCTCGCCCCGTCCCTTGATCGGATAGTCTTTGCGAAGAGGGAACGACTCGAACTCGTCTGGCAAGAGCAATCGTTTCATGTTCGGATGCCCTTCGAAAAGGATGCCGAACATGTCGTAGACTTCGCGTTCTAGCCAATCGGCACCAAACCAAATCGGAACCATCGAAGGCAAAGTCAAATGTGGTTCGTTCACGTGTGTCTTGACGATCAATCGCTCTCCCGATTCGGTATTGAGGAGGAGATAGACGACTTCAAAACGATCGGTGGCATTGGGATACTCCAGCATATCGACGGCCGTAACGTCGACCAGTTGATCCATCCCGAGCGATCGCAACTCCCGCATCACCTCCAGCAAATGGGTGTGGGAAACCACCAACCTCTGCTGGTCGCGGAAAACCGACCAATCCAATCGAGCATTCCGAATCCGAGATTCGATCGCACCGCGGAGATCGCTGCCAGGGGATGGTGTCATGGTATTCTCAGTGATTGCATGCTTGTCAGTGAATCGGGTCGTATTTGGGATCTTCGAGCTTCAGCCCGTTCCGCTCACGGATGCGGAGCAACTCGTCTTCATCGAATCGTTTGGGACCATCGGGCAGGATCCGAAGCTTGAATTCACGCGCATCGTAGGTACCTGTCTTCTTGATCTTGTCCTGCAAATCGAGAATGGATCGGATCAATTGCTCAGGACGTGGAGGGCATCCCGGCACATAGACGTCGACCGGAATGAAACGATCGATTCCCTGTACCACTGCATAGGTATCGAACACTCCCCCGGAACATGCGCATGCACCCATCGAGATGCACCACTTCGGTTCGGGCATCTGCAACCATATCCGCTGAAGAACGGGGATCATCTTCATCACCACGCGTCCAGCGACAATCATCAAGTCGCACTGCCGTGGAGAGAACCGCATCACTTCGCTACCGAAGCGAGACAAGTCGTGCTTGCTGGCGGCCGTACTCATCAATTCAATGCCGCAGCACGCAGTCGCGAATGGCATCGGCCACAGACTGTTCGCTCTCGCCCACGATGCCGCAGCATCGATTTGGGTCAAGAAGATATTGTCACCGAGCTGTTTGTTTATTTCCGTCGCCAATCGAAAACTCCTTTGCGATACGCCACCACATAGGCCAGGCCAAGAGTAGCTAGCAGGACGAGCAACACTGCGAGTACGGGTAATCGGAACGATTCAGGAATTCCTTCCGGAGCCAACAGAGCCACAGCCCACGGGTAGAGGAAAATCAATTCGACGTCGAAGATCAAAAAGAGAATCGCAATCAAGTAGAACTTGATGTCGAACGGCTTTCTCGCATCGCCGACCGGATCCATCCCCGATTCGTAGGGCATATCCTTGATGCGGGTCGGATTCTTAGGGGCGACAACGTGGGGGAGGATCAACGAGACCGCGGCGAACCCGATGACCGCGATGAGATAAATGAGAATCGGCAATTGACCTGCCACGCCACCCTCTCCCAGTCCGACGACCTAACCAAAATGAAATCTTACCTCTCCAGCCACCACGGCCCAAGAGGACTTTGTGAAAAATTTCACAAACTCACGCACAGTATTGTAGGGCTTTGCGACGATTTGTCACCGTCCCCAACATGAATTTCTTCGGCCTTGAAAATGAATCCGGGGAATCCAAGGATCGGTACAACTGGAAAATCCGGTTGACACCCCCTATAAATTACAGATTCGCAATTTCAAGCAAGATGGGTCGAAATTTTAGCTTGGCAAATCGGTTTTGTACTCCATTCTTCCATATTCCCTTGGAGGAGTTGAAATTGCAGGACTGCAATGAAACTCCAGTTTTTTGGCGATCGGGTCATGTTGCAAACAAACTCTGAATCCAACAGCCGAGGAACAGATTCTCACCGCGAACTGTTGCGCGGACTACTTGCGGAGCTTCTGACTCGTTTGGAGGTTGCTCACGAGAACGCTCAGATCGTTCAAGCCTTGAACGACGTAGGGGCCGACTTGGGGGAGACTGTTCGTTCCGATGCAACGACGACCGCATTGATGCGCGCTGGCTCAGCGTTAGGAATTCGGTTGGCCCCGACCGAAGTCACATCGGAGGCGGTCTGGGAATTGCTGCTGGAGGATTTTCTGGTCGCGATAATAAGCCAGGATGCAAGAGGGGAGCCCTCGGCATGGGTGATGTCGCATGTAGCAGGGGGCCGGGCGGAAGTCACCAAGCTTACTGCCAGGAACAAGGAATCGGACTCCTTGAGCTTCCGAGCGATCCGAAACCTGATGCAGCAGGATAGCAATGCAACCCATTACATTGCAGAACCCTCCTTGGTATGCGATCTGATTTCCTCGCATCGCGATCAGGAGCAGTCGAGCTTGGCACAAGTCACCGACGCCCATGATCCGGACCATCACGAGCACGAACCCTCCCCGCTTCGACGCTACCTGAGGTTGCTGTCGTTCGACAAGCGAGATATCTGGACCTTGGCGATTTTTTCCGTCGTCGCCAGCGTCCTGAACCTCGCAATCCCACTGGCGGTCGAGCAAATGGTCACGACCATTGGATTCGCCATGGTGATTCAACCGCTGATCTGGATCGCGGTAGCTCTGTTTGCCATTCTCACGCTGTCGGCGATTATCAAAGCGCTCCAGTTGTTTGTCGTTGAAATCCTTCAACGCCGCATCATGGTGCGTGTGGTCGGTGATTTGTCCGAGCGTTTCACACGATTAGAGCGGAGCGCGATCGATGGGATCCACGGACCGGAATTGGCCAATCGATTCTTCGATGTGATCACTTTGCAAAAAGCGACGGCCTCGCTTCTTATCGACATGTTGGCCTTGTCGGTTCAAACTCTCGCGGGTTTGTTGCTTCTGGCGGTATACAGTCCCTACCTGCTCATGTTCGATGTCATCCTTATCATGCTGATGACTGTGTTTCTCTATGGGTTGGGGCGAGGGGCCGTGAAGACAGCCATTGAAGAGTCCTTGATCAAATATCGCATCGCTCACTGGCTGCAGGATGTGGCGGGCAATCCGAACGCCTTTCAGGTTCATGGTGGAGGCGAACTGTCTGTGGATCGCGCCAATCGCTTGGTGGTCGAGTACCTGGGTGCACGTCGAAGACACTTCATCGTTCTGATTCGTCAATCCCTGTTCGCGTTGATGCTGTATGCCATCTCCATTTCTGCGTTGCTATCGTTGGGTGGGTGGTTGGTCATCAACGAGGCGATCACGATCGGTCAATTGGTGGCGAGCGTTTCGGTCGTCGCCGTGGTGGTCGGCGCGTTTTCCCAGATCGGTAAGAGCCTGGAGTCTTTCTACGACCTGATGGCGGCAACCAACAAGGTGGGGCACATGATCGACCTGCCAACCGTTCCGCCATCGCGGCCCCTCGATGCAGGGATCGGTCCGGTGGAAGTCCGATCGCGCGAACTGGCCGTTGGGCGAGGGCACCACGGTGTTCACATTCCCAACTTCCACATCGCCCCAGGCCAACGCGCGTCGGTACTTGGCGAAGGCCGATGTGGCAAAACGATGCTGCTCGAAACCTTGGCAGGCTTGCGATCTCCGCTCGGAGGTGTCGCCGAAATCGGTGGTATCGACTCCCGAGATGTCAATCGCTTCGCTGACGGTTCGATGGTCAGCTTTGCCGCAGGCATCGAAGTCTTCAACGGCAGCGTCCAAGATGCCGTAACGCTCAATCGGATCTCGATCTCGCAAAACGATGTCCGCGAAGCATTGCAATTGGTCGAACTATGGGACGAAGTGTTAGCGCTCCCCCATGGCTTGGATACCATGTTGCAAACAGGTGGGTTCCCACTCAGTCAATCGCAGGTCGCACGATTGATGCTGGCGAGGGCTCTCGTCTCCAAACCAAGACTGCTCCTCATCGACGGAACACTCGACCTGCTCCCGCCACGCATGCGCCATCGCATCTGGGAAAGGATTTCTCACGTCTGTCAACCTTGGACACTCATCCTGACGACCCACGATTCGAAGATCATCGAGGACTGCAACAAAGTTCTCGAACTCGTTCCCCACCTCGACGATCATTCCCAGGCTTAACCATGATCACGACGACGCAGACACCCACCACCCATCCGCTCCCGGAACGCCGTCTGGTCCGATTGAGACCCTCGCAAAAACTGGGAGATCAGTTTCCGGCCATGCATCTGGTCCGTTCGGGATGGTTCGCACGAACGTTGTCCCGAGCTCTCTTGGTCCTGATGATCCTGATGGTCATCGGAGCCATCTTCCTACCCTGGCAGCAAACATCGCGCGGCGAAGGACAAGTCGTCGCGAGACTCCCTCAATATCGACTTCAGCCAGTCGAGAGTCCCGCCAAGGGAATCATCGACTCGCTTGGGAAAGACCGTTATGGGGATGACCTGAGGGAAGGTTCGGAGGTCGAGCAAGGTGACATCATTATGGTGATCAAACCCTTCGCCGAAGATGCCGAAGGACTGCTGAAGACACAGGTAAAAGCACTGGAAGATAAAGTGAAATACAACACGCAGATCCGCGATGCCAGCCTCGCTCAAGTGGAGTCCATCAAACTTTCTACGGCACAGGAAGTCCGAGGAGCGGAATCCGAGGTCGCTGCTGCACGATCCGCCCATGATAAAGCCTTGCGCGAAGTCGAAGCCCAAGATGCCAAGTACGCGCAGGCCAAGTTCCGATTCGAGCGTGTCCAAGGCCTCGAAAAGGACATCGTCCCCGAAGTCGAGTATATGGATCTAAAGAACAAGGAAAATGAGGAATTCAAAAAGCTGGAAAGCCTTCACGCCGCGGCCGAAAAGGCGATCAACGATATCAACGTGAAGCAACGTGCCCTCGAGGAGAAAACAGAATTCGCCCGGTACAAGATTCGCGATGCAGAGCAAAAAGTTGACAAAGCAAACACCGAGATCAACACCACACAAAAAGAACTTCAGGAACTGTACACCAAACGAGGCGAATTCGATCGGCTTGAGGTCAAAAGCCCCAGCACGGGATTCATCCAAGCCATTCGCGGTCAGGCGGGAACCAAAGCGGTCAAAGAGGGCGATCTTCTCTTCGAGGTTGTTCCCAAAACCGATGACTTGGCGGTCGAACTTACCGTTCGTGGTGTCGACACGCCACTCATCAAAGTCAACGACCCTGTTCGCTTGCAATTCGAGGGTTGGCCAGCTATCCAATTCGTCGGTTGGCCGAGCGTTGCCGTCGGTACCTTTCCAGGCAAAGTGATTGCTATCAATCCCACGGACTCGGGAAAAGGGATCTTCAAGATCATTGTCGGGCCCGACATCGACAGTAAGTCGGAAAATTCCTTCCAAGAGAATACAGACCGGACGGAGAATGGGTGGCCCGATAGTCGATACCTACGCCAAGGAGTACGAGCTAACGGTTGGGTCATCTTGAATCAAGTGCCGCTAGGTTTTGAAATATGGCGCCAAATGAACGGATTCCCGATTACCGTCAGCGATTCGGAGCCGACCTCGGGCAAGGATGCGGAGAAAGATCCCAAAATGCCCAAAATGAAATAGGGCTACCAGCCCGCTGGCTCGCCGGATTCTTTGCGACCATTTTTGTATTGCATGCAATCGTTGCTTTTGGGCAGGAGATCGAGTCACAAGTATCATCGCAAGAATTGTTGCCACGAGATCCTCCGCAAACACCTCAAACTGAAGATGCGGAACGGCGGATGCGGGAACTCGACGAGAGAATCCGCAGGCAGAAGCTGGAGCGGGAGAAACTGCTTCTTGAGTCCGACAGATTGCGGCCTCCTGCCACGGCACCGGAAGTTATCACTTCACCAGCCCCGGTGGTGAGAGAGGCAACGCCGACCCCCGAAGGAGACTCGCGATCGATGGGAGAGGCACTTCTCCTCGCGGATGTGATCGCATCGACCTATCGAGCCTACCCCGAAATTGAAATTGCTCGTCTGCAATCGGGAGTCGCGCGAGGCGAGATCACCAATTCCCTCGGCGCCTACGACCTGAACCTTGAGTATTACTCGCTCAATCGACCGATCGGTGCCTATGAGAACTTCCGCAATGGTGTGGGAGTCGCCAGACAATTGTGGTGGGGCGGATATGCGATGGCTGGTTACCGCATTGGACGCGGTGATTTCGAACCGTGGTACAAGGAACGGGAGACCGACAAAGGGGGCGAGTTCACGGTCGGTTTCATCCAACCGTTGCTGCAAGGCCGTGCGATCGATCCCTTTCGAGTTGCATTATTCCAAGCCAATCTCGATCAAGCTGCCGTTCAACCGGAAATCCAATTCAATGTTCTTTGGACCAGCCTCGATGCTGCCTATGCCTATTGGAGTTGGGTCGAAGCCGGGAATGTGCTGAAGTCCCAAGAGGAGCTTCTCAACTTGGCGATACAGCGGAATGATATCTTGTTGAAACTCTTCGATCGAGGATGGTCGAGCCGCAATGAACTATCGATCAACGCACAAACCATCTCTGAACGCCAGCTCAAGGTCTTCGAGGCACAACAGAAATTCCGCAACGCCGCGATCAAGTTAGCGATCTTCTTGCGGGACGACTCCGGAGCACCGATGCTCGCCGCGCCCGAATGGCTTCCTGCCGGGTTTCCTGTCGTCGAGCAACTACCGCAAATCAACTTTGATGCCGATTTCGAAGCTGCCCAGCAGCGACGCCCCGAGTTGCAGTTGATCGCGATCGATGTTCAGCGACTGCGTTGGGATTTGGAATTGGCTCGCAACCAACTGCTCCCTACGTTCGACGCGCAACTGCGGACCTTCAAAAACGTCGGCGATGTCGCGTCCCGGTTTGACGACAAAGAAGAAACGATGGTCGAAACCGGATTCGAAGGGGGCGTTCCGATCCAACGCCGAAAGGCCCGCGGTAAAATCGATTCCACGCTAGCCAAAATGCAACAGATTGAGCAGAAGCGAATCTTTCAAATCAACAAGATCGAGGTTGAGTTGCGACGCGGAGCGAACGATCTTGAGTTTTCCAAGAAGATGGTCGATCGCTCGGCCCAACTCGTTCGAGAAACGCGCGAGACTCTCGAATACTTCCGTCGAGACTTCGCAGCCGGCAATCGAGATTTCCTCTTCTTGCTCCAACAGGAAGCCAAAGTCACGGAGAGCGAGATCAAACTCTTGGATGCCGAGCGAGAATACTTCATGTCTCTCGCGAAACTTCAAGCCACCCTCGGCCTCGACCCGTTGGAACAGGCCTTGAATATCAAGCAAGACGAAGTGCTAGGTGTCATCCCCAGCAACCCACCGCGGCCCTAATTCGCCTCGAACGTCTTCAAGTATCGCCTAATGCGTGCCACCCACGCATCTTTCCCCACCCATGGCTTTGCTATCGAATTGGTCGTTGGGATAGGCAGATGACAACCAACGCTTATTGCGCCGAGGGTTCGCCTTCTCAAGCCCGACGGGCTGGCATAATGACTGCCGTGGCTCAACGAGCCACGGTCTGCTCGCCTCGCGCGCTGAAAAAGGCCTGAAAGGCCGACTCTATAACTATCGGTCGGAACCCCCCACCGCAGCATGAATCGCAAAAGCCCGACACGCACCACCCTTACTCTTCTAGTCTCAGCCATGCAACGAATCTGCTCGAAACGTTTCCGAGATCCTGATGCGTGGTCATTCGTGAGATTCGTGGCGTTTCATTTCAGCTGCTAAGCCCATGACTCATCGAGCTACGGTCTGCTCGGCATGGCACTCGCGAACCATTACCCAGCCGACGCAAAGATTCGGCGCACTGCTCGCTGGCCTCGACGCCAGCGGTGCTGATGCGCTGTCGCGTCTTGTGCCAACGCGTCCGGCGTCCCGGCCGCACTTCCTTGGTAGTACTTCTTGAACCTCCACACCAAGTCCAACCATAGCGAGCCATCGATCCCCAACCGTTTCAAGATCGATGCTACTTCAGGTGTCGCAGTCGGCTTCGCAACGCTCGGCCGATTGCTCCCAGTCCACACCAGCAGAGACAAGTAATCTTTGAGCGAAATCGACAAGAACCCCTTGTCGCTGGCTCGGACCGGAGTCGAACTGACCTGCGGGCCTGGTTTGCCTTGCTCGTCGAGCGTCAACGGAGATAGCCACGCATCGCGCAAGATCGCTTTCCCACGACGCATCCGACGTGATTC
>JAGWWZ010000012.1 GCA_018970165.1 Planctomycetota bacterium | reverse complement strand
AGGCTCGCTTTTGCGACCGACTCTTCGATTGATGAGGGAGCTTCTTCGACTTCACCATGGGATCCCCGACGAAGGAACGATAAGGAATTGCACTTTTTCGGCAGTGGCCCCGTAACCCTTGACGAGACAAGGATTTCACGAACGCAAGGCCATTGCCAGGTTTGTTCTATCCTAGTTGGAGGCTATGGACTGTCAACAAAACAGACCTTGACTTACGATGCACGGCTCTTTCAGAAAGTTCCTTGGAGGTCGTGAAAGTCGCAAATCCGTCGAAATAAATCGAAATGAGTCGTTCCCTCGATCCCAACTCTCGCCGCGAATTCCCTTGGATTTTCCTGCCCGAACGCGTCGCATGAGGATGGGTGGTTGTCCAATCCTTCGGCTCGCCCGTAAAATCGGAACCCCTACGGTATTTTTCCTTACCCAAAACATGAGATGAGCATGGAGAATGCGGTTCTCGACGTGGCTGCAGCGGCCAAGAACGTCGAACAAGCTGTGCAGGCAGGGCTGCTGACCCAGGGAGCGAAGACCCATATCCGGGCATGGTTAACGGAATCGAGATACGCTGCTTATGTCCCGGAGCTTTTGGCTCACATCGAGCGAGGTGATTGGAAGAAGCTCGATGATGTTTTTTGGACCATCATCCCATTCGGAACGGGTGGCAGGCGTGGCCGGATGTATCCGATCGGTTCCAATGCGATCAACGACCGAACCATCGGCGAAAGTGCCCAAGGGTTGGCCAACTATATCCTGAGCCTGCCCGAGAAACCCGCAAACCTAGCGTGCGCCATCGCCTACGACACACGGCATCGCTCGAGGCATTTCGCTGAACTATGCGCTGGAATCATGGTGGCGAACGGCTTCACCGTCTACTTCCTGGACGAGTACCGCTCCACCCCGCAGTTATCCTTCGCGGTCCGTCATTTCGGGTGTACTTGCGGCATTATGGTGACCGCTTCACATAATCCCCCCAGTGATAATGCTGTCAAAGTGTACTGGTCTACCGGCGGCCAAGTCCTTCCCCCGCATGATGCCCGAATCATCGATGAAGTGATGCGTTGCGATGCGATTCAGCAGGTTCCTTTCGCACTGGGGTGCAGCAACGGGAAGATCCGCATCGTGACGGACGAAGTCGATCGGGCTTTCGAGCAGGCCGCCCTTCGGACTTCGTGGCCAGGGCCCAGAGATTGCAAAATCATTTTCTCCCCTTTGCACGGTGTCGGCAGCTTTGTGGTCCCCCAGCTGCTGAAGAGCGACGGCTTTCAAAACGTAGATGTTTTTCCCGCGCACGCTGAGCCCAACGGCGATTTTCCCAACGTGCCCGGTCATGTCAGCAATCCAGAAAACCCTCGGGTGTTCGATGCGATCATCGATTACGCGAAGCAACGTGGGGCGGATTTGGCACTCGCGACCGACCCCGACTGCGATCGTATGGGATGCGCAGCCCCCATTACGATGGATCCACACAGTCCGTGGGGAACGCTCAATGGAAACCAACTCGGAGCACTGCTGACCGATTTTGTTCTAAGCCAAGCTCGAAATGCAGGAAGAATCGGTCCCAGCTCGTATGTTATTAAAACCTTGGTGACCTCTGAACTGACTCGCAAGATTGCAGAGTCGTACTCCGTTCGTTGTGAAGGAAACATCCATGTCGGCTTCAAATGGATTGCTGGCATCATCGACAAATGCGGTCCCGAGAACTTTCTCTTCGGAACCGAAGAATCCCATGGCTTCCTCGCTGGCCAGCACGCCAGGGACAAAGATGGTGCTGTTGCCTGTCTTCTCATGGCCGAGCTAGTAGCTCAACTAAAAGCGCGAGGATTAACTCTCCATCAGCAATTGGACTCCTTGCTCCTCCAGCATGGCGTGTATTTGGAGGATCAAATCAATGTGCAAATGGAGGGTAGCGAGGGGATGGGTCAAATGGAGCGGTTGATGGAGAGCCTTCGTACCGCCCCACCATCCCAAATTGCGGGTTTGCCCGTAGCTGCTGTCAGGGACTATGGAAAACTAGTCTTTAGGAACCCGGATGGCAGTCAATCCCCCTTGGATGCCCCGCAAGGCAACATGCTCATCCTCGATTTGGCACTTCCTGGCCGAGTTACCCCTTCAGGAAATGCTGTCGCGGTACGCCCATCGGGAACCGAGCCCAAGATCAAGTACTACCTGTTCGGCGTGGAAGGACTGATAGATAGCAAAGATTTGGAAGCCACCAAAGAAAGAGTTCGGGAGCGTCTGGATGCCATCAAGACGGGACTGCGGCAATTGGCTTCTTGATGTTTTTGCTAGCGATTTCTTGATCTTGCCACAGAATCAACCGATCGAGTAAAACTCCGACCGGTGGGGGGGCCAGGGCCGGTCCTCGACAGCGAAAGGCCATGGAGCGGCGTATTTTTGGCTATGAGTTCGATCCGAATCACGATTGATGCATCGCATACCGCTGGTTCTGGCAAGAACACCGGCATCGAGCGAGTCGTGCGCAATCTGTGCCGGAATATCGAGGCCGTCGCTTTGACGCGAGGTGTTGGAGAATCACAGGTAGCCACACACATCCATGGTCATTTCTTTCCCTTAGACCAGACTCAGGCGAGGGGTTTGAATCGTCTGGCTCGTTGGGAGGCAGATGCGCAGGAATTTATTCCGAAGTGGTTGCAAGCGATCCCGCTTTCGGTCGCGGATACTTGGCCGAGCGAGAAAATCAGGAAGTGGCTGCGTCCGAGCCCGAGCCATTTGGGTGGATACAAACTGCCGCACATGCTCTATTCACGAGCGATCCATTTGAGTCGTTATGTTCGAGGCCGGGTGGTGGTTCCCAGCGAACGCGACTTGCTGATTTTGCCTGACGCGTATTGGACCACCCCTGAGATTTGGAAAACCATTGCGCGTTATCGACGAGCTGGGGCGTTTGTCGCAACACTTGTTTACGACCTAATACCCTTGACTCATCCTCAATTCGTAGGGCAGCGCCGGCGTCAGAAATTTCGGTTTTATCTCGAAGAGCTGATCCGGAATTCCGATGTCATCATCGCCATCTCAAGAACGGTTCGCGACGATGTTCAACGATACATCGATCAGAAGATGGGAGCGGAGGGGCAGTCAGTGTGTCGCGATATTCGATCATTCACGTTGGGTGCTGAGATCAAATACACGCAGGGTTCGGTTCGTCCAGAAATCGTGAACCTTTTTTCGGATTCTGCTTGCCATACACCTTATTTGATGGTTGGTAGCTTCGATCCCCGAAAGAACCACCACCAAGCCATCGATGCTTTTGAGCAGCTGTGGACGAGCAATCCACACTTGAAGCTGTGCATGTTTGGCAGGACCGGTTCGATGTGCGAGGACGTTATGCAGCGGATTCGAAACCATCCTATGCTCGATCAGGGACTGTACGTCTTTCATGATGCGAATGACGCGGAATTGCTACATGCATATCAAAATGCTTCGGGTGTTTTGCTCCCATCGATCGTCGAGGGGTTTGGTCTTCCGATCGTGGAATCGCTTTGGCACGGCAAGCGAACCTTTGTGAGCGACACCCCGATTCACCGCGAGGTGGGTGGCGATCAATGCGATTTCTTTGAACTGGGAAACCCGCGATCTTTAGCAAAGGCGATATTGGATTGGGAGGCGGAACGAGAACGAGTAGGGCTCTGGGAGCCGAACATTCATCGCACGATCCCTACCACATGGGAGGGGAGCGCGGTGCAGTTTCTCGATCATTGTCTCGATGCGTATGCTGATCGGAAAGGGAAGACGCTCTCACGGGCGGCTTAGGTGCCGAGTCCAAGGGGATTACTCGGTTTTCGACTGGGATCCAGCACCACTGCACACTAGAATCGTGCATCCCTTAAGGAGTCAAACCCAATCATGTCATCGATCTCGAAAGGCCGATTGACGACTGCCCAGTCCGCAGTGCCCCTTCGCCCTGTGGCGGTTGTCGACATCGGTTCGACCAGCGTAAGAATGGCGATCGCAGAGATCGATGGTTCCGGAAACGTTCGGACACTGGATCAAGTTTCGCAAGGCGTGTCGCTCGGCAAAGACACATTCACCTCGCAGCGGATCAGTCGCCGCAGTATCGAAGAGTGTGCACGGGTACTCAAAAGCTATCGCAGGTTGATGCAGGAGTATGGGATCACCAGTCCGGATCAGGTTCGCGTGGTCGCGACCAGCGCCGTCCGTGAAGCCTCCAACCGTCTCGCCTTTATCGATCGCATGTACATCGCGACCGGTTTGGAAGTGGAATCGCTCGACGAAGCAGAGGTCAACCGGATCACCTACATGGGAATCCAGTCGCTGCTGCAATCCAACCCGGTTTTGGCTACGGTTAAGACCATCGTCGTGGAGGTGGGGAGCGGCAGCACCGAAGTATTGGTAGTCAGAGGGGGTAACGTCCTCTATTCGAACACCTACCGACTAGGTTCGCTTCGTATTTTGGAACAAGTAGACAAATTCAAAACCTCGCATGCCAAGCAGCGAGCGATCATCGAAACCCAAATCCGCAGGTTGGTGCACCAGATCTACGAACATGTCGACGCGGGCAAAGAAATTCAGATCGTCGCACTTGGCGGCGATATGCGATTGGCAGTCTCCAACATCGAAGGGGTGAAGACCGAAAAATCCCTGCGGTCGGTTGGGACCGACCGATTGATGGAGTTCGCTCGTGCGATCGGCAACCTCAATGAAGATGAATTGGTCAGCCGCTATTCGATCAGCTACTCCGATGCCGAAACGCTTTGGCCGGCGCTCATGAGCTACGCACTGCTCGCCCGAGAATTCAACTGTCCGGTCATCCACGTTGCCGAAACAAACCTGCGCGATGGGCTGCTCCACGATATGGCAGTTCGAGATGCTTGGACTGCCGAGTTTCGAAATCAAATCGTCCGCTCTGCCATCAATCTTGGTCGGAAAATGGCATTCGATGAACCCCATGCACGGCATGTGGCGAGCCTCTCAAGAAAGCTTTTCGCAGATTTGATCGAGGACCATCAGCTCGACCAACGGATGGAGTTGATACTCTATCTAGCGGCCATCCTGCATGAGATAGGAATGTTCATCAATGCCAGAAGCCATCACAAGCATGCGATGTACTTGATTCAAAACAGTGAACTGTTTGGTCTCTCCGAGAAGGACCAACTACTCGTTTCCTTGGTAGTTCGATATCATCGCCGCTCGTCGCCGCAGCCCGATCACGAGGGGTATTCCATGCTGGATAGGAACGATCGGGTCGCGGTCGCGAAACTATCCGCTATTCTGCGACTTGCCATCGCGCTGGACGAATCCCGCTCCCAGCGGATCAGCAATATTCGGTGTCGCCATGAAGAAGACCGATTGGTGATCATCACCCACGGAATCGAGGACGTGTCGCTCGAGCAACTGACGGTTCGGCAGTCAGGCGAATTGTTCGAGGAAGTCTTCGGCATGCGCGTATTGCTTCGAAGCGACAAGCACTGATCGCTACAGTTGCTCCCAAGCGAGCATGATCTTGTCGATTTCGAGCCAGAACATCGCTAGCGAGCCAAGGATCATGCCAATCCCCATCACGATCCATGTCATCCCCCCGCGGTTCGACGGGGCGGATTGCAACTTTTCCGTGACTAATTTCTCGAGTCGATACCAGCCCACAATGTCCTGAGACCGTCCGCACCGGGTCAGTTGTGCAGCCCGGTCCGTTACATTCGCAGGTTCCACGATGGCGCGAATACCTAATTCCGGAACCACGAGTATCGAATCCTCCCACGAGTGTGCGATGTTTTGTTCCTCGAGGACACGGTTCAGGATTCCCCGTAGACCCTCTGCATTCGAACCGTAGAGTGTCCATTGCGGCCCGCGATTCAAGGAGATGAACAAAACAACAAATGCGTAGAGGCACAGGAGAAAAAACCAGGTCCAACCACCTAGAAGCGAGTAGGCGGCATTAGGAAAGAACAATTGCATCGGACCGACCACCATCAATCCTACTACACCCAATCCAAACAGCAGCGTGTCCTGAGCAGCGTTGATCAGCATCGGATGAGGTCGCTGGTAAAGATAACCGATCAATACCCAATACAATCCTATCGGCCCTAGGGCGATGGCATAACGAACGTAATCCATTGCACCGCTTTCGTTCAATCAAGAGTTCTCCGCTGGTTCGCAAAACGGACAGGCTTCGCGAGGAATAGCGCGTTGCTCGAAATTCATCTCTACCATCGTATCGTACAGGATTTTTCTGCATCGATCGCAACCACCCTTGAGGGATTCCCAATCCCACATGTCGACGGAAACGATTCGGCCGGTCGCAGAGAGATTTTCAAGGGCCGCTCTGAGGGTAGACTCGACGAGGGGAAGTGTCGGGGGGGCCCAAAGTCTCTGCTCCTCCAAACGATCTATCCATCCGTTGCCCTGCCTCGCCGGAATGATGCTACATCGCTCTGCACCCCGTTCAAAGGCATACTTGCAAGTTTTCACACACCAATCGAGAGCCTTTCCTGGTTCGGTTCCAGGAGGCTGCAAAATCACAAACACTCGCACCGCGATCCCGCATTCCCGCAGCCGGTCGCACGCAGCCTCAAAGTCACTTCGGCGCATCAATTTGTTCATAAGCCTTTCAGCGTCTGGATCGATCGATTCCAATCCCATCGCGATTTCGAGTTTTGGGCGGAGCATCTGCTGAAAAGACCGGATCCATCGTAAGCCTTGCGTGGATGATGTTAGCTTTGCGTGATTCTCGACCACCAAGCGACTTGCCGATTCACACGCCGAAGCGATACCGGCATGATCCTCGATCGGAACATTGTAGGGATCGAAGAAATTCGATGCGTTGTACAGCTTCAGCCAATCGAATCGTTCCCCTTGGGATTGCAGAATATGATGAAGCGATTCGATTTGTCGTGCAAGACTGCCGATGGGTGTCTGCGTGTTGATCGTGTATTTCCACAAGTCGCAGAAACTGCATGTGAAGCGGCACTCGCTCCCGGTCAGGAAATAGGTTGCGCATGCAGCGGTTCGCCCACCCTCCAGAGGTTCACGTTCGAGCAAGTATCCTTGAGCTTGATACGGTGATCTGATCGGCTTGGCAGAGCGAACGGAACGAATGGCCTGGCGATCGGGAATGGGAATCAAATCCATGCGTCGCTCGCTACGTAAAGTGCGGCGGCGATCAAATCAGCGGTTGTGCCTGGATTGCGACGGTTTCCGTCGCCGCGAAGAAACACGTCGAAGGCCGACCAATTGGATTCGAACCGTTCGCTGCCGTAAGGGCCTGATTGCAAAACCTCAATAGCTTGCGACTGCACGTTGAGACCGAAAGGCAAGCCGCATTTCCGTGCTATGAGGCTATCGACACGCTCTGCCATCATGATCACTTGCAAACGGCGTATCGCATCGGGTAGCAACATCGATCGGAAATCAGGCGATTGCAGTATCTGGGCGCAGGTCGCTACTTGTTGGTATCCGTTGCAGTATTGCAATGCAACATCGTCGCGATCTGCTGCGAGTTGCATTGCGGAAAATAGGGACTCAGGAGGCGGGCCTAGCACATCCATGGTCTCGGCCGTACCCAGGCCTCCTGGTTTGCAAGCGGCGATTGCACGGTAAACCGATGCGCAGTCATTCGCATCTGCACTGCGGAAAAATTCTTGGAGCTTAGACCCAGTCCAGTCCTTTCGGAGCATCTCACATCGGATGTTTTCCGAGTGGTTGAGTTCGTATTGGACCAATGGTGCCAGCAAGAGAATGGTTCCCAGGCTGGTGTTGACACCGGTGGTCTCGAGCATCGCTTGGGTGCACTCCACAACCATAGTTCCGAGCGATTTGCCGAGCGATTGGTCGATAGCCTCGCCGATCGCGTGGGCCGCATCCACGAATTGAGAGTGATCCATGTTTTCAAATCGGGCGGAGGGATGCACATTCCCCGCTTTGATCGCCGACGCTTCTTGTACAATAGACCATCTCGCGCGTTCGCCAAATCCGATACGGTTTCCGAGATCGATCGAACGCGCAGGGCCGTTCATGGCGAGTTGTTCCGGAGAATTGAGGCATGATGGTTTCACGAAGACATTTTGTAACGCAACTGGCCGCCGGTGCCAGTCTGGCTTGTGGTAGCCCCTTGGTTTGGTCCTCCTCCCCGAGACCACATTCTACTAGCGCATTGACTTCCAATCATGCTGTGGCAACGGTCCATCCATTAGCGACCGACGCGGCGATGGAGATTTTGCACTCGGGTGGAAATGCGATCGACGCCGCGATCGCTGCAGCATTGGTACTCGGAGTCGTCGATGGACATAACTCGGGGATCGGGGGCGGATGTTTGGTCCTGATTCGCTTGGCCGATGGACGGATTCGTGCGATCGATGGTCGCGAGACTGCGGGTGCCGCGGCTCACCCGAGTCAATTCACCAGCAAGGGTAAGGCTGATCCTCAATTGAGCCAAACCGGACCTTTGGCGAGCGGAGTTCCCGGTCAGATTGCTGCGATGGACCGAATGCATCGAGCCCATGGTAACTTGCCCTGGGAACGCCTGTTCGATCACGCGATTCGCATCGCACACGAGGGGCATCCTGCCAGTCGTTCCACCGCCCGCACGGTGGCACGCGAGGCCGAGGACCTGATTCGATATCCTGCATCTCGCGGGATCCTTTTGCACAGCAATGGCGAACCCTTTCGAGAGGGCGAACTCTTGGTGCAGCGAGATCTGGCTCAAACCCTCCGAAACATCGCCGCCCATGGTGGTGACTGGTTTTACGCTGGCGAGTTCGCCAAGACGACGTGCCGATACCTTGCAAGCATCGGCGGTTTCCTTACCGAATCCGATTTCGTTCGTTATCAGGCGCTCGATCGGAATCCACTCAGTCAACCCTATCGCCATCACACCGTGATCGGTTTTCCAACCCCGAGTTCGGGAGGGATCCATATTGCGCAGATGTTGGCGATGCTCGAACCATATGAACTGCATGGGATTTTCGAAAGTTCGAGTATCCAGGGATACCATCTGCTCGCTGAATGCATGAAGCGAGCTTTTGCCGATCGAGCCTATTGGCTTGGGGATAGCGATTTTGTCGATGTTCCTCGCGGATTGCTGAACGGCGACTATCTGCGAGATCGCATGAAAGATTTTTCCCCAAAGGGGGCGTCGATCGGCATCGAGCGAGGTGTACCGCCAGGTAGCGATCCGAGTGTCTACGCGACACGCGAACTGGAACAAGCGGTGCCTAAAGAATCTGAGGACCGTAAGCATACGACTCATTTGACGGTTGCCGATGCTCACGGAAACTGGGTCGCCATGACCTGCACCGTCAATACTTCCTGGGGAAGTAAAGTAATGGTTCCAGGAACTGGAGTGATGCTCAACAACCAGATGGATGACTTTAGTCTCGCTCCAGGGACGCCAAATGCGTTTGGTTTGGTTGGTTCCTATGCCAATGCGATTGCTCCAGGAAAGCGACCTTTGTCGAGCATGAGTCCGTCGATAGTACTCGACGCAGATCGATTGCCTGCCGTAACATGCGGAGCAGCAGGTGGACCACGCATCATCACCGCGACGCTTCAGGTACTCTTGCGAGTTCTCGATTTGAAGCAGGCAATCAAGGACGCCATTTCGGGTTGTCGAGTCCACCACCAATGGAGTCCGGATACGCTGTTGGCAGAGAAGGCAAATCCAACCACAAACGGCGTCTCTACGGAAAGAGAGCGAGGAAACAATGACCCCTACGCTATCACTCAAGAAACTATGGATGGATTGCAGTCATTAGGCCATACCGTCCGTCCTGCGGAAGCTTTAGCGATTGCGCAAGGCATTCAAAGAGATGGCGATCGACTTCGTGCGGCTCACGACCCGCGTGCCCAGGGTAGTTCGGGGGACTGACCCGGGGAGAGAGGTTGGACTCCCGAAATTTCTCGAGAAAACCAAAATTTCTCGGCATGATAGTTCGAAATTTCGTTATGGCTCTGGAAATATGGCAGGAACTAACCCTATAGTTGGGTGTTCACAAAGTCCTGACAGCAACACGCATTGCACCTCGGTCGAATTCGCAATCATCGTATTTTTTGTTGTTTGCTGATCGAGGAGGAAGGTATGTCCACTGATTGGTACTTTATGAAGAAAGGCTTTTTCGGCGGTTCTAAGACTGTGGGTCCGATTTCCGAATGCGATTTTCTCAAAAAAATCGAGAAAGGTGAAATCGCTCCCGAGACCATGGTCTCTAGCACCACGAAAACGCACGGTCACTGGATGCACGTGAAAGATATTCGCGCTGCATTCCAGCACTGGAAGAAAACTCATCCTTCGGCCAATGGTGCCGCTTAAGGTTGAGCCTTTTTAAGAAGCGCGGTTTTTGGCCGCGCTTTTTTTTGTTCCCGCTTGTGACCATGAAGCCTTTCGGATAGCGAAGAAGCACTCAGCTCAGTACGAACACGACCGCAAACCTCTCGTCGAATCGACCAAAGGTAAACATTGACGCTTAGTCGGTTTAATGGAGCGACACCGCAACGGACCGTCTTAATTCGATTGTGCGCAATGAAGTGATGACTCAGATTGTGCCGAATCAGCCAGTGTCGGCCACCAGTGCGAATCGCATTGGCAACCCCTAAGGCCGACTTTTCAATACACCTAGGGATGGGTACGGGTGACATTATGTCACGGTTGAAAGCTAGCAAGATGACGAAAATGATGTTGCAAGGTCTTCTGGCGCATGGTCTCATCGCCGGAGCCATTGGGTGGAGTGGATCTTCGCTTGCCATTGCACAAGACGTTGTCTCCCAGGACTTGCAGGCTCTTCGATATGTCGCACAACAGTCCGACCCGCAGCAGTCGACGGTTCAGCTATCGCCAGCCCCAATATCTTTGGCACCCGAAATTGCTCCCGCAGTCATTGCAAGTCCTCAAGAAGTCCTGAGGACTAAGGCGTTGACCATCCCGAACACCTCCGTCGCTGGTATCGGAACCTCTCAGATTCCCCCCGATTCGACTCAAGGTAGGCTTCCGGAACCGGTTCCTCTTCCGTATGGTCCCGATCGTCCGGAGGGATGGACCTACTCGAACAAGCAATGGATCGCTCCGGTCTTCTGTCATCAGCCGACGTATTACGAAGACATCATGCTCGAAAATCACGGGCATGAACGTTGCCCGACCCTGCAACCGATGATCTCGGGAGCGCGTTTTTACACCGGGATCTTTTTGACCCCCTATTTTTACTGCCTGAATGGTCCGCTCGAAGACGTAGCGAACGTGGGTCGTTATCGTCCAGGGACCGCAGCACCTGGACTGCGTCAACGTCCTCCATATAGTCCCTATGCGATTGGAACCCAAGCGGTTTCGACAGGAACCGGAGTGTGGTTGCTAAGGCCTTAGAAATGTTGCTTTTGCCCTGGGCCGGTGCAGCCTGAAAAACTGCACCGACCGGACTACTGCGAATTTCCTGATTTGCGAGTTCCTTAAATCAGGATCTTGCACTCTTGAGCCAACCGCTTGCGAGCGGTATGCAACCGACGCTTGATCGTTCCGATCGGAGCTGCGAATCGATTGCTCATTTCGATCAAGGATTGGCCATCGATGTAGAAGGCGACCAGCGTATCTCGGTCCAATTCTCGCATCGCTTGCAACTTGTTCATAACCGTTGCCGCTTCTTCCTCCCGCACGGCGTTGTCGAATGCTGCCCGCTTGTCTTCGATGGTGTTCTCTAGGAACTCCTGTTCGACGTTGGTGGTTCGGCCTCGACGAGTTCCTCGGTTGATCGCCATGCGAGCAACGATGGTCTGTAGCCAACCAACGAACGCAGCGTTAGTCTGCAATTGATCCAACTTTCGAAACGCCTGAATGAAGGCATCCTGGCACAGGTCGTCGGCTTCATGCCAATCCCCCAGCCGAGCGATGGCAATGGACATCACCATGCCACGAAAACGAGTGCATAGTTCGTCCATCGCTCCCCGATCACCCTGTCGAGCAGCGGCAACCAAGTGTTCCAACTCGTCGTGTTCGTATCCGATGATAGCGGTCATTTCTCATGCTCCGTGCGAGCACAATCCGCCCGAAGGCAGAGTGCGTTACTCGCAAAAAGGGGTTAAGGGCCACCATTTGCAGCGAAACACCGATCGGATTCAGATCGCAACTTGCTCGAACGAGCGCATGCGAACGTGAAGCCGACAGCTTCTTACAAAGGGTTTCTTAGGTATGTCTGGTCGCCTCGAAGGAGATTTCCTTCGTTGGCGATTGCTCGAACGGGTGTCTTTAGTGACTGATCCGCCGTGTCGTTGGGCTTAGACGGTTGGTCACATACGCGGGTCTGGGTATCGCACGCATGCAATTCCCGGACGGTGACGTATGGTCAGACGTCGTTAGCCAGCTACGCGACGGGTGGTTTTTGCCCGTACGTTCGCTCGACATACCTAAGCTCGCTTTCAGAAGGTCTAGGAGGTGTTCTGCGGTGGTGCTCAATGCGATATCCAGGCGTCGTTGCTTGATGGCAATAACGCGAGCAATTCGTTGAGTTTGTTTGACCAACCACATGGTTACCTCCCCGCACCTATTCAGCGCAGCATGAGATGAAACAAATGAAAAACCGTTAATCGGAAATAGCCTCGGCCATTTCTCGCCTAAGCGATAGTATCCCACCGCTAGGAGAAAAACAACTCGTTGGCCTCCCAAAGATCGCCAAGCGAATTCGTTGGCGATTGGTTAAAAGAGTAATGCGGAGCGAAAAGGTTCGCCGGAAGTAGAAAACTAGAAAAAAGTTTTTTCCTGCCCTGGGCATGCCCCCCAACGTGGATCGGGTCTGCATATTGGGGCCTCCAAAACGAAAAGAGCCCCGCAACTGCGAGGCTCTTAGTATTCGACGGGCTTGCGCCTATGCGGCCGTTACCCTTCAGGTTACGGTCGTGTTCGTGGGATACCCAGTTCCTCTTCTTCTTCCTCAGGAATAATGATTCGGGGAGTCACCGTGAACATGAGTGTACTGGTTTGGCGACCGATAGAGGTGTTACGGAACAAGCGATTGATGTACGGGATCTTGGAAAGCATCGGGGTCCCTCGTTCCGTTCGGCCTTCTTGGAGCCGTTTGATACCCCCCATAAGGATGGTTCCACCATCGGGTACGCTGACCGTTGTACCGACCATGGTTGTACCTACGGTAGGTTGTTGGACAGTTGTACCCTCGATGATTTCCTCCTCATTATTTCGCTTGCCTGTCGGTTTGCCGTTGGGATCCAGAATGCTGGTTCCGGACTTCGTCGATTTTTTCCCTTGGAAGGTGAACTGACGGTCGGTGGCTTCGAGGCGTGTGAACTGAGGCATCAGGGTCATTCGCACGAATCGTTTGTCCTGCGACACGACCGATTGAACGTTCATCTGGGTACCTTCGTTCAGAATCACGATGATCGGCCGCTGAGCGACCGCGAAGTCACCGACGACGGGTTCGAATCCGACGACGAACGGCCGTTGCGCGAAGTCGTTGATAGTTCCAAACTGTCCGTCGAACATCGTCACTTTAGGTGCTTGCAGGACGTTTTGGCGGCTGTTCCCCTGTGCTGCCTGAAGGAAGAAGAACAGTTCTAGGTCACTCAAGATCGCAAATCCGACCTGGGATCCAGCGGTTGCAGAGGGATTACCGAAGGGAGAGGGTAGTCCGAAGCTTCCTTGACGCAATTGGATATCAAAGTCCCCCGTGAGGGCCGGAACTGTACTGGTTTGGCCCGACAGACCGACGACGACGCTCGGCCCCGAATCTTCGGCGGGAATACGTCGCACCTTGTCGTCATAGTTGGCATCGAAGTCGACCCCGATTTGTTCGAAGAAGGTGTCTTGGAGTTGTATGAACCGAAGTTCGATAGATACCTGCAGATTTTGGAGTGCTCTCAGGCTCTTCAGCAAATCGGCGATTTGCTCGTGTGTTTCTTGGGGAGCGTTCACAATCAAGCTCAGGTTCTGGGTGAAGGGCATCATCGTGGATGTGCCACCCGCGTCTTGCCATTCGCTCGGAGCGATTGTTTGTTGAATTAGGTTCATCAATTCGCCGAAATTCGCCATCGATGCACCACCCAGTCCACCCGCTGTTCCCGATGCCGGGAATGGATCCATGCCAGGGGAAGTTCTACCGGGCGAAAACGAACCAGGGTTGACGGATGAATTAGAAGCAAATTGGGCGAGGACATTCGAATTCGGGTCGATGCTGGCAAGCTTATTCGATCGAAGCGACAAACCATCCTGCTCGGGCAGATTGACCGCTACGTAATTGGTTTGAGCCTGGTAGGCAGCTTCCACTGCACCAGCCATCCCCGTGTTGTAATCCGAGATGAAGTTAGGGACCGGGATCACCAAATCCTTGATTGGATAGGGCTTGCTGTACATTTCCTGCTGCATGAAGCGACGGCTCTGTACCTTGACCACCTCATTCTTAATGGAGTAGTTCAGGTTCAGAGGCTCGAGAATATTCTTAAGCACATTCTTCAGCTTGATTTGATTTCCACGCAAATCGAGGCTGATCGGTTGGTCAGAACGCAGACCTTCTTCAGCGATCGATGGTTCATCGATCAAGATGATCAGCCCGGTCATCTCCGAGATCGTCTTGAGAGCCTCCGACAGCGGCCTTCTATCAAAGCTGGCTGAAAATGGTTCTTCGAGAATTTCAAGGATCCGCTTTTCGGACGGTTGTAACGCGAGGGATTCGTTTCCGTATTTATCTCGCAATCGCCGCAGGTCGGTCCAGTCCTTAACAGCGGGGAATTGCAACGGCTGGTTGTCCTTCAAATAGGTTGCAGAGGATCGCTCGGCATCGGAGAAACTGTTGAGAAGAGCCTCCTCCTTCAGTTTTTGAATTTCCTTTTGCTCTTCGATACGACGTTGGATCACCGAGCGGCCACGCATGACCGAGGCGATTTCCGAGTTCGGCTTGATTTCCTCGACTTTGCGAGCGATGACTTCCGCTTCCGCGTATCGGTTGTCATCCATCAACTCGTTGTATTGGTCAACTAAAGTTTGGATCTGAGCATCTTCCTTCGCCGTGTTAGCAGCATCCAGGGTGATTCGATCTTCGATCTGTCGATTGCGTTGGTCGAGTTCAATGCTGGAGCGATTTTGTTCCATCCAAGCTTCGACGTTGGTGATCACACGATCCACCATCGACAGCATCTGCTTGCGGTAGGCGCCGTCTACTTCTGCCTGAGAAACCCTAGTTCGCAAAGACTTGAGTCGATCGATGGCTTCATAGGGTTGATCATTGACCATTCGCTCAGCGTCTGCGATTTCACCGGAAACTTCCGCGAACAAACGTTGCTTCTTTTGAACGGATTCGCGGCTTTCATTCGGAACGGCACTCACGGCTTCGGGTTCTGGCCGAGATTGCAGATATAGGAGTTTGTCCTTGAGCTGTGCGCGTGTCGTAGGATCGAGTTCTGCCTGCTTTTTCCACGCCTTGCTGAAATATCCGGAGGCGCCATCGCGATCGCCAAGGCGAAGAGCTTCCACACCTCGGTCATACCATTCCTGGCCAGACAATTCGTTTTCTTGGAGCAAAGGAGAAATGGAACTGCTAGCCGGAGCGACTTTCGAAGAATCCTTGCTCGGCTGAAACACCCCGGGTTGTACGGCTGCATCCGTTGCCTTGCCGGACGCTGCGGTTCCTGAAGTTGCGGCTGCGGTGGTCACACCGCTTGGAGTGCGTAAACGCAAAGCGCGTTCAACATCCATAGCGACATCCCAGGGCTTAATCTGGCCCGGAAGGAATCGGTTGTCCGCGATTTGGAGCGATGCGGCGCGATCGATGAGCGCCTTGGCTGTCGCGACATCACCGCGTTGCAAAGCTGCTTTTGCTTGTGCCGCAAGTCCGCTTGCTTCATCGCGAGCCTGTTCGGGAGTGAGGGCGCCGCTCGCCTTCGGCGGCGTCGTTTCTCCACCAACCGTCTTCAACAATGCTGCGGCAGCACGACTGCGCTTTGAATCCTTGCCAGCTTCAGTCGTCGATGACGAATTCGCGCCTTGAGGTGCCGCACCCGGGATGCCTGTTGCTGGCACTTCAGATGTAGGTGGCAAGAACGCTGGTGGTAGTGCACTCGGACTACCCTCTTGCTGGGCACATGCACAAGTGACGTAGCTACCGACGGCGACGATGACGCCTGCTGGCACAACGACGGGCGCAGTCACCGCGCAAGCCGCGGTCAGAAGCCGAAATGTTCGTAAGGGATGTAAGTATTTCAACGCGACACTCCTTTATCGCTCCAGTTGTTGACTAGATGCTCGTCGTAGAGCTTATCCAATTGGAATAATCGTCTTAAAAAGGTCCGGTCAAGCTTACTTTTCGGGTTAGAAAAGAGATTTTCTTGAAAAGTAAACTTGGGCAATTTCGTCAAGCTTTTCCTAGTCTTTTCAGACCAGCACATCTTGCGCAGTTTCACCGATGCGGAGAACCCTCCGAGTCGATGTTCACGCACGGGTACTCAGAAACTATCGGTAGAGCGTCCCTCCGATGGTTTGCATCGGACCTGGCTGACTAACGTGGATCGGGGTTCCATGCTTCTGGAATTGCTCCTGATAGAATCCCTTGCCAGTGGTGCTAGCTTGAACTCCAGTCAGGTTCGTCGTTGCTAAGTTTGTTGATGATGGTGTGGCGAGGGACGATGAAGCGGGGGTGGTTGCAGATGCTAAGGTCGCGTTGGCTTGATTTGAGTAACCGAAGGCCAGTGCCGTGTAATTCGTCACCGATCCTCCTCCGTCGCTTACCCATTGGTTCCAAGCGGTCTTTAGATTTCCGAGCTTTGGATACCCATAGGTTTGGGAAACGGCGGATACCCAATCTTCATCGCGCATGCCGCGCTCTAAGAACTGAATGAATTGTCGAGGCCCACCTTGAGCGATCAAGAACGCCGACAGGCTGTAACCTTGAGCATAAAGAGGCATCATGTCGGGAGGGTAATCTCGCATGGCGAATAAGCTGGCGAACGGGATGCCCCGCCCCTCACTCAAAAATCGGACGAGCATGGTGTCGTGTTTGCGCCGTTCGCTCTCATCTTCAACCGTTGTGCAGGCTCCTTCATCCGCCCACCGCGGGACTGGCTTACCTGTCGCCGCAAAATGGGTAGCCAGAACCGTGTGAGTCATTTCGTGCGGCAAAACGCTGTCGAGTATTCGTTCCCGCGATCCGCAAAGGACCATCCGAAATTCGCGGACGGAACCCGCGACCAAAGTGTATTTTGTTTCGCCGCTTGCGGGCATATTCGGAGCCGATTGAACCGTGACAGGGACTTTTTCGATCCAAGGCGGCAGTTCGCGGCCAAGCCAATGTATCGCCAGATGCCTTCTATAACTCTCGGCCATTTGACCGACTTCTTGCGCCAAAGTTGGGTCGGCTGCAAAAATGCGAAAGTGCTGGGTCTCGACAACAAAACGACGAGGTGCAGTCACCTGCCCCGCAGGAATGACCTGCGCCCACGCTTGACCCAAACATCCCAACAAAAACACCAACGAGTAGACGAGTGTCCGCGCTTCCATGCAAGGGATCCAAAGTATGGAGGTTTCCGTGAATCAGGCGTCGTGCCATCCTTCACGCCACGTCGAAGGGGGCCAACGCCGCACCCAAGAGTGAGTCGCGAGTCTAGGCCACGGAAGAAATCTTCCTCCAGGTCAATCTTGAGTTATTCCTCCCAAAAAAAACAAAAAAGATCGGCGTCTGCTAGCAATTACAATGTCCTACTGCACCTTTGGCCGAAAGTAAAAATGACTGGATCGATCAAGCCGAAATCGTTTGCATGGAGTACCTTCGTCGAGCGATGCTTCTGGGTCGATTTCGGGATAACCGCCTAGCCGGTGCGCTGTTGGTGGCGGTAGCGATCGGCTTTCTAGCCTATGTGGTTCGACTGAGTGACGTGACTCATGATGCCTTCCACGAGATGGCGCTTGCTCGCGTCATGCACACGACCGAACAATTCCCCCGAGAAGATGTATTCGCATTCACCAAAACAGTCTCCCCAGTGGTACATCACGAATGGGGTACAGGAGTAGTTCTGTATTGGGTTGCCGAGCGAAGTTTCCTTGGGCTCGATGGGATGGCTTGGTTGCGGTTGGTGTTGATCGCCGCTTTCGTAGTCATGCTGTATCGGCTAGCTCGAAACCATGGAGCGCATCCGTATCTCGTCGCGGTATGCGCTCCGGTTGTCTTTCCGTTGATTTGGGTCGGTTTCGGAAATTTGCGAGCGCAACTTTTCACGCTAGTGTTCCTCGCAGCGCAAATGCTGATGCTGCAATCGGACATGCGCGGGAGACGATTTTGGATCGTCCCGTGGTTTGCGATGTATGTCGCTTGGCTCAATATGCACGCTGGGTTTGTCGTCGGTATAGGATTTATGGCCTTCACCATCCTAGAGAGATGGCTTGGAATTTTATGCTGGGATAATCATGGGAGTTGGGCCCCCAGGCGATGTACGTCCTATGCCGCTTGGCGGACTGCTGTTGTGCGTTACAGGCATCATGGATTGGTCTTGTTCCTCATGCTCTGGGGGCTCGGATTCAACCCTTGGGGTTGGGAGTATGTTCCGTATTTGTGGCGAGCCATCCGGATGCCTCGTCCGACGATTGTGGAATGGCAACCTCTGTGGGCAACGTATCAACCGGGGATTGCCCTGTTGGCCTTTGCGATCAGCGTGGTCCTGATGGTATATGTCGCTCGAACCCGGCGCTGGCCCCGTTTGACCGGATGGCTGTTCTGTGCCCTGGCGGCTTTTATGGCCCTAAAACATCTCCGGCACGGATCACTTTATGGGACCGTGTGGTTAGCTCTCATGCCCGGTTGGTTAACGCCAACGCCCTTGGGACGCATCGTCATCGCCAAGTTGCAGTCGACACGCAGAATGGCGATCGCAACCGCAATGATGGTGACCGTTGTCTGCGGTGCATTTGCATGGGTACATACTCCTTGGCAAAGCACGGTCCCAAGTCGCGATCCAAATGCGGCCTTAGTGTATCCGGTCGATGCCTGTACCTTTATCGAACGTCAACACCTATCGGGGAACATGATCACTCCGTTCGCGAGTGGCGGCTATGTTTCTTGGCGATGTTTTCCGAATATCCGCGTCAGTATCGATGGTCGCTACGAAGTTGCCTATGCGGATGACGTCCTTCCCCTTCACGATCGATTCTACTCTGCCAACGAAGGATGGCAGGACTTGCTCGAGAGTTACCACGCGGACTTCATCCTCATGCAGCGATCCGCTCCCGTGCTCGAACGATTCATTACCTCCGAACAGAGTGCCTCCTGGCGAATCGTGCATGAAGACGAAGCGTTTGTGCTGTTCGCCAAACGTCAGATTGCAGTCAGCCTGAACGAATCGCACTAAGGAGTCGCAGCGCCTGCACATGTCCTGCAACATCATGCACTCTCAGAATCTGGATGTCTTGCTGGGCTAGCCATAGCGAGACTCCGATCGTTCCGTAATCGCGCGGAATATCTTTATTGCCGAGCGCCTTGCCGATGAAGCCTTTGCGAGAGTGGCCGATCAAGATCGGGCGACCGAGATCCAAAAATCGGCGAGAACTGCGCACTAACTCGATGTTGTGCTCATGCGTTTTGCCGAAACCGATACCGGGGTCGAGGCAAATGCGATCGAGTTCGATACCGCTAACGAGAAGATGCTGATCCCTCTGGCTCAGGTAGTCGTAAATCTCTTCAACGACATCGACATACGTCGGATTGTCTTGCATCGTCTGAGGCGTTCCCTGCCGGTGCATCGCACATACTCCCACCCTTCTCGATCGTGCGATCTCGATCATCTCAGGATCAGCCTCGAGCCCCGAAACATCGTTGATGATCTCTGCGCCCAGATCGACGGCGGCTTGCGCAACGGCTGCTTTGGTGGTGTCAATCGAGATAGGGATGGATAATCGCCCTTGTAACTTCTCCATCACGGGGACAATGCGGCGCAGTTCCTCGTCGGTATCGATACTCTGACTGTAGGGACGAGTACTCTCTCCACCAATATCGAGTATCGCCGCCCCGGCATCCTCGATCCCCAATGCTCGATCGACGGCGGTCTGCAAACTATAAAAATCTCCGCCGTCCGAAAAGCTGTCCGGGGTGACGTTTAGAATCCCCATGATCGCCGGAACGTTTCCGAATTCGATCTTTTTTGTCCTCAGTTGCCAACGGGTCGCGCGAGGCGACGCTCTGGTTTCCGATCGAGCCATCGAGTTCCTCAGATCCCTATACCTCATGCAACCAAGGTCAAGTTGCAGAAAGTAAAAGTGGGATGGAAGTGGTGTGCCTGAATGTCAAGCAAAGTTAGGAGTTGGCGGCCGGTAGTCTTCCATGCGTATGGTCTGGAACCAATCGATCGTCTTTTCAAGCCCAACTCGCAACTCTGTCGATGGCTCCCATTTTAGCATCTTTCGCGCGAGGGTGATGTCCGGCTGTCTTCGAGTCGGATCGTCGGGTGGTAGCGGACGTCTTTCAATGGTCGATTTGCTACCCGTCAACTCGAGCACTTTGCTGGCCAATTGCGCGATGGTGAACTCGTTCGGGTTGCCAATATTGACGGGGCCAATGAAGTTGTCTTCGCAATTCATCATCCGCACGATCCCTTCGACCAAATCGTCGCGGTAACAAAACGATCGGGTCTGCTCTCCTTCGCCGAAGATGGTGATCGGCTGGCCTGTGAGCGCCTGGCGGATGAAATTCGATACCACTCGCCCGTCGAACGGATGCATGCGAGGTCCGTATGTATTGAAGATGCGGACGATCCGGATGTCGACCTTGTTCATGCGGTGATAGTCCATGAACAACGTTTCGGCGACCCGCTTTCCTTCGTCGTAACAGGATCGGATCCCGATCGGATTGACATTCCCCCAGTAAGACTCGGGCTGCGGATGAACGGTCGGATCTCCGTAAATCTCGCTGGTGCTGGCGAGCAAGATCCTGGCTCCGCATCGCTTCGCCATGCCGAGCATATTGACCGACCCGAGCACCGACGTTTTGATCGTTTTGATCGGGTTGAATTGGTAATGCCCGGGTGCCGCCGGACATGCCATGTGATAGATCTGGTCGACTTCCAAAAAAACAGGAAGGGTAACATCGTGACGGATCAGCTCAAAGTTTGGCCGATCGAGCAAATGCGCAACGTTGAACTTCTGCGATGTAAAGAAGTTGTCGAGGCAAATGACATCGTGCCCCTCTCCCACCAATCGCTCGCACATATGCGAGCCGAGAAAACCCGCTCCGCCGGTGATGAGAATACGCTTCAATCGCTGCTTGGACATAACCTTCAACTCTCTCCGCACCAATATGCGCAATGATTAACAACTGCGACGGCGAGTTCGTTTAGATGAAATCGAATTCATAAGGGAATCGTGAGGTTGAGGTCGACTAGTTCGATTGTTCCGATCTTCGTATGCACAGAACGACCGGAACAGGACGTTGACCGGTCGGGTCGGAGGGGCGATTGGCGGCGGATAGCGACCCGTCCTGATCTCGCAGCAACATAACGGAACTTCCCCCTCCGTCCAAATTCATCGCATCATCGCAACCCGCTTCCAGCATCAATTGAGCCAGTTCGTGTTCGCTGACCCCTTCGCTGTATCCCGGTTGACGACCATCGACAACCAGCCATGTCATCGTTGCACCATCGGCCGACAAACCCAAAGCCGTGCGAGGATGTCGCACTTCACTCGCTTCAGGGAGGATCTTTCCATCGGTCAGAATGCCTCGAAACCCGGAAACCGCCCATACCGCCTGGGTGGGGCGTTCCGCTTCCTGCCTTTCACCGAGATTGGCGATGGATACTCTCCGGTTCGAATCCATCCAGCAGGTCCAATATCCCCCTTGGATTGGGCTGATCTGTTTGCCACCCTGATAAACCCATCCAAGGATATCGGCTTCGCCACCCACGACATAGCTTTGCTTCTTACCCGTGTTCTTGTCCGGGAACATGCCCCAGGCGCTGGTATTGATCAGAGCGATCGCCGACACCTCCTGGCCAAGCTTTTTCGGCGGGGTAAGCAACGCTTCGATCGGGCCATCACCATCGGGATCCTGTCCGGGGACAACAGCGAACTCCAACGACTCTGACTTGAGATCAATCGCTAGTCGATGGACTCGCAACACGCGAGGTTCACTTTTGACCTCGGACGAGTACTTCACACCCGAAGGCAAATCCCACTTCGCTTCCTGAGCCCGAGCGAGCATGCCAAAAGCACCCAGAGTATTCAATAGCAGGATCGAATTGAGAATCCATATCGCTCGGAGCGATTGGAGCGATCGCGTTGCGAAACTGCGCATGACCGGTCTCTTTCCAGGCTGAAACGAGGGTGCGAAATTAGCCCCTATCCGAAAACTAAAAAACCGCGGCTAGCGCCAAGGCGGCTAATGTTACTCGGAAAGGCTTTTAGCCAAATCCAAAGGAAATATACCCAGCGCATTGTAGATGCAATCGCCCCACGTGTCCTTTGGATCGCCTGCCCCATTCGGTTAATTTCCGGAGTACAATGTCTGCTCGTTCAAACGGAAATCCTGCACTGACTATCCTCACCCTAGCATCGGGAGCATCGATCGTGACGACACAACGGTCAAAGCGATTTCACTCAGCGAAACGAGTGCATCGTGCAAAACAAATTTTGACGTCTTGTTTAGCCATCGCTTGTTTCGCCTCAGACGCCTTGCAACGCGATTGCATAGCGGTTGATCCAGACAAGAAATCGTCCTACGCCATCAAGGACCTGGACGGTCACTTTCCGTTCGCAGTCCCTGCTACCAAGGAAGCATGGGAAAAGCGAGCCGAAGAGTTGCGCATGCAAATCGAAGTTTCCTTGGGCTTGTTCCCAAAGCCTACGCTTGCTCCGATCCGGCCCGTCATTCACTCCGCTCAACTGAAGGATGGTTACACGATTGAGAAGGTTTACTTTGAGAGCCTGCCTGGTTTGTTCGTGACCGGCAGCCTCTATCGACCGCTCGAAAAGAAGTCAGCTTCGAAAGATGGATCGAACATCAAGCGACCTGCGGTTCTCTGTCCGCACGGTCACTGGCCCAATGGACGTTTTTACTACACCAGCGATGACGAAGCAAAGCGGGATCTCGCCAGTGGTGCCGAACGCTTTGAGTCGGCTGCCCACAGTCCACTGCAAGCCCGATGCGTTCAAATGGCTCGCATGGGGATCGTCGTGTTTCATTACGATATGCTCGGTTATGCTGATAGCCAACAGATCAGCATGCAGCGAGTTCACGGTTTCGGTTTGCATGGGCCCAATCCGGAAGTCGGTGCAGACCGATGGCTGCTCTACAGCCCCAAAGCCGAGGGGATGCTTCAGAACATCCTGGGGCTCCAAACCATCAACACGCTGCAGTCGCTCGAGTTTCTGCTTCAGATGCCCGATGTCGATCCCGCACGCATCTCGATTACCGGAGCAAGCGGCGGCGGGACGCAAACATTTATCGCCTCGGCGATTGAGCCTCGTTTTGCTGGCGCCTATCCAGTCGTCATGGTGAGCACATCGATGCAGGGTGGTTGCACTTGTGAAAACGCGACCGGACTGCGCGTCGATACCGGAAACGTGGAGATCGCAGCACTCACCGCTCCCCGCCCGCTCGGGGTCAATGCTGCCAACGATTGGACTCGCGATATGGCGCGCGATGGTTTTCCGGAACTGAAGCGGCTCTACGGTCTCTACGGTGCCGAAGACCGAGTCAACCTGCATGTGGCGACCCATTTCCCGCATAATTACAACCACGTAACACGCGTTGTCATGTACGGGTTCATGAACAAGTTGTTCGGACTCGGTTTGCCAGAGCCGATATTGGAGCAGGAATTCGATGTGCTCAAGGGAGATCAGATGACCGTCTGGGATAAAGACCATCCTTCTCCCCCAGGTGGCATCGATTTTGAAGCGGACCTGCTCAAACGTTGGAGCGACGATGTTGCCAAAAAGATCGCTGCTTCGCCGGATATCCGCAGCCAAGGCTGGAAAGCCATCCTGCAACCCGCCGAGCGGATAGCCGCTTCCCTCAAGGTTGTTCGCGAAACCGAAGGAGATGCTCGATGGTCGATCGTCAATGCCGATGGCTCGAAAGTGGGTTCCGTTTTCATCAAGCCATCTGCGGGACAGAGCATTCGCTCGGTTCATGTCTTGGCCGGCCGAAAACCTGAATCGGACAGCCCACATGATGCCACCGTGATCTTAGAGGATGCATGGGGAATCGACGTGGGGACTTCGGTGCAGTCACTTGTTAAGAACCCACGCCCCGCCCCGTGCTACACCTATGGATACAATCCGCCCTTGTTTTTGCGAAGGCTTGCCGTCCTAATCGCGCTGGCTGATGCTAAACCGGAGGGAAGCGAAAAATGGGTTTGGGCCGCGAATGGTGCGGAGTCCAGTCTGGTGGCTGCAGCCGATGCATTGCGACCGGATCGAATCAGCGCCGTAAAACTTGATCCACAGGGATTCGAATTCGATCGCATCGATTCGATTCGGGATGCATATCTCTTGCCCGGCGCGGTTCGCTTCGGCGGCTTGAAGGGACTGATGGAACCTCATACGACATCCAAGCAGTAACGCCACGTGTGGGTGCCCGCATAACGAATGTCGCTGACCGGAACGATCGAGACGATTGATTCATGTTCGTCCCAAACGATCCGACCCTCGGCAACGTTCAAGACGAAACGGGCGTCATTGGGGAGCAACCACTCAGCGCGTTGGCTTGTCCATGCGCGAGCGATCCGATTCATAGGTCCAAAGGCTTTGTAACTGCTACCCAACCGTTCTGCGGGGCGATGGATTCGGCAAGCCCAGTCCATTTGGATGCCGGCATCCCCGCCGATTGTTTCGGCTGCCAAGGACCAATGCCCCGAGCCTGACATTCCTACCCCGAGAGCTACGGTTCTCGGGGGGGATCCAATCTGCTCTAAAACCAACTGCTGAATCGGCGGGTCGAGGGGCCAATCCTCGAGGCTGGTGCCGAGGACTCCGCAAAGTCCCACCGCCTCGTCCAGGGATTCCTGACGCTGCACGATGCGGTGGGTGAATCGATCCCCTTCCCGCGAGAAGATGACGAGAGCTCGCAAAGAGTGCAAATTCATGGGTGAACCGTTCATGCTGACGACTTTCTAGGGGAACAGGTTGCCGCGTCTCCTACTGGCTAAAACCAGCGACAAGCCTACACTATGGATTCTCAGTTAAGAACTCAATTCCATCCTCAAGGAGCAATCAATATGGCCTTTACTCTCCCCCCCTTGCCGTACGCATTTAATGCGATGGAACCACACATCGATGCACAGACCATGGAGATCCATCATGGCAAGCATCATCAAGCATACGTGACCAACCTCAACAAGGCACTCGAGGGAACCCCATTCGCGGATAAGTCGATCGAAGAAGTGATCGGCAATTTGGCTGCCATACCAGACGACAAGCGGATGGCGGTTCGCAACAATGGAGGCGGTCATTGGAACCACTCCTTCTTCTGGCAAATCATCGGTTGGAATGCTGGAGGTAAACCATCCGGAGCATTGTTGACCGATATCGAGTCCGCGTTTGGAAGCTTCGATACATTCAAAGAAAAATTCGCTGCTGCCGGTACTGGTCGCTTTGGGTCCGGTTGGGCTTGGCTCGTTCTCAACGGAGGCAAGCTGGAGATCGGCTCTACTCCGAACCAAGATAGTCCGCTGATGGGTAAGGGAGTTGCAGGCATCGAGGGAACACCGATCCTCGCCTTGGACGTATGGGAGCACGCGTACTATTTGAAGTATCAAAACCGCCGCCCCGACTACATTGCCGCATTCTGGAATGTTGTCAATTGGAATGAAGTGGGCAAGCGATACGACGCAGCCAAGAAGGGCTGATCACTGACAAAAGCTGATCGCTAACTAATAGGTAAGCCCGAGTGCGTTATCGGCGATAAATGAGATAACGCACTCAGAAAGCAGTTGGCGTCTTAGGCAGTTCGCGTCTCCGTTAGAGAGGTAGATGATGGCTGGAGCGAGTTTTTTCGCGTTGCTGGACGATATCGCTTCCCTTCTCGATGACGTGGCGTCGATGAGCAAAGTCGCATTGCACAAGACTGCAGGAGTGCTTGGCGACGATTTAGCGCTCAACGCCAAACAGGTGACGGGCTTCAACGCTGACCGCGAGCTTCCGGTCATTTGGCGAATTGCTATCGGCTCGGCAATCAACAAATTGATCCTGATTCCCTCTGCTTTGATCCTTAGCCTTGCGCTGCCGTTCCTGATCCTACCGCTCTTGATGTTCGGCGGGATCTATCTCTGCTACGAAGGGGTCGAAAAAATCCTGCACGCCTGGCTCCATCCCGAGGATCACACGCAGGAGGATCGGCGTAAGGCGATTCAAGACCCGGACGTAGACATGGTCAGTTTTGAGAAGACACGTATCAATGCTGCCATCCGAACCGACTTTATTTTGTCTGCGGAAATCATTGTCATCTCCTTGGGCGTCATTCGCGAGGAATCGTTTTTGGTCCGTTTGGGTGTCTTGAGCGCCGTCGGCGTTCTTATGACATTAGGCGTGTATGGCTTGGTCGCGGGAATTGTCAAGCTAGATGACCTCGGTCTGCATTGGGCAGGACGAACTGGAACCGGTTTCTTCGATCGAATGTTCCGCTCGTGCGGTTCGGGACTTCTGTTTCTATCACCCTGGCTACTTCGATTCCTATCGGTAGCGGGGACTGCCGCGATGTTCTTGGTGGGAGGCGGGATCGTCACCCACAACATTGAATGGTTTCACCATCAGAGCGAGCATGTCGCTCATCTCCTCGAAGGAATACCCTTGGTCGGGCCTGCACTCAAAGCAATCAGTCCATTTCTGTACGATGCCGTCTTTGGAATCCTGGCCGGTCTCGCCGCTGTGGCACTCGTTATTGCAGTGAAGAAAGTCATTGGCATCTTCTTCAAAGGGGGAGCATCTCTCCATTCATCGGCACATTGAGCCATACTCATTATGAGCGAATACGCACTCGAAATAAGAAACGTCAGCCACTACTTCGGTGACTTTCGTGTATTGGACAATATCAATCTCAAAGTCCTGCCCGGCCAAATCGTAGCGGTCGTCGGGCCGAGCGGTTGCGGAAAAAGCACACTCCTCAAAGCCATCCTCGGAACCCACCCTCCGAGCGAAGGGGAAATTCTTGCCGACGGCGTTCCTGTGCGAGGCCCCACTCGAGATGTTGGGATCGTCTATCAACAGTATTCGCTCTACGAGTTTCTTACCGCAGAAAAAAATGTTAGCTTCGGTTTGAAGCTGGACGAAAGCGCTCTTTGGGAACGATTTTTCTTGTTTCCGAAATACTCAAAACTCCGACGAGAACACTTGCGAAAATCGAGAGAGTTCTTGGAGCGAGTCGGCTTGGAAGAAGCATGTGGTAAATATCCAGGCGAAATGTCCGGAGGGATGCGGCAACGGGTCGCCGTCGCACAAGCATTCATTATGAAGCCGAAGATCGTGTTGCTCGATGAACCATTCGGAGCTCTCGATGAAGCGATGCGCGAGGAACTGCAGAACATGTTGTTGAAGTTCTACCAAGAAAACTTGATCGCGAAACGAGAGGGTCGCAGGCCTGAATACACGATTCTCATGGTGACTCACGAACTCAATGAAGCGATCTATGTCGCAGACCGAGTCATCGGAATGTCCCGTTTTCACAATGATGGCCACCTCGGTGCGACCATTGTTTACGATCGTCCATGCCCGATCTTTCATCCTGATGACGAACGGGATTACGGCAAGTTCGTGACGCAACGGGAAGAGTTGCGTCGGGCCGTGTTTGACGAAGAATACATCAAGCATCGCGATAAATACGTGACGTTCTGGGGCGAACTCAGCCAACTGGCCGGTTCCGTTGCGAACGCTGGCACGCACTAGGACGGATCGTGACGCTAGAATCTCGCCCTACATCCCGAACGGCTGTCTTTTCAGGTAGCGGGATTCCGATGGAGATTATCGGAGTCGAGATACCGCCTCTCAATTCGCATGAGATTCTTGTGCGCAATGAGATGACAACCCTCTGCCGAAGCGATATCGCAACCTACAGCGGCAAACGGATCGAGTCAACACCGACCATCCTCGGCCACGAGGTGGTCGGTCGAGTGTACGAGTTCGGTGCGAATGCATCGAGGACGGATTTGCGAGGAACGCATTTACAAATCGGCGACCGCGTTACCTGGGGAATTTTCGCGAGCGATCCGGCGAGTGAAATGTCCATGCGAGGGATGCCGCAAAAAGGAGCCGACCGATTCAAGTACGGTCATGAGCGACTCGCCGCTGGCAAAACTCTTCATGGCGGGCTCAGCGAGTTCATGATCCTGCGCCCACATACACCCATCATCAAAATCGCAGAGGAAGTACCGGTTCCCGTTGCTGCGATCACCAACTGCGCCGTGGCAACCGTGGCAGGTGCCCTCCGATTGGCGGGGTCCGTGAAGGATCGCAGGGTGCTGATTTCCGGTGCAGGCATGCTGGGCGTTCTCGCGTGCGCGATGGCGCGTGAAGCGGGCGCTAGACGCGTAGGTGCGATGGACATTGATGCAGGCCGACTCGACATGGCGAGACGCTTTGGAGCCGACCACACAATAAAATTACCGCGAGATTCCGATCCGCCGATAGAGGTCGAATCCGTAAACCCAAATACGATCGATCATCGAAACAGCGTAGATATTGTGATCGAAGCCAGCGGTGTGCCATCGAGTATGGAAAAGACGCTTGAGATGATGGCCATTGGAGGGATTGCGGTCTGGATCGGTGCGGTCAGCCCCTGTAGGCCGGTGAATATGCAGGCGGAGCATATTGTCCGGAACCTGATCTCTATTCGGGGATTGCATAATTACAACACGGAAGATTTTCGCAACGCCGTGGAATTCATCGAAATGGCTCATGATGCATTCCCGATCCGGGAATTGATTCACGATCACTTTACGCTCGACCGGATCGACGAAGCATTTCGGTATGCGATCAGCATCAACCCGTTTCGCGTGGGTGTGCGATTGTGATCGCGCTACACGTCAAGGTTTCGAACATCGAGTGCATGCTTCTCGATGAACTCGCGTCTAGGTTCGACCTTGTCACCCATTAGGACTCGGAACATTTCGTCGGCTGCAGCGGCATCGGGAAGTTCGATCTTGACCATGGTCCGGTTGCTCGGGTCGAGGGTTGTTTCACGAAGTTCTTCGGCATTCATTTCGCCGAGTCCCTTGAAGCGGGTAATGGTCAAACCACGGCGGCCGATCTCTCGAATAGCTGGTAGCAACTCGCGAAGGTCTTCCAGTCCGATCACGTTTTCCTCGCGATGGAGATAGAACCGTGAGTCGGTAGCGCCGGTTCGCTCTTTAGGGATGAGGTCAGCGATCGAGAAACCGTGTTCCGCGATATCCTTGAGTCCCGAGTTGATGGTTCGGACTTCGAAGATCTCTGTGATGCGAGCGGCCCGTGTCGCGTCTTCTTTCGTATCAGACTTCGCGGGCTCTCCCTCGGGCATACTGTCATCGACGCGAATCTGGCGAGTCGCAAGGAACTCATCGAGTTTGTCGCGGGTGATGAACCAGCGATCCTCGACGCCGAGATCCAGGTGAAAAACCGGGAGACGTTTTGTCTCCGGATCCATCCTCTCAGAGTGAACACGCAGTGAGATGCCGCGGCGTTCTAGGGCGAGGATCGCTTCCTCGAGAGATGCCAGCGACTTGCAAAGGGATCGCATTTTCTCCCCTTCGATCTTCATCCCCTCTTCGCCGACGAAGTAGCTGTCGCCAAGTCCTTTTTCGAGCAACTGCTGCTTCATCTCTTCTTCGGTTTGGACGTAGTAACGTTCTTTTTTTCCTCTCACGACGCGATAGAGGGGAGGCTGTGCGAGGTAGACGTGCCCACCAGCGACCAGTTGGTACATCTGGCGATAGAAGAAGCAAAGCAGGAGAGTTCGGATGTGGGAGCCATCGATGTCCGCGTCGGTCATGATGATAACGCGGTTGTAGCGGCGTTTAGCGATGTCTTGATCGCTCCCTATACCGCAGCCGATCGCCTGGATCATACTCATGACTTCCTCGTTAGCGAGGACTTTGTCTTCACGGCTCTTGTAAGCGTTGATGATCTTGCCTCGGAGCGGGAGAATCGCTTGCGTATCTCGGAAGCGTCCACCTTCGGCACTTCCTCCGGCCGAGTCACCTTCGACGAGGTAGAGTTCACATTCCTCCATTTTGTTGCTGATGCAATCGCGCAGTTTGCCAGGCAGTCCTCCACCCCCAAGTGCATCCTTCCGTTTTCGCAGAGCATCTTTGGCTTTGCGGGCGGCTTCGCGAGCCTCGGCTGCGAGCAAACCTTTTCGGACCAGAAGCTTTGCGTTCTTCGGATTTTCCTCGAGGTATTTGGACAATGCATCTCCGACCGCAGAGTTCACCACGCTTTCAACATCGCTGTTGCCGAGCTTGGTTTTTGTCTGTCCTTCGAATTGCGGATGGGGGACGCGAACGGAGATCACGCAGGTCAAACCTTCGCGGAAGTCATCTCCGGTCGGTGTCAGGTCCTTGAAGAGGTTTTCTTTCTTGCCGTAGTTGTTTAGTGTTCGAGTCAGTGCAGATCGGAACCCGGAAACGTGTGTGCCACCCTCGAGGGTATGGATATTGTTCGCATAGGACTGCAGGGTCTCGGTGTATTCCTCGGAGTATTGGAGGGCGATGGTGTAGCCGATATCGTCCTTGGTGCCGTCGATCACGATAACGTCCTTGTGAACCACATCGCTTGCTCGGTTCAGGAACTCGACAAACTCCTCGATTCCTCGCTCGTAATGGAATTCATCCCCGTGATTGTTGCGTTCGTCTCGAACTTTGATGCGGACGCCACTATTGAGGAACGCGAGTTCCTGCAGTCGCTTGGCGAGCGTGTCATAGACGAATTTCGTATTCGGGAAGATTTGCGAATCGGGCTTGAATGTCGTCTTGGTCCCACGCTTGGTGGTTACGCCCGCCTCCCGTACCTGACCCGTCGCAACACCGCGTTCGTAGGATTGCGTCGAAACCTTGCCGTCGCGATAGACCTCGACCTCGCACCATTGCGAGAGGAAGTTCACCACGGTGACACCCACGCCGTGAAGTCCTCCAGAAGTTTGATAGGCCTTCTTCTCGAATTTGCCACCGAATTTCAAAACCGTCATCACCCCTTCCAGCGTGCTGACGTCTCGTCCCATCTTTTCCGAAAGGTCGGTATGTCGCTCGACCGGAATGCCGCGACCATCGTCCTCCACGGTCACCGAACCATCGGAGTTGATAGAAACGGAAACCGTGCGAGCGAAACCCGCCATGGCCTCGTCGATCGAGTTGTCGACGACTTCGTAGACTAAATGATGCAACCCTTTCAGCGTCGTATCGCCGATGTACATGCCGGGCCGTGCCCGAACATGCTCGAGGTCATTGAGATACTTCAGATCCTCCGCGTTGTAATCGGATCGATCCAAACCGAGGTCCTGTGGTTCGGATTCGGGGGAGTCACTGTCGTTTGCAGATGTCATTGCGTGTCCAATGGGAGGAGTGCATTCAACTCGCCAAGGGTTGGCAAATCTACCAAAACCTGGCTTTTTTGGGGCCGCGAAACGGCCATCAAAACAATTCGGAGCACGTTCGCGTACACCGTCGTTTTTGACTGTTAAAGTATACCAAAAATCAGCTCCTTCGCGAACATGCCTCGAGGGTGCAATGACCTGGATATTAAAGCCAAAACAGAAGTTTTTTAGCCGTTGACGATCATCGCGTAGCGCATATCATCTATTGGCTCTCTCGCATTCCAACTCACTCTCCTGCTTTTGAGATCGGAAGCTTCGCCCGAGAGAGACCAACCTGGGAACCACATGCCGGGGAATGACTTCGATGACCACCGGAGTCGAATGCAGTCCTTTTCCGGGAAATCGTTGAACGATCGTAATTTGTTTCCAACCTCATTCAATTTAATAGGATCGCAACTTATGCTGGATATCGAACGCGTTGTGACTTTGGATGACTTGGTCGACCGTGTGCCAGAAGCCTTGATTCGCGAAGCGGAACAAAATCGCTTGGCGTCCGAAGAACTCATCGATGACTCACATCCAAAACATGCAAAGGAACGTCAAATCGTGTCGAAAGATCTAAGCAAAGCCCAACGTATTAGAAAGTATCTCGAAGAGAATCCCGAATCGAGGAATCGAGATATCGTCGAAGCACTTAAACAATACAAAGTTACCGCTGCAGACGTTGCCAACGTCAAGAGTCTCATGAAACGGAGCGGAGGGAAATCATCTGGGCGAAAGGGAGCAGAATCCAAATCGTCTTCAGCCTCGCGAACCGAGTCCACCGCCTTGGTCCCCGCAGGGGCTGGAATGAGTATCGCCGAACTCGAAGCAGGCGTTCAATTCGTCAAGGAAGTAGGGTCCTTAACGCGGGCCAAGCACCTGCTGATCATCCTGGAAAGCATCAAGGACAGCATCAAATAGTCACACTGCAATGAAACACGCCTCAGCAAATCGGAGACAAATACGGGTCTGACACAAAGCGATTCAAGACCGCCTTGCGTTGGTTGCGAATTCTGCAGCGACTAACGTGTTTTCCAAGAGCATCGCAATCGTCAACGGACCAATCCCGCCAGGAACCGGGGTAATCGCGCTGGCGACCTGCGAAACAGCATCGAAGTCAACGTCTCCGACCAAGCGGTCTCCCTCGCGGTTGATTCCCACATCGATCACGACGGCACCCGGCTTGACCATATCTGCGGTGATCGCACCAGCACGGCCCATCGCGGCGATCAAAACATCGGCTCTACGAGTGACTTCGCCCAGGTTTCGCGTTTGGCTGTGACAGCAAGTAACGGTCGCGTTGGCATTGCTTGCTCCACCAGGCCCTTCCTTCTGCAGGCACATGCTGACCAGTGGTTTCCCGACAATGTCGCTTCGGCCGACTACCACCACCTCGACTCCCGACAGGGGAATGCCGCATCGATGCAACAATTGCAAAACCCCATGCGGCGTGCATGGCAAATAACGCGGTCGCCCTTGAGAAATCAGGCCGACGTTTTCCGGAGCAAATGCGTCCACATCCTTTTCAGGTGATACGGCGTCCAGGACACGCCGCTGATCGATATGCGATGGGAGTGGCAGTTGGACCAGAATGCCATGAATCGTCGTATCAGCGTTGAGAGTCTCGAGCAGTTTCAGCAAGTCTTCCGTGTTGGTCGCAGCGGGCAGGCGAAAAAGCTTGCTATCCATCCCGGCTTTGCTACAGGCGATCTCCTTGTTTCGAACATAGACTTGGCTCGCTGGATCATCGCCCACCAAAATGGCCGCAAGGCACGGAGCAACTCCCTTGCGTTCGCGGAAAGCGAGAACTCGCTCCGCAATTTCGCTTCGAATCTGCAGAGCGATCCTCTTCCCATCCAGTACTTTCGCGCTCATCGCGGACCCAGCCTCGTATTCGGAACCAATCTACGGGTCGCGCTTCCTACGAGCACACCCAAAAAATTCTGAAAGTGTTATATACTGATCTTCCCGCACGGCGTAGGGAGTCGCGGTGCCTTTATTGATCTCTTGAAGAACGCGGAAACGATGTCCGAAGCAAATAACGAATCTGAAGCCAAACTGAGTGCCGTGGAACTGATCAAAGATACCAGCCACTATCTGCGAGGTACGATCGGACAGGAATTGCGAGCAGACACAGACCACTTCGGCAAGGATGACCTGCAATTGCTGAAGTTCCATGGCACCTACCAGCAGGACGACCGAGAGGCACGCGGCGCATCGACGCCATCGGGTAAAAGCGAAAAGCAATACAGCTTCATGGTCCGCACCCGGATTCCCGCGGGAATCATGACCGCTGAGCAACTGATCGCGCATCTCGATATCTGCGATTCTATCGGCAACTCGACGCTTAAGATCACGACCCGTCAAGGCTTGCAGTTGCACGGTATCCTCAAATCCGATCTGCGGGAATGCATGCAGAATATCAACGATGTCATGATGACTACGTTGGCAGCATGCGGCGACGTGAACCGAAACACGATGGCTTGCCCGGCACCCTATCGCGACGCGGTCAGGCCTGCCGTGCAGAAACTCGCCTTCGCGATCTCCGATCACCTATCTCCTCGAACAAAGTCTTATTACGAACTCTGGCTCAAAGATAGTGAGACGGGCGAGGAAACACTCGAGGGGGGGAGCGATGAAGAATTCGAGCCGATCTATGGCAAGACTTATTTACCGCGCAAGTTTAAGACCGCGATCGCGATCTCCTATGACAACTGTACGGACGTGTATACCAACTGCCTCGGCTTTATCGCAGTGGTCCGAGATGGTGAAGTGATTGGATACAATGTCACTGTCGGTGGCGGACTCGGAGTTACCCCGAGCGCAAAGAAAACATTCCCACGATTGGCCTCGCGCATGGCCTTCGTTACACCCGAACAAGCGGTCGAGGTCGCCGAAGCGATCGTCAAAGTCCAACGGGACTTTGGGTATCGTGACGATCGGAAACGAGCGAGGCTCAAGTACTTGGTGCACGATAAGGGAATCGACTGGTTTCGCCACCAAGTCGAGGAGTACTACGGTACCAAACTCGCGGACTGCACACCTGATGATGTGACCGAACACAACGATCATATGGGCTGGGACGCGCAAGGGGACGGTCGCTGGTTCTACGGCTTCAATGTGGAGAACGGACGCCTGTACGACGACGAAAACAGGTCGTGGAAAGCCGCTCTGAGGGAGATCTGTCACGAACTCAATCCCGAAATTCGATTAACCGCCCACCAAAGTCTTCTCTTTTGCAATCTTGAGGAACGGGACCGGCCTAAGCTCGAATCGATGATTAAGCGAAGAGGGCTTCCGTTGGTCGAGGAAATCTCGAACGCACGTCGATGGTCCATCGCTTGTGTAGCTCTTCCAACGTGCGGCCTGGCGATCACCGAGAGCGAAAGAGCATTGCCTAGTGTGATCGATACGATGGAAAAAACACTCGCAGATCTAGGACTAGAAAAGGAGCTTTTCACGGTTCGCATGACCGGTTGCCCGAACGGTTGCGCCCGGCCCTACAACGCGGACATCGGTTTGGTCGGAAAAGCCAAAGGCAAGTACACCGTTTACGTCGGAGGTGCTCGCCTCGGGACTCGCCTAGCGTTCATCTACCGCGACTTGATCCCGCTTGAAAATATCGTTGACACACTCAAGCCACTTTTTGTTGAGTTCAAGGAGAATCGGCAGGAGACCGAGTCATTCGGGGATTTCTGCGCCAGGCTGGGGCTTGAGGGGCTCAATGAGATCACCTCGCCCGCTCCAGTGTGATCGAATCTCATGCCAAAGACTCGCTCAGGCTGAGCATTGGCTTTTCTCATCCGATGACCGCTATCCCTGCTACTGAGTGCGTCCTGTAGCGTTTGTAGCGTCCATCACCGTCTTCGAGATGAATCTCGACCTCGTTGATTGGGAAATGTTGTGGGTTTGGGGGAACTTTTCCGATCAACAAGAAAAGTCGTGTGAACTAGGTTAGGTGTTCCCCAGATCAAGGTATTGCCGCATGCAGCCCGGAATCTTCGAATCCAACGTGAATCGACCTATTGAAGAAGAGGTTTTTGCCTCCTCCGAATCGGAGAAAACCCTAGCAGTTTTAGAGCCGATCGTTGTAGAGGATTCGATCTCGCGCAAGCTGCGAGCCGCCATCGATGGCTATCGCTCACGAGTGGCGGATTGGGAAAATGCGATTCGACCGATCGCTGCTAAGCAAAGCGTACCGTCGAGTACGACCATCGGTTTGTTCGGCTTGGGAGCTGTTCTGTGCATCTCGGTGAATGCCTTCGCAATCAACAGTCATACGCCCACGCAAGAAATCGCCCTATCCAACCTTGGGTGTACCGTTCTGTTTGTCATCGCTGCCATAAGTCTGTTTTATGATCGTGTGATGCGTGGATACGCTCAGGAAGTCTTGGTGCGACGATCGGCTGAAAACGCGACAGAGATTGCAATACAATTGCAGGCACTCGCCGAAATCCAAGTGGATCTGCAGTATCGCGTAAAGCGCCTCAGTCGCGATTTGAACGATTTGTCCATCGAAATCGAAAACCAAAACAGCCTCGCTGACGAACTCAAAGAACAAAACCGTGTCGCGCAGGCAAACCAGAACCAATACGATGCGAAACTTGTCGAACTGCGAGCTTCGATCATGGGTGAAGCTTCGCGAGTCCATCGGCTGCAACACAGCGTCGTCCGTCTGGAAAACGAACGCAAGGAATTGGAACGCTCCATCGCAGCGCACACCGATGAGTTGTTCGATGTCGCCGCACGTCGTGAAACAGTAAGCGCTGATTTGATGGTTCTCGAATCGACTCGCGAATCGACTCGCGCCGCCTGGGTCATGGAACAAGAGGAGCAAAAGATCGAGGCTCAGAAGATCCAATATCGTCTGCGGGAGTTGAACGAAGAGCGAAGCAATCTCATCAGCAGTACGGAGTCGATCAAGGCCGATTTGGCTCACCTCAGCGAACTGCGATCGGAGATGCAAGCGGAAATCGAGTTGATCGGTGAAGAGCAAGAACGCCGTACCGCCGCCAGTATCGCTGCCATCGCTCAACTACAGGCCAAGATCGATGGACTACAACAGGATCACGATCGCAATCGGGCCGAGTTCGATCAACTGCAGTCCGCCATCCGCGGTGCCGAAGGACAACGCGATGGACTGCTAAACAGAATCGGTGAGTGCACTCAAGCCAAAGCGGAATTGGAGGATGTCCTGGTATCTCTGCTTGAGCAAATACAGGAAAACCAGGACGCCTTGGCCAATACACGTCAGGCAATCGCCAACGAAGAAGATCGCCTGGAGCAGAGACGAGCCTCGGCGGACAGGGAAGCCATCGAGGCCGATTCCCGACAGAAAGAGCGAACACGCCTGTTGCAGGATTTGGAACGAGAAATCGAACGGATCGCCCGAGATCGCGACTCGCTCCAAACCGAGATCGACCGACTTTCCGGCGTAAGGGATGCGATGGATATCTCGATCGATGAACTGACCAACCGACTCGAGATGCGAACCACCGATCTACGCCGCAAAAACACCCAATTGCAGGAACAAGCCGACCGACTCGAACGACTCTCCGAGGCCATTCAGAAACTGACAGTTCGCGAGTCGGAGATTCGACGAGCAGTCGATGATCAAACTGCTAACAACGGAGCACCAACCAAAAACGCCAGTGGTATCGTACAAGCAAGTATCCTGCCTGCGAGCGTCGCACCGCCGGGACCCGTGACAGGGTTGATCACCCCAGGACTTCATGCCTCGGGGCTCCACGCTTCGGGGATCATCATTCCTGGATTCATCGATACGCTGCCAGCCGAAGAGGGGGTCACTCGCAGTATTCACAAGCCCCATTTCTCAGCCCTCTCACGCTCCTATCCCCATGCACAAAACCATCGAGATGAGGTGATCGGGGGGTAGTCCGCTCGAGCTAACCGCCAGCGGGTTCGCTCAGTGGGCGCAGCGGCACTTGAAGTTCGGAATCGGATTGGTGCTGGGCGTACCATTGGAGAACCCGTTCGGGGACCGACGCGACCGGACCATACCAGGTTTGAGATAGCTCCGACCCATCGCTCGACCTTCGATGGAACCAACGCAAGTTGCGGATCGCGGTCCGAGTCAGACAATCGTCGCATCGCACATCCGCCATCAAACGAAAATATTTCTCATTGGTGGACACAGCGGTTTGCCCCACGTGCAAGACACGGTCTCCGGGGACGATATCTCGCCATGAGAAATGGGGCAGACGCGATGCCGTCTTCGCAGTGGCTACGATACGTTCGGGCGTCAAAGTCTCCAAAAGATCAAAACGCTCCGTTACGAAGTAAGTCTTTTGATACTCGCTGATCAAATAGTCGGTCGTGGCCAGTCGCAATAGATCCTTGTCTTGACTGGGGTCGATGAGAATGCGATTCGGGATCGGCGAATCGATGCTGAAAATCGTTTCACCCGGAGAGGATAAAATACCGGCGCCGAAAGCCCTCGTCTCGCCATTCTGCAGAACGAGACCAAACTCTACCGTAAACCAATAGATCCGTTCCGCATAAAGCAGCAACTCGTCGGCGCGTCGCATGATTTTGCTGCGGCGATTTTCATCGGTTTCTTTTTCAAGTTCCGCAGCCCGCTCCTCATAGATCAAATTGCGAGCGACACCATGGTTTTGCATCACGTGAGCAACCACCGGGATCGTGAAGGTCGAAACGTGACCAGCGACGTCATGCCCAATATCCGGTTCCTGCAGGTAATCCTGCTCCAAAGCCCGCATGAAGGTCGTAACCGGGAAAAATCGCTGGCTGTGGCAGGTGAAGAACAACTCGGCCGGAATGATCATATTGACCGTCGCGAGTTGCCAACCCGTTTGCTGGTAGATACGAGCGTTGAGCAAGTAGTAATCGGGGATAACCGCTCCACCGATCTCAAATGTATCCTCTCCGGCGAGATACTCGCGACATGCATACTGATGCTTGGTCTTTTGTTGCTCTGCAACGAGCACGGCCCAACTGAGATGTTCCTCCGGTGTGTAGCGATCGTAATGCTGTTCATTGCGATACTCCCCCAAGTCGACGGTATCGTCGCAGAGGCTCCCAACCGCGAATGGAACTCCCTGTTTCGCCGCCTCGAGGTAAGGTTTCCCGAATCGTGGGTCAATGGGAAACGGAACATCCGTACGTGTCAGACACCTCTCGAGCAACTCCAATCGTTGTTGCCTTGAAAGTGGAACTACCGATTCCCAGTCGATGCCGTGCCTAGCAGCAATCTGCGACATCCATTGTCTATCCATGACGTCGCGACCTCATTGCACTCGTTGAATCATCATCGCTACCGCTTCGCCACCACCCAGGCACAAACTGGCAACGCCGAATTCCCCTTGCCGATCGACCAGAGCATGCATGAGTGTCACCAACACGCGAGCACCGCTGCATCCGATCGGGTGTCCGATGGCGATAGCTCCACCATGTACATTCACACGCTCTGAATCGATCTTGAGATCGCGATAGCAATGTACCGTTTGTGACGCAAACGCCTCATTGATTTCGAAGAGATCGATTTCTTGCACGGTCTTTTTCTGATTTGCGAGTAGTTTTCGTACGGCACCCACCGGAGCGGAGAAGAGATCCTCGGGGGCCTGAGCATGAACGCTAGCTCCGACAATCCTGAACAAGTGACTGCTCCGAAGTTGTTCGCGTTGCGATTCGCTCGCGAGGATGACGCATGCAGCGCCGTCGCTGAGCGTTGACGCGTTTCCGGCTGTGACGGTGCCGCTATCCACAAAAGCGGGCTTGAGCCGCGATAGTTTCTCGAGAGCAGCGTCGGCTCGGGGCCCAGAGTCATCGCGGAAAACGTTCCCTTTTGCATCCGTAATTGGGACGATTTCCGCACGGAACTTCCCTTGCTGAACCGCTGCGATGGCGCGTTGATGGCTGTGAAGAGACCAGGCATCTTGATCGTTGCGGCTTACCTGGTGCAACGAAGCGACTCGTTCCGCATACACCCCCATCAGGGCCGAGCCGTGAGGACAACGAAGACCATCCCACTCGATGTGATCGAGCATGGGCTGGGATCCGTATTTCCAACCGGATCGAGCACCACGAAGCAGATGCGGTGCGTTGCTCATGCTCTCCATTCCACCTGCGATGGCGATGCCTGCATCACCGGCTCGGATCGATTTGGAAGCCAGCATCACGGCGTAGAGACCCGACCCGCACACCTTGTTGACCGTTGCGCATCCGATTCCGGATCCCAGTCCAGCATGGATGGCAGCCTGTTTCGCGGGAGCTTGTCCAAGTCCAGCACCCAAGACATTTCCTAGAATTATTTCGTCGATATCGGAGGGATCAATTCCAGCCCGATGAACCGCTTCTTTGATGCAGAATCCGGCCAGTTCCGGCGCGCTCCAAGAAGCTAGATCACCAAGGAATCGGCCGATAGGGGTTCGGGTTCCCGCCACAAGATAGACATTGGCACTCATCGATTTATTCTTGCTACGTATTCGTTGAGGTGAGAGGATCTACAACAAACCAGGCCGTAATCATACCGCAACTTTCTGCCCGGAGTATCGAGACTTGCGGGGTATCGAGACTTGCATGAATCGGCGAGTGAACCTTGCCAGCGAATTGCCTTCGCTACGGATTTCACCGAATCAGGCGATTTCCAGATTCCTGGTCCAGCGAGCGATCTAATTCGTTGGCGGTAAACCACGGCAGATCGCCCGGGGTTGAAAACTTGTGACGAGCGGCGGCGTTGGCCCATTGCAGCGATCGTTCGATTTCCCAGTTTTGAAGCCAGCCGAATAGGAATCCAGAGGAAAACGCATCGCCAGCACCCAAACGCCCAACACCATCGACCGGTGATGTGCCCTGGCGAGCCGTTCGCCGTCCATCGCTTGCCATGGCGCCGCCAGCCCCTAGTGTCATCACCGTCGTTCCTTTTGCACGACGAGCAAGGAGCCGAGCGAATACCGATTCCTCACTGATGGGCTCCGTAATGCCGAGCCAATCCGAAGCGTCTCGATGGGCGATGAAAACCAAATCCGACTGTTCGATCCACTCGGAGCAAGTGGCTCGTGCATCCGTCATGCTCCATAACTTGGCGCGATAATTGAAATCGAAACTGACCTTTGATCCCGCTCTGACCGCGATGTTGCGAGCCTCGGCGAGTGTATGACGAACCGAGTCGCTCAGCGCGAGCGAGATTCCGGTCACATGAAACAACCTTGTCCGTTCCAAGGGTGAGTTGGAGAGGTCATCGAACCTCATGCGAGAAAAAGCAGAGTGAGCTCGGTCGTAGATCACCTCGCTGGGACGTGAGTCGGTTCCCTGCTCATAGTAGTAAACACCAACCCGATCATGATCGGTCCAACGAATCCATTGAGTGTCGACGCCGTGGGCTGCGATCGCGCTGGCGATAGCTCTTCCCATGGCGTTGTCAGTGAGTCGGGATACCCAACAGGTATCCATTCCCAAGCGGGACAGACCCGCAAGCGTGTTGGATTCACTTCCCCCGATATGTACTTCGAGATTGCGTGCTTGTTCCAGTCGCTCGAATCCTGGTGGCGAGTAACGAATCATCGTCTCGCCGAGAGAGACGACATCGTAGTTCACATGTGAGTGGGACGGAGGTGTCATGGGGAAGCTTCGTTGCGAATCAGGATTTCGATGCGTCGATTCGATGCCCTTCCTGCAGGACTTTGATTATCCGAAATCGGATAGTTGGAGCCATGTGCGAGAGTGACGAATTGCGATGGAGGCAGTTGGTTCCTTCGGGTCCACTGTTCGAGGATCGTATCGGTTTGTGCGGAGGTCAGCTGATGACTCGTTGCATACAAGCCGCCGTGCAATGGAGCGTTGTCGGTATAACCTTCGATAGCCATTCGCCGATCGCTGTAATCGGTTTTGAGAATCTCTGCGATGCGGTCGAGCAAAGAAGTGCCGCTAGGTGTCAACTGGGCAGAATTGGGTTGGAACAATTGATCGGAGGGTACGCGCAACCGCAATCCATCGCTTGCGACTTCGACTTCATATCCAAGATCTCGCAGTGGATCGGCTTCCAACCCGCGACTAACGTTCGCAGTGAATCGAGCGCCGCTACGACGAGCGCTAGTGCTCCCGAATTCCTTGGCGGTTGAGATGTCGGGGGGCTTGGCTGCGTTGGGGGATGGAGAGTAGGGAAGTGGATTCGAAGCTAAGCGAGACTGCAATTGTCCCGAGACGTCAGCAAGTTGGCGCTGCATTAGGTCGGACCGATCTTTGTAGAACTTGATCTGCTGTTGGGCTTGCGCTAGTTGAGCGTTTAGTTGCTGGTTCGCGGAATCGAGGGAACGAAGTTGTCGTTCAAAGTCGGAACTCGCAGCGAGCCCGAGCCCACCTGGTAATGTGGGGGTAGTCCCTGCCACACCGGTCATTGCGACTGCAGGTGGGTTTGGTGATTGAGACGTCCCGTTCACCGGCGACGCAATCCCCGATGGGGTCGAGGGATTGCCAAGACCTTGCGAGGCTGAGGCAGGGGATGCAGTGGGGGAGAAAGTAAGTAGGCCAGTGGGACTGGTTTTCAGGGTAGGGAATCCTCGATTGCAGCCAAAGGAAGTGAGGCAGAGAAATGCAGTCACTGCAACGGACCAAAAAACGCGGGTGCACCCGTGTGGCCGATCCCGGTAACTCGGCTGAGACTGCATACATTGAAAAGCAACTCCGACTCTCATGCCTGATCGGCATAGCAAGAGCTACACTCAGAGAACAAGATCAATCCCGCGAAACTAACCAAGGTATACCCTAACGCTATCAGCGCTGTTGCGATAAGGGGGTAAGTGTTTACAGCAGCATTTCCGTGCCGAGTAGCGAAGGCATCGGCTTGATATCATATGCGAATGAGGCTTACCGCAGATGTGCTTAATCGACACCGCTCTCAACCAGCGCGTCGACGAGCGGCAGCGAGTCGTGAAGCGGGAATGATGCCAGATATCTGCTGAGACTGGGACGCGATCTGATTGGTGATCTCACACGCGACGCGAAGCGCTCGTGCGCCGTCTCGTCCGGAAACAATCGGCGAGCGACGGTTTTGAATGGATTGGATGAAATCGGTCTGTTCATCGACCATCGCGTTGGCGGGTGATGCAGGCAACTCGATTTGCTGTAACCAACGCGTGAACATTTCGTCTTTGACTTTCAAGCGTTCGGCGATTGGCAGCGTGTCTGCTAGCAATTCTCCCGATGCTACGGCTGGCGAGGGTTGAGTGAGGTTGCATTTCGAGTTTGAAAAATCGATTGAGACCCAGGAGCCCAAGCCGTGGATTTCCATCGAGCGGACGGGTGCCGGGGAGATCCGCGAAGCTCTCAAATGCGCAGTAACGCCGTTTCGGAATACTAGATCTGCGATGGCGAAATCCTCATGTTCTCCAAGAACCGATCGCCCCGAAGCCCGGATCGAGATTACCGGTTCAGTGACTAAGCTGAGTATCAAATCGATATCGTGAATCATCAGGTCGAGCACGATACCGATGTCTGTGCTGCGGCCAGTGTAAATACCTTCGCGACGGGCATCGATGTGCTGAATCGAATCGAGAGGTATGGACTCGCGAGCACAAGCCCAGACCGGATTGAAGCGTTCGATGTGTCCAATTTGCAAGCAGCGATTATGGCGATCAGCCGTAGCAATTAGATCATCCGCTTCGCGAACTGTGCAAGCGATCGGCTTCTCGATGAGTGCATGGATTCCGTGCTCAAGGGCCCAACGTCCAATTCGATGATGAAGAATGGTAGGGGTCGCAATAACGACTGCATCTACATTGCCGGGAAGATTCTCGTACTCTGCGGAGGTCGGCAGTCCTAACTTGGACTCTACTTCCCCTCTTGATTCCGGCGAGGGGTCGCAGACGGTGACAAACTCAATATCTCCCCGATTGGCCAGGAGTCTGGCGTGAATGCGCCCGAGGTGTCCGCCTCCGATAACCGCCATGCGAAGCTTGGGCTCGGTTATTTCGGATTTGTGAGACGTGGCGGTTGATTGATGCGTCATGTTGAGGCTTAAAAGGACTTTACGCGGCAGCGGAGCGTCGATCCCGTCCTCGGCCGTGTCGTCCGTCTTGCGAGTTTTCGATAAATGCGAAGAGTACTTCTAATTCGCGGATCAAGTTTCCCTCTGCTTCAAGAATCTCTTTGGCGTGTTTGACACCCACCTTGGAACGGTAAAGCAATTTATGGGCTTCGCTGATAGCACGGATCGCGGCGGTGGTGAAGTTCTTTCGCTTGAGCGCGACGACATTCACGCATCGGGGACGTGCCGGGAAACCTTCAGCCAGCATATATGGGGGAACATCCTGCAGAACGCGCGACAAGCCGCTCACGAAACTATAGCATCCGATGGAAGCGAAATGGTGAACCGCAACGCCGCCACTCAAGGTTGCATCATGTTCTACACGCACATGGCCGCCGAGCATGACGTTGTTTGCAGTGATAACTCGGTCTTCGATAATGCAATCGTGAGCGACGTGGGAGTTGGCCATAAAGTAGCATTGGCTACCTACGCTGGTAACACCCTGATCCTTCTCCGTGCCTCGGTTCACCGTCACGCATTCTCGAAAGACGTTGCTGTCCCCAATCGTAACTTGGGTAGGTGATCCCTGATAAGACAGGTCCTGAGGATCACCCCCGATCACGCAACCGGGAAAGAATCGATTATCGCGACCGATCGTGGTGTGCCCGGTGAGAGTCACTCCATTCTCCAATCGGGTGCCTCGCCCGACTCGCACGTAGGGTCCAATCACGCAATGATGACCGATCCGAACATCTTCGTCGAGTTCGGCTCGGGGATCGACCACGGCGGTATGAGCGATGATGGTTGGCATTTCTCGAATCCACTTTCCTTCAGGTATCGTGGTGTTATTGGTGTAGTTTCATGCTGCGTACGACGCAGTCGCTTGCAGTTTTAGTGGCGTCGGCTTTCGCAATTGCGTCTGCTGTTGCAGCATTTGCAGTGCCATGCGTCCGTTCAGGTTGTGACCACTCTTGTACGCGGTGATCGTTCCAAAAATCCTTGCTCCGCACAGTGCCAAATCGCCGAGCAAGTCAAGCAATTTGTGTCTGGAGCACTCATCCGGAAAGTGCAATGCATTGTCGATCGGCCCGTTCGGTCCGAACACCAGCAGGTCTCGGAAGGTAACGTGTCTAGCGATGCCGAGTCGCTGGAGTTCGTTGGCATCCTGCTCCGAAAGAAATGTACGCGCGGGGGCGATGTGATGCAGGAATTCTTCGCGGGAGAGAACTGCCATCGATGTCGTCGAAGGGATCGGACTATTGGGTCCGTAATCGAGGTGATAAACGAGTTTTAGGTTCATTTCATCGGTTGGATGCGCCGTGATACTCGACTGCTGATCACCGACTTGCATCGTATCGCCGAGAACCAAAATGTTCGCTGGAGCGGTTTGCGTTTCCAATCCCGCCTGTTGTAAAGCGATCGCGATCGCTCCGGCACTCCCATCCAGGCCAGGCATTTCGCAAGCATCGCATTCGACCAGACAGTTATCGATTTGCATGCCGTAAAGAGCTGCCATGACATGTTCAACCATCTCAACCTCGGCGGCACCACTGACCAACTTGGTTCGCAAATGCATGTCGATCCTGTTGGATGCAAGTCCGCATACCGTTGGCTGACCGGGTAGGTCCATGCGTCGAAACACGATTCCCGTGTCGACTGAAGTTGGCCGAAATGTCAACGTCACCGGCTGGCCAGACCAATAGCCACGCCCGCTCACGCGGGCGATGTGGCGAATCGTCTGTTGGTAAATCGCGGACTGCATGGCCAATATGGACTTCCCTGAAAGGAGAAAAGAGATACCGTTCCCTAGCGACGGACGGGACCGTTTCCTGGATTCGCGGTTTGAGCAGGTTTGCCTGCACCGGTTGCCGCAGGAGCCGCCTGGATATCTCGCTTGAGCATCGCGACAATCGTGTCGGTCAGGTCATGCTGTGGATTGAAGAAGATTACCTCGCGATCCAAGCCGATTTGAACCGTGTTAGGCTTCTTCGGATCCATCTTCGTGTTTTGCTTGCGACTATAGCGAACCACCATGTCATACTTGTAGTGCTTGGCAGCAACATCTACAGCCGTGACCACCTGGTTGTAAGTATCCATGATGAGACGTGCTTGACGCTCGCCGAACTCTTTTTCCTTGTTGACCACCTCGAGACGCAGTTTGCTGTCTTCGCCGACCAACGTCTCCTGCTTCTTCTTGAATTCAGGGGAATCGGGTGCCAACGCATCGTTCAGTTGCGATGCGTCTGATGCAAGCTTCTTGCGACGGGCCTCGAAATCTTCCATCGTCTTTTGATATTCCGCCTTAAGTGCCTCCATCGTCGCAATGAAGGTCGGATGGCTATCGAGCACATGATCAAGATCGACCACGGCTGTCGAAGTGGGCTGAGGTTGCGGGGCTTGCGAGCCAATCTGCGCAAAGGCCAGCGAACTGCTGGCTACGGTAAAAACAACAAATACCGCGGTACGAAGTCGAAACAGCACGTTTGAGCACTCCTTGCTTGTGTCACCTGCTCGTAGGTTCACCTGCATCGTGCAGGCGACGAATCCGAAGATCGCGGGGATTCTGACGAAACCCGCGATCCGAGTAAATAGCGATCTGGAGCAATCAGCCCCCGATTTCTCCCCGAATAACGATGTTTTCTTCGCCCCGCTTCACTTCCACTTCGAGCATGTCTCCAGGCTTGAATTTGGAGAGTTCCTCATCCATATCCTCCCGAGCAGCAACAGGTTGTGCACCGATCTTGAGGATCTGGTCATCCGGAAGAATGCCAGCTTTCTTAGCCCATCCTCCCGGCATGACGCGATCAACAACCAATCCAGGCTCGGATTGTCGAATGCGAACTCCCAAGCGGACTTTTGAGGTGGTACTTCGCAAGAAAGATGGTCGCTCCGGCGATACGGCGATTTTTTCGGTCATAAACGTGACCATATCCGCAATGCGAGCGATACCGTTGACGTTTATCTTGTCAAAGTCGTCGCTGGGGCGATGGTAATCGGGATGAAACCCTGAGAAGAAATGGTAAACAGGGATACCCTTCATGAAGAACGACTGATGATCGCTAGGCCCTACACCCTCGGGTTGCCGCTTGATTTCGAACTGGCCGATTTCATTGGCTTCGGTCAGGAGTTCGTCAAACCCCTTCGCCGTCCCTGTTCCATAG
>JAGWWZ010000173.1 GCA_018970165.1 Planctomycetota bacterium | reverse complement strand
GTCGAACTCCTCGTCGGGAAAACCGTGGAAGTGGATTCGGTGAATCGCTACTTTTTTAGTGGCAAACTCGAAGAGATTACTGTCGAAGGCTGGGGCTTTCCAAAGTATGTGGTCAAGGAGCTTGGACCGATGGCGGGAACCCGCATCGCTCCTGACCCTGGTGCGCCCAAGTTGAAACGGTTCGTAACTCTTGGAGGGGAACAACAACTCATCCGTTACAATAGCCGTTTGCCTCTTGTGGTCTACTTGCCAATCGATGCCGAAGTCCGACTACGCGTCTGGAAAGCTCTTCCAGACCCGATTACGATCCCCGAAGGATGACCGTTAGAGATTCCAGGCTGTCGGATACTTCTGGAGTAAACGAGTACGGCGCCATTGCTGCTGATTCGGTTCGATTTCCGTAATCATGTAGCGAACCACTGATCGGGTTGGGATTGTATCGTAAAGCATGCTTAAACGATCCGCCCCAAATTGTCGCTCGATTCGCCGTTTGAGATTGGTTGTTTCCCCGATATACAAAACCCGGTGGCTTGTGATTTCCTCTAACGCATAGACCGCTTGCGTGTCGGGTAACGATGTATCCTGAACATCTAACCGCGTTGTTGGAGCGGTTTCCCAGGAATCCAGGCCCAGTTCCTCATCCGTTACGCTCTGGATGCAAGGTGCGACTTTCATTACGGCTTCGTGGAGCATCAATGCTCCCCATCGATACTCGAACGGCAAGAAACCAGGGGAGTACCTCGATGCCAAGGCATCGAATTGCGAGCCAATGCGTATGTCACAAAACAATTCGACAAAATCGGTGGCATAGCGATCTGCGATGCGACGGCAGGCGATTTCGGACGCGAAGACATACAGGTCCAACTCCGACGACTTCGGTGCAACGACTTGTTCTTGATCGCGGGGAATATCGGTCCACTTGCCGAGCCTACGGAGGCGAAGCACATCGCGGTTGCGCACGTCATGCGGAGCATCGATTCGCAAGGCATCGCAGGCTCGCTGAAAGTTTTCGTTCAGAATAGGATCGAGGATAATTCGGTCGACGCTTGCTCCGCGATGACTTTGCCGGAAAGCTTCCATCAGTTGCTCGTCCTGATTCGCAACGCGATCGAACAAAGGCATCCGTTCAAGGGTTGCTGATTGCTTATCGCGACTCCTGCGCGAATGGTTGTCACCGCGTTGCTTGCCATCTTTCGTCGCTGGTGCGCTGGTTTTTGGATCGACGGCACCATCCAAGGGCTGGCCAACCACGATACGCTCGAGGCGTTCTTTGCCTCGAGCAATATATTCCTCCGATAAATCGAAACCGATGAAATGTCTACCTAGTTTTTTGGCCACAGCCAGTGTCGTAGCACTTCCAGAGAACGGATCGATGACGAAGTCGCCCGGATTCGAGCACGCTCGAACGATTCGCCCCATCAACTGCTCGGGCATTTGGCATCCGTGAAATCCGGCTCGCTCTTTAAAGGTTCCGCTGACCCTCGGGAAATACCAGGTATCTTCATGTGGCGTTAGTCCCTCAAAGCAATCTTGAGGGCGAAGGATCCATGTGTCGTCCGGCAAACGCCCGTTGGGATTCGCTCGTGCGTCAGCGTATACTAGTTGCCTTGCCGAAGGAACAGCGATTGCATCGGCGTGAAAGGTGAATCGATTCGGATCTTTGACGAAGTGGAACAGATGCGCGTGCGAACGTGTGAACTTGCTTTTGCAGTGAACTCCGAACGTGTAATACCAAATCACCCAAGATCGGCAATGAAATCCGATCTTCTGAGACAATATCTTCAACTCAGCCGCATACTCATCACCGATCGCTAGCCAGAATGTGCCTGTCGGGATCAATGTTCGGTGGACCTCTGCGATCCAATGCTGGCACCAGTTCAAGTAGCTATCCGTTTCGAGTGAATCATCGTAAACGTCGTAATCGTAGCCGATATTGAACGGGGGATCCGCAAACGCCAATTGCACACAAGCGTCCGGCATCGATTTCAAATGAGTGATGCAATCTCCCAAATGGATGGCGTCCAAAAGATTCTCAGGAACAGGATGGACGGAGTCCGAAGGGGGAGCGACGTCGAGTTTGGTGCGCGCGGCCATGGGTCAGGACTCCTCGTCGCTTCGCAAACGAGCCAAGACGCTGAAATCCTCCAGGGTTGATGTGTCCTGGCCCGATTCCTTTCCGGCCGCAATATCCCGCAATAACCGCCGCATGATCTTGCCGCTACGTGTTTTCGGAAGCGCCGTTGTGAATCGTACTTCGTCAGGAACCGCCAAGGCTCCGATCTCCTTGCGAACGTGCTTCTTGAGCTCATCTCGCATGTTATCGCTGGGGTTGTGGTTCTTGAGTGTCACAAAGACAGCGATGCCTTGTCCCTTGAGTTCATCGGGGCGTCCCACTGCGGCCGCCTCCGCAACGGAAGGATGGCTAACCAGTGCTGATTCGATTTCGATTGTACTGAGGCGGTGGCCTGAGACATTGATCACGTCGTCGATTCGGCCCATGATCCAGTAATATCCATCTTCGTCGCGGCGTGCGTTATCGCCAGTGAGATACATGTGCGGCACCTTGCCGTAATAACCATCGCGATAACGATCATCGTTCCCCCAGATCCCTCGCAACATTCCCGGCCAAGGCTTTTCGATACAGAGCATGCCACCTTCGTTGGTGCCGACATCGGAGAGATCTGCATGCACGATACGAGGAATGATGCCCGGCATGGGCATGGTGCATGAGCCAGGTTTACAAGGAATCGCGCCGGGCAAAGGAGACATCATGATGCCACCGGTTTCCGTTTGCCACCAGGTATCGACGATCGGGCAACGCCCTCCTCCGATCTTCTCGTAGTACCACATCCATGCTTCGGGGTTGATCCCTTCGCCAACGCTACCGAGAAGACGCAGCGACGATAAATCGTGCTTCTCGACGTGATGATCACCCCATTTGATGAAAGTCCGGATCGCAGTCGGTGCGGTATACAGAATCGTTACGCGGTAACGTTCGATAATGTCCCAAAATCGATCCTCAGCTGGCGCATTCGGCGCCCCTTCGTAGAGAACTTGAGTCGCTCCCGCAGCGAGCGGACCGTACACAATGTACGAGTGCCCGGTGATCCAGCCACAGTCTGCGGTACACCAAAAGATGTCCTCTTCACGATAGTCGAAAACCCACTGAAACGTGCGTTTCGCATACAAGTTATAACCGGCAGTTGTGTGTCGTATCCCTTTTGGGCGACCCGTGGAACCACTGGTGTACAGAATGAATAAGGAATCTTCGCTATCGAGAGGTTCCGCGGGGAAATGAGTGGGAGCGTCGGCAACCAACTCATGCCACCAAAGATCTCTCCCCGGCTTCATCGTCACATCGTTCTCCGTTCGCTTCAGAACGATGCAGTGTTGGATGCTCGGGCTTTTCTGAAGTGCCTCATCGACGGTCTGCTTGAGCGGCAACACCTTGCCTCGACGCCAACCACCATCGGCGGTGATGATCAATTTGGCTTGAGCGTCATCATTGCGATCTGCAATCGCTTCGGCACTAAAACCGCCGAAGATCACGGAGTGAATCGCACCGATACGAGCGCACGCGAGCATCGCCACGGGCAACTCCGGCACCATGGGCATGTAGATACTGACGCGGTCTCCTTTTTGAATCCCTAGTTTCTTGAGGGCCGATGCAAATTTGCTGACATCCGCAAGCAGTTCTGCGTAAGTGATAGTTCGTTTGTCACCGGGTTCTCCTTCCCAGTGAAAAGCGACACGATCACCGCGACCTGCAACAACGTGAGCATCGAGGCAATTGTACGAAACGTTGGTCTTGCCACCGACGAACCACTTTGCAAACGGTTCGTTCCACTCCAATCCGGTATGGAATGGTTCGAACCAGTGCAGATGTTCATGAGCTTGCCGTTCCCAGAATGCAACTGGGTCGGCGATCGATTCCGCATAGAGGGTTTGATACGCCTGCATGGAGCCTATCACCGCTTTGGCCGAAAACTCGCCGCTCGGCGGGAAGACGCGGGTCTCGTTCATCACGTTGGCGATCTGGCCAGCGGATTTCGTTTCAGAATTGGAAGAGGACATACCTGATGACTCCGAGTCAGTGAACGGGATGGAGAGACGAAAAACAAAGGACGGAGTTGACGATGCATTCGATTCGTTCTAGACAGGAACGAATTGCGACAGATAGCGGTAACTTTGTGCAAGCGATTCCACTCGGTGACCCAACGAAGCCTCGTACGCACGATCCTCGACTTCGACGCAAACCGGGCCTTGATAGCCCGCGTCGCCCAGGACCGAGAAGAATTTCCCCCAGTCGATATCGCCGAGGCCGGGAAGCTTGGGCCGATGGTATAGGTTCGGATAAGCAAGGGTTCCGTAATCGTCTAGCGAGTGTTGATCGACGCGAACGTCTTTCGCATGAACATGAAAGATTCGATCGATGAAATCGCGTATCGGTTTGAGGTAGTCCATCTTTTGAAATACCAAGTGCGATGGATCGTAATTCAAACCGAGATTGGGACTCGACAACTCCCCGAATAGTCGCCGCCAGATCGCGGGCGATGAAGCGAGGTTCTTGCCACCGGGCCATTCGTCTTGTGTGAATAGCATTGGGCAGTTCTCGATACCGATGCGAACCCCGTGTTTTTCCGCCAAATCGACGATCGGCTTCCATGTCTGCAGCATCCGCGGCCAATTGGCTTCAACGCTTTGAGTGTGATCGCGACCGATGAAGGTGTTGACGACCGTTAGACCAAGGAGTGGCGCCGCCGCGATGACTTGCTTCAAATGCTCGACCGCTCGTTCGGCTTCTTCATGATTGTGCGATAGGCAATTGGGATAATATCCCAGACCGCTGATCGCCATGTTGGAGTCAGAAAGTTTCTTTCGGACAGCAGCGATATGCGATTCGGACAGATCGGCCACGTTCAGATGCGTGACGCCCGAATAGCGGCGGTCAGCTTTGCTAGGAGGCCAGCACATGACCTCGATGTACCGATAGCCGATGCGCTGGCCGATCGAAATAACCTCGTCGAGCGTCAGCTCTGGGAGGATGGCAGTCACGAATCCGAGCTGCATCATGATGTTGATTTAGATCTCCAAGAACAATCGTGAGGGATCCTCGACCACTTCCTTGATTGTCTTGAGGAACGATACGGCCTCGCGACCATCGATGATGCGATGGTCGTACGTGAGCGCCACGTACATCATGGGTCGAATCGCAACTTCGCCGTTGATCGCGACAGGACGATCTTGAATGGCATGAAGCCCGAGGATGCCGCTTTGCGGTGGATTGACGATCGGTGTAGACAGAAGCGAACCATAGATCCCGCCGTTGCTGATGGTAAACGTACCTCCTTCAAGATCTTCGGGAGTCAGCTTGTTGGACATCGCCTTGGTGGCATAGTCACCGATCGTTCGTTCGATCTCCGCGAAACTCATTCGTTCGACATTGCGAAGCACGGGTACGACCAAACCTTTGCCACCGCCGATCGCGATACCGATATCGTAATAGTGACGATACACGATGTTGTTCCCACGGATCTCTGCGTTCACCGACGGGAAGCGTTTGAGTGCTTCGCATGCAGCTTTGGCGAAGAAGGACATGAAGCCAAGCTTTACGCCATGTTTTTCCGCAAACGCATCGCGATACTTGTTGCGTAGCTGCATGACTGGTTGCATGTCGATTTCGTTGAAAGTCGAGAGCAACGCTGCATTGTGCTGAGCTTGGACCAAACGGGTCGCGATGGTCCGGCGGATCATGCTCATCGGCTTGATCTCTTCGCTGCGATGCAGAGTTCCCTGCTGCAGCGTTCCTTGTTTTTGAGTCTCCTGCGGAAAAGCGGGTTGCAAAGAGCTTGGCTTGGGGGCTTCCGCAGCGCTAGTCGCCGAGCTTGCAGCTTTTGCGACATCTTCCTTAAGGATGCGACCCCCCGGTCCGCTTCCTGTAACTTGCGATTCGGGGATCTTTTGATCGTCCATCATTCGGCGGGCAGCCGGCATGACGTGGCCGCCGGAGCCAGAAGCGCTCGTCGCCGTTGTTGAGGTTGCGGCGGTGGGTGCCGCAGCGGTGGGTGCCGCAGCGGTGGGTGCCGATCCGGATGCGGGTTTTGCGGCAGGTTCGAACATCGCGATCGCTTCGCCGACAGCTGCAAACTGATCGGTGGGTTTCAAAATCTTTTTTAAGAAACCATCCGACGGTGCGGCAACTTGCACGGAAGCCTTTTCGGTTTCCAAGTCGACTAAGTCGGTGCCAGCGGCGACCCAATCCCCCTCTTGTTTCAACCATTGGCTGATCTGTACTTCGGATATGCTCTCACCGACGGCGGGAACGACGATCTCTATCATGGGGGTTCAGTCAAATGCGTGGAATTGAAAAAGTGCGACTTGGTCAGTCGTAAAGTGGATAGAATGATATCTCAAAGCATCATTCCCTCCAACACGGTCGGCGTATCTTCAGTCATGCAATCCTCATCGGTAACGGATTCCACCACGCGATTGGGTCGATCGGATCTGACTGTGCGTCGGATTGGGCTGGGGGCTTGGCCGATGGCGGGGATTACCAGCTTGGGTGTAACGGACGAGGACTCGATCGCCACGATTCGCCGCGCATTGGATTTGGGAATCGATCATCTTGATACTGCGTACTCCTACGGCAAGGATGGTCGTAGCGATCGCGTGATCGCGGCGGCCTTGCATGATCGTGCGGAGCGGGTCGTCGTAGCAAGTAAAGTCGGTGCGTACTTGGACTCGCAGGGAGTTTGGACGAAAGATGCGCGTCCGGAGTCGATGTTGCAACAAGCGAGCGAAGTTCGAGATCGGCTTCGTTTGGAAACCATCGACTTGATGTACCTTCATGCTCCCGACCCGAACGTTCCCTTGTCGGAATCGGCCGATGCGCTCAAACGCATCGTCGAACTTGGCTGGGCTCGATGGGCAGGGATTTGCAATGTGAATCGCCCACAACTCGAGGATTTTCATCGTCGGTGCCCGGTCGTTGCCGTTCAGACGTATTTCAATATGTTTCAGCAGGAGAGCGTCGAGGATTTGCGAGACTTTTGCAGGTCCCATTCGATCTCAATCGTGGTGTATTGGGCGCTGATGAAAGGGATGCTTGCCGGTCGAATGTTGCGAGACCATCAATTGGATCCCTTAGACCGCAGGCGAAATTATCCGATTTATCAGGGAGAGCAGTGGCAATCCGCCCAAGACTTGCTCGATCGCCTGAGGTCGAAATCGCAGCAACTTGGTTGCACCGTCGCCCAGTTAGTCCTGGCATGGACGCTTGCTCAGCCCTGTATTTCCGTGGCGTTGGTCGGGGCGAAACGGCCGGAGCAGGTCGAAGAAACTGCAAGAAGTATGGAATTTACCTTGCAAAATGATGTTTTGGCGACGATCGATAACTGGATCGCCGACTGCAAACAGCATGGGGCTTGGAAGCTGTAAATGCTTGGCATCTATGGGGTGGATCACTCGTAGTGCGATTCCAGTGCCAAATTTTTTGAAAATTTTAAAAAAGATCGGTTGGGAAGGGCTGATTGGCCTTTCTGTGTCGAGCTTGGACGCTACACTCTCGAAATTGTGGGCGAGGGCATTTCTTGCAGATCGGCGGAATATGATCGTGAGGACTGCGTCTCTCGTTCTTTCTTTGGCCAATTGGGGGACGTACTTTGGACCACTTGTTTGCCGTTCATAGTCGTTCTTCCCAGCAAATGCTTTGGCTTTCTTCAATTTGGAACTCCGCGTCTGTGCAATCGATTGATTCCCCACCGCCGCTGTCCCTTCGTCCCATGGATCGGCCTCGAGTCAAGAAGAGATCCAGGATGATTTGAGCGAACCGTTCTCCATTGGAATCGGAACGTCTCTGCTCTTGGCCCTTGACCATCAAACCTACACCGCACTAACCCGTAACCTTCGCTGTATCTCCTATGGCAACATCTGCAAAGCGACGACTGCAACCAACCCAACGCCGTTTGTTTGGCACCGGTCGCAGTCAGTTCCCAATACCCAACCTGACGGTGCTGCAAACTGCTTCCTACGAAGCCTTTCTGCAAGAGGATATTCCCTCGGAGAAGCGGAAGAATCAGGGGCTCGAAGGAGTTTTTCGCGAGATTTTTCCGATCGAGAGCTACGACAAATCGGTCGCGCTCGAGTATCTGCGGTATGAACTTGGCAAACCGCGATACACGCCGGAGGAGTGCCGGCAACTGAGGCTCACGTATGGCAAGCCTCTCAAAGTATGGCTTCGTCTCAAGCGGGAGCAACCTCTCGAGGAAGAAGTGTACTTAGGCGACATTCCCGTGATGCTCGGGGGTGGTGAATTCATTATCAACGGTGCTGAAAGAGTTGTAGTCAGCCAGTTGCACCGGTCTCCCGGCGTCGATTTTGTCGAAGAAGCCGAGGGAACTTCGGACCGCAAACTTCCCTCGTGCCGAGTGATTCCGGAGCGAGGAAGCTGGATCGAGATCAACGTCACCAAGAAAGATTCTCTGTCGGTTCGGATCGATCAGAGTGGCAAGTTCTCAGTAGTGACTTTGTTGCGAGCGATGTCCCCGAAACTGAGTACCGACACGGATATTCTCGGGGCGTTTTACCAAATGAAAACCGAGAAGATCAGCGACGGTCGCAGCGTTCCGAAGATTGAAAACAAGGTCGCGTGCGACGATGTCGTGTTTCCCCCCGAACACGAACGTGCCGGCGAAATCCTCATCGAAGCTGGCGGCAAGATAGTCAAATCCGTCGCTGAGATGATTTGCTCCAGTGGGGTCAAGTCTGTCGAGGTAATGGATGCACCGAAGTTTCCGTACATCCTCAACTCCATGGCTGAGGATAACACCAGTAGCCATGAAGAGGCTTTGTTGCGGATCTACCAACGTTTGCGTCCAGGCAATCCACCGCAATTGGAAAAAGCGAAAAGCTTGTTCCATGAAAAGTTCTTCGATATCAACCGATACCGTTTGGGTCGCGTGGGCCGTTTTCGCGTCAATCGCAAGCTTGGATTGAGCGTTCCTGAAGATGAAATGGCTCTCCGTCCAGAAGATCTGATCGCCTCGATTACCTACTTGATCAACTTGTTTGATCCCGATTCCGAAGCTCGCTTCGACGATATCGATCACTTGGGAAATCGTCGCCTGCGAACAATCGATGAATTGGCCTGCGAAGAACTCCGCAAGGGATTTCTGAAACTCCGGCGAACCGTTCAGGAACGCATGAGCCTTAAGGAAGTCGAGGACATGACGCCTCGTTCGTTGGTAAATCCAAAGAGCATCAGCGCTGCGATCGAGTATTTTTTTGGTCGGGGTGAGTTATCGCAGGTGGTCGACCAAACCAATCCGCTGTCTCAATTGACCCATGAACGGCGGTTGTCTGCTCTGGGCCCTGGCGGGCTGAACCGAAAGCGTGCGGGCTTTGAAGTGCGCGACGTGCACATTTCGCACTACGGTCGCATTTGCCCGATCGAAACTCCGGAAGGAACAAACATCGGCTTGATCAGTTCGCTGTCGATGTACGCCGGTGTGGATGAATATGGGTTTTTGGTCACTCCGTACAGGAAAGTGGCTGACGGCAAAGTCACCGATGAAGTCGTATGGTTGCGTGCGGACGAGGAGTCGGATGCATACATTGGACCAGCGGACTTGGCTGTCAAGGACTCCGCACTGGTGCCCGGTCCCGGGCTAATCGCCAGACACCGTAGCGACTTTGAAATCGTTTCGCCGGATGTCGTGGAATACATGGACATATCCCCGAGCCAGATGATCGGAGTATCGGCAGGGTTGATTCCGTTCCTGGAGCACGACGATGCGAACCGCGCACTGATGGGCTCCAACATGCAACGGCAGGCTGTGCCGTTGCTGGTCGCTGAACCGCCGATCGTAGCGACGGGTTTGGAAAAAGAAGTCGCAGCCAACAGTTCCATGGTGGTAAGGGCTCGAAGAGCGGGAAAGGTGACCTTCGTCGATACAACGCGAATCGAAATTGGCAACGATATTTACCACCTCAAAAAGTATCAGGGGCTTAACGAACGAACCTGTTTGAACCAAAGGCCGATCGTCTCGATTGGTGACAAAGTCGAAAAAGGCCAAATTATCGCTGATGGTGCCGCCACGCACCTCGGTGAACTGGCACTCGGTCGCAATGTGCTCGTCGGTTTCATGTC
>JAGWWZ010000172.1 GCA_018970165.1 Planctomycetota bacterium | reverse complement strand
TGGATCGCCACCGATGTCGGCATCCCCAAACCGGTCACCACTTCTTCGATGAATTCTCCTTCGAGACTGTAGTGGACCAGTCGCCCTTTAGGTTGATGATTGCGATCGCAGATCAGCAATCGCGGCGGACTGTATCGCGTATCGAGCGTCATGCCGTGCGCGGTATTGAATTCCTTGAGTCCATTTCCCATCGTGCCAAAGTGGCTGAGGTATTTCCCATTTTTGTCGTAGCGGAAGATGTGGTTGCTGGCATAACCATTCGAGAGATAGATATCGCCGTTGGGAGCAACCGTGATCGCCGTGGGGTTGAATTGCTTGAGTTGCAGACCGGATTCCTCGGGATACTTCAGACGCAGGACAATCTCGCCGCTGGATGCCTTGAACTTGATCCCTTCGGCGTTCGCGTTGCGGGCACCATAGATGTATTCCGTGCCATCTTCGTCGCGGATCTCCATGTCGTGGAGGCGTGAATAGTTATCACCGAGATAGCTTTGGATCACTTTGCCCTCGGGTGAAAACACAAACACCCCTGCATCGGCGCTGGTGTAGATGTTGCCAGCCTTATCGATCACGACCGAACCGTGAGTCGGTCCGATAGCCGACGAACCATCGGGTCGCAGTCCCCAGCCAGGGACGGTATCGAACGTCATGATGCCAGTTCCCATACGAACCGGTTTGACGACTTTTTTCTCTTGAGCAACGGCAAACGATGGAGCGGTGCCAATCAATGCGAGCAACAGACAAAGCTTCCAGATCTTCATGCGGGAGGGTCCTTGAAGGAAGGGTGATGACTTAAAGCCTAGCGAAACCTATGAGCCGGTTTGGCGATAGCCCCGGTTTCGTAGTTTTCGGATTGGCTCATAGCAGTGAATCAAAAGTAGAAGCGAATTATAGCAAGCCGGGTTATCGCAAGCCTGACTTGGCCAATCATCTTTTGGATATGCGTCCGAGCCAACCTCGCAAATAAGCAATTCCGATTGCGATCGCGAGGAACGGCCCGGTCAGCAGCAGTGTTTTCGGGCGATAAAGGAACAATCCGAAGACTGCGGTGCATGCAACCAACAGCATCGCTCCCCCCGGTGTTTTGCGGATCGATTCAATCACCGGCCAAGCCAGCCACACGCAGATCATGAACAAACCCACCTTGCTGAGCGTGTCGGTGGCGAGCCATCGCTGACCGTCCCAAACCTCGGGAGCGATCCGCATGGTCACTCCGAGGGTCAGCAGCACGACACCGAAAACGAGTGCTAGGACACGGGGTGTTGGCATCAGTATGCCTCGAGCAATCGCAACCAGCCCTGAACAGGTTGCAGCAGTGGGGACTCGGGCAGTTTCGCGGTTTCGAGCATCGCGCCGCTCGGCTGCACGCTGTAGCCGGCCTTGCGGGCGATGTCGACAAATCGATCCACAGCCTTCTGCTCACCGTTGATGAAGTAATGCGTGGCTTTGAAAGGTTCGCACGGTTGCATCCGAAATCTCGGGGGGAGTTTTGGATTGCTCATCCATACAGCGCGGTAGACCTCTTGAGCCTGCATGGCAGTGATGTACGCGAGCAGCGAACCAGACTCGATCCCCCCCACCGCGATGCGACGGCGATCGATCGTGTAGGTCTTGCTCATGTACGATTGGAGACGCAGACCGATCTCCACTTCGTCGAACGACCAGCCTTTGTCCTCAGAGGACTGGGCAACAGCGATGATCCAACGATGCTCCCGCGCGAATCCTTCCCAAGCATCGGTCCATAGTTTTTGGTCCTGAGGCCCAGCATCGGCGAAGACGATCAATAGTCCATGAGGAACGTTCACCGCATAGTTGCTCGGCACAATCGCGAAGGCTTTGTTCTTCACATCGCCCAAGGGCAACTGAACCGTTCCTTTCGCAGCGTTGGCTCGCTCGGCATCGACGGCTTCGTTCGGAGCCTTGGACGGATCGGGAAGCGTTGGACGATAATCCCACTCCAGCGGATCCTCGGGCCATGCAGTCAACTTTACCTGAACCTTGCGGACCACTCCCTCGCTCGAACGAACTTCGATATCGACCGGTTCGCGGAAGTCGAGCGATGCCAAACGCGCATCGATAGGTGAGTCCAAAGCGATGGGTTCGCCTTGAATCGAGACGATTACGTCTCCCACTGCGATCCCTGCAGTGACCGCAGGTGAAGCAGGGATCACACCTGTAACTTTGCCGGGCGTTTGCGTCTCGAAGGAATCCGTTAGGATGCCGAGAAACGGTTCGCGGTAGGTCGGAAGCTCCTTGACCAGTTTGCATTCGATGGTTTTCTCCTGTCCATCGCGGTCGATCAAGATCGACATCGTCATGCCGGCATCCATCGGTCCCGCCAAATGTTTCATTTGTGAAAGATTTTCGATTCGGGCCAATGACTTGCTGTCCGGTCCGATGGCGAGAATCTTGTCCCCCGCCCGAATCCCAGCCTTCGCTGCTGGCGAGCCGGGAGTGACTCCTTGCAGTATCACAGCACTGTCGTATTCATCGATGTCGCGCCAGCGGAAACCGATCCTGCCCGGGTAGATATCGTTTCCTTGTTGCATCTCACCCAATCGCTGCATGATATCTTGTGCGGGGACGGCGAATCCGATCCCGGAGTCGTACCACTGTTCGACTTCCCCTTCGGTGACAATTCCCGGGTTGAGCGGCGTCAGGATCCCCATCACCCGACCCTTGAGATCGATAACGGGACCGCCGTAGTTCTGCGGCGATATCTTGGCATCGGTTTGAATCGCTTTATTCCAAATCCTCCCTTGAGCGCTCAAGATTCCCACACTGCAACTAGCGATCGACGGATCGAAAGTTTTACCCAGGGCGACGACCCATTGGCCGATTTGCCAATCGCTGCGAGGACTGATTTGGGCAGGCTTGAGCGGTTGATCGACATCGATTTTGAGCAATGCCAGTTCTCGGCTCAGATCGCGTGCAACGAGCTTCGCAGCCTTGCGTTCTTGGTTGGGAAGCACGACCGTTATGGATGCGGGCTGCCCTTTGAACTGAAAGGTGCTGGTGATGATCCAGCCATCGGCGCTGAGGATTGTGCCGCTGGATGGACCGCTTGCGACCCATTGATCCTTTACGAGCTCTGATCCACCGAAGGTTTCGACCTGAACGATCGAGTCCTGAGCGAAAAGTGCGGCCGCTTGAAACGCATCTTGCTCGAGGATCTCCAACGGCGGTTCCTCGGCAATGCAGGGAAACATGCCGAAAACCATCGCAGTGCAGACAGCAAGCAAGCGACGCACGAGAACCATCATGGACGCACCTGAATGCGGATCAATTCCTGACCGCGCTGCACGAGGATTTGAAACGAGTCGGCTCGATTGATCGAAGAGAGGATGCGCTCGAGCCCTTTGCGAGAATCGACTCGCACTTCGTTGACGAGCAAGATCAAGTCGTTGGGTTGCAGACCCGCCCGTGCTGCGATCGAATCCTCTTTCACCCAATCAACGAACGCAGGAGTCTTGGGTAGGACGTCTGGGATCAGTGCCAGTCCGAGATCGAGCAATCGATGCGGTTCGGAAACAGTTGCTGTTGTTGCGGCGTTGCTCGAAGTTTGGCCGCTGAGGATGCGATCGACGGAACTCTTCACGACGTCGACCGGCAAGGCGTAATTGATCCAGATTCCTGCTTGTTCGTCCCGCAGTTCTTTGCCGATGACACCGACTAACCGACCGGACAGATCGATCAAGGCCCCTCCGGAAGCTCCTGGGTTATTGGTCATGACATCGATGACGATCACTCGTCCCTGGTAAAGAGTCTTGAGGGACCCCTTGCGTTTGGTCAGAGGAGCGATGGCCATGACCACTCCTTTTTGGGCACTGCACGCTTCATTGCCTGCCGCGATGCCGAACAGGTTGGTGATCGCGAATACTCGCTGACCAACTCTCGGAACCAATTCAGGATCCAGAGCATAGGGAGGGAGTCCAGCGTCGGGGATTCGCAGGAGGGCTAGTTCGCATTGTGGATCGACACCCGCGACTTCTGCGTCGAGACGTCGACCATCGAACGTGACGACTCGCACTTTCTCCACATCCAGCACGGTACTCCAACTGGTCAGGATCAGCGTGCCGTCACCGATGACGATCCCTGTCTGGTAGCTTTCCAGCCCGCGTGCACCTCCGGCTCCATAAAGCTTGACGATGGAGCGTTCGCTTTGAACAACGAGTTGCTCCAAAGTCCGTGCGGGCGAGACCGATGGTTCGTCGGCAGCCCAGTTGTGTGGGGCGAGAGAAACCGCACTAGCTAAACAGATCGCCCAGGCCAAACATAGCATCCCAATCCGCATCAATCGGTTCCCTCCGCCGCAGGAGCGGCATTCCACTCGACCGATTCGACTTCCATCGCGGTCCGTGTTTCTAAACCATAGGCGAGTCGAATTTGTGCAGGAAATGAGCGACCGTCGATCGATCGGTACTTCTCAAAAAAGATTTCGGCGGGATCGGTTTGATTGTCGACGGTCAACTCGATGCATTCGACCAACCCGCTGTCGGGAGCGGTATAGACGACCGCGTCGAGTTCGCCAATGGCGATACGTGTCGTATCGAACAGTCCGTCGCGACCGACGAGCGGACTGCGGCCGATGTACACGGCTTCGCCCATCTTTTGAGGACCGATCCGATGCCACAGTTGCCAGACTCGCACACCTAACCCGAGAGGCAGCGTCGATCGCTGCTGAATCCATGGGATCCACCCAAGCTTGGAACCGACAGCCTCTTCGCGATCCCCTGCTTTGGCCGTGATCGATGCATCCCCGGTGAGGATTTGGAGCGCGGTCGGCTCTCCAGCCACTTGCCCTTGCAGTCGCCACATCGGGCCGGTTGCATTCCAATCTCCACGTTGAGAGATGGTGCCGACAATGCGATCGATTTCCAAACGGTTGAAATAGTAATTGCTGTACCCGCGCCGACTCTCGTAACGGTCTGCCAAACGATCGACCTTCTTGGCCTTCTGACCCCGTACAGGCCCTTTCTCTTTTTTCCCATCTTCTTCTTTGTCTGTGTCCTTGGGTTCGTCTTGAGGGTTTCGGGGAGGAGGCGCAGGTTCCTGGCTCGATTCCCCCTGGACGATCTCTTCGAGTTCGACAGGAAGGTGGAGACTTTGAAGACGAACATAGGTATCCACGACTTCGATATCGTTGCGAAATCGGAGTGGGATGCGCCAATGATTTGGGAAGATACCGAGGACGTTTTTGAGTTGATTCGTGGTTGCGATCTCTCGATCGGCGATGCGAAGGATCTCATCTCCGTATCGCAAGCCGCGTCGATAAGCATCGCTCGATTCGAGAATATTGGTTACGATCACGCGACCTTTGTTGTCCGTCGCGACAGTAAAACCGAGCGTGGCATGATCGACGATGCGCCCCGATCGCAGGTGCCAAAAGAAATTCATCGCTTGTCGGATCGAAATGGCATAGCCGACCCCGACGTTCACCCGCCCCCGCTTCTCGAACGAGCAGCGACCGTTGATGCCGATCAGTTCCCCTCGGGCATTGAACAATGGGCCACCGGAATTGCCTGGGTTGATGGCGGTATCGGTTTGGATACAGTCGCTGTATTCGAGAATGGTTCCGGACGGATATTGGTAACGCCGCACGCCGCTGACCAGACCATAGGTGATCGTTGGCTGCAAATTGGTCGCGAGAACAAAGGGATTGCCTGCGGCAAAGCACCATTGCCCGACTCGCACTTGATCGCTATCGCCGATTGTCGCAACGGGAAAATCATCCCGCCCGTACATTTTGAGAACAGCGAGATCACCCGTTGGATCGATCCCTGCGACGACGGCATCGTACATCTTCCCGTCGTTCATGCCGCATCGCATACGATGTCCGAACGGGCTCGAAACGTGGAAATTGGTGAGCACATAACCGTCGGGAGTGATGCAAACCCCGCTTCCTCCCCCTTGGCCATCGAAGCCGAAGACGCCCACGGTGGCAGCAGCCGCACGCTGCATGGCTTCGATCCTCTGCTGCTGGGCAGCGATCACTGCGGCTGCTGGTTCCGGCGCTATTTGCGGGTCTATCTTACCGGCCTCTGGAGCCTGGGACGCCGTCTCTTGCTGGGCGACCACCGAGTGTTGGCAAACCATGATTGCAAGAACGAAGGCTGCAAAAAGAACTCCGCAAGCCGTGAACTGGAACCCATCGGGACGCGAGATCGAAGTACAATGTGTCGGTTTGTTTGGCGAAGCATGCATGCCTGCATTGTAGCAATTTACCCGGAAACTTTTACCCACATCGGCACAAGAGATTTCCAATTTCAATTGCTTGTAGAGCGAACACTCTCTTATTTGCCCCCTGATTTTCTCTCACGAGCTATCCCGTCCGCATGCGACCCATCCTAGAAATCCAGGGAGTAACCAAAAGATATGGTTGGCAAGTGGCGCTGCGCGATGTGAGTTTGCAGTTGCCCTCAGGGAAGGTCGTCGGTTTGCTAGGCCCCAATGGTTCGGGAAAAAGCACACTCATCAAGTCACTGCTCGGGTTGGTTTCGGTGGATTCGGGCCAGGGGCGAGTCCTCGATTTTCAGTGGCCCCGCCAAGTACGAATCGTGCGAGACCATGTGGGGTATCTTCCCGAAGACGACTGCTACATCGAAAGCTTGCAAGGCATCGAGTCGATCCAGATGATGGCGAGGCTCTCCGGACTGCGGCGGACCGAAGCTTTACGCCGCGCGCATGAAGTCGCTGATTTTTGCGATATGGGCCAGGAAAGGTATCGAACGGTCGACACCTACTCCACCGGGATGCGGCAGAAACTCAAATTCGCACAAGCTCTGGTCCACGACCCCGAATGGTTGATTCTCGATGAGCCGACGACAGGCTTGGATCCTGCACAGCGCGAGCAACTCTTGGACCGGATTCTGGTCCTCGCGCGCGAGAAGGGGAAATCGATCTTGTTGTCGACTCATATACTTCACGATGTGCAACGCGTCTGCGAATCGGTGGTGATCTTGGTAGGTGGCCAAGTCCGATTGATCGATAGCTTAGAGAATCTTCAGCGGCCCTCGCGCGCGGGACTTCAAATCAGCGTTGTCTCCGACGCTGATCTTTTGAAGCAATCGCTCGATAAGCTCGGTGTTGCCGCAACGAGGGTTGGCTCGGGTGAGTTGCGAGTCGATGGCGAAGGGGAAGAGGTCTTGCGGGCCATCTGGCGAGCGAGCAGCGAATCGGGAGTATTGGTTCAACGCGTGGACCCCTTCCGCAACTCCCTCGAACAAACATTCCTCGACGCGGTAGCTTCGAAGGAGGTAGCGAATGCCCATTCTTGACGTCGGTTATCGGCCTTGGCAGGGTCAACGCACAGCGCGCTGGACACGATCGCTCGTGTTGGCCGAAACCAGTATTCGGTTGGTTTGGCGCAATCCGTGGTTAAAACGCATCTTGTTGTTCATGACCACACCCGCGTTGATAGTCGGCATCTTTGTCGCTTTGTTCGAACAAACGATCGAACGGCAAGCCACACGTTCGGCGATGACCCAATTTCTTCGCTCACCGGCTACCCAGCGCGCAGCGGAACGAGCAGGAATCGAAGATCTGAATCTGAGGGAAGATCCCCAGACGGCCAGGCACTTCGCATGGTCCTATCTGATATTCATTTTGTTTCGTTACCCGCAGGCCTTCGGCATGATCCTGGTCTTGGGATTGGTAGCACCCCGATTGATCAGCTTTGATCTGCGCAGCAAAGGATACTTGCTTTATCTGTCGAGGCCACTCACGCCCTGGGAATATATCGCCGGCAAGGCGGCAGTCATCTACTTCTTGCTCTTTTTGATGGCTGCAGTCCCATCTTTGCTGATCTATTTGTCAGGTCTGTTTCTTTCCACCGATACATCCGCCTTCATGCACACATGGGACATCCCGTTGCGCATTCTGCTGGCGACGTTGGTTTTGATGATCCCCACAACCGCGATCGCACTAGCCATGTCGGCGTTGACCCAAGAGAGCCGTTATGCGGGATTCGCATGGTTTGCGTTTTGGATTATCGGCGCGGTTTCCTACCAAGTCCTATGGTTCGCCGATCAAGCGCGTCGCGGTGAACGACCGCAGAGAATGGAATATCTGGGCGACTACAATTCGTGGATGCTGTTTTCCCCGTATGAAACGCTTGGGTATATGCAGATGCAGATCTTCGGCCTGACTCAAGGAGAACCCTTTGTGTGGGGACCTTGGATGGTTGCGGGTGTGATCTCCATACTCGGATACATAATCGCTCATCGAAGAGTAGCGAGGATGCTCAAGGCATGAATGATCCATCGCTGCTGACTTTGGAACATGTTTCGCTGATGTACGGCACCGTCATCGGAGTCAACGACCTGCAGTTGGAACTGCCGCCGGGAGCATATGCGTTGGTTGGTCCCAACGGTGCAGGGAAATCGACATTGATCGGTTTGTTGACGGGTGCACTTCGCCCGACGTTGGGAAATGTGCGGGTATTTGGCAAAGATCCCAACCGCTCGCCGAGTATTTTGCAGCGGATCGGCTTGTGTCCGGCAAGCGATTTGCTCGTGCATGGGGTCTCCTCCTCCCGTTGGATTCAGCTGCAACTGGCGATCAGCGGATGGTCCTCGTCGGATGCCAAGGCGCGCACGATAGAAGTCCTCGAACTCGTGGGGCTTGGCGAAGCACAGAGTCGTCCGATTCACACCTACTCACTAGGTATGCGGCAACGTTGCAAATTAGCACAAGCCATCGCCCATCGACCAGACTTATTGATATTGGACGAACCATTCAATGGCTTGGATCCCGTAGGGCGCTATCAAATCGCTGAAATGCTTGTTGAGTGGACTCGCAGTGGCAAGAGCCTCTTGCTGGCAAGCCATGTGCTGCACGAAGTGGAACGCATCACCGACTCGTTCATGCTGATCTTTGGTGGACGATTGCTGGCCAGCGGCACCGCAGGGGAATTGCGTCGTCTGCTCGCCGATCTCCCCCAGGAAATCGTCGTCGAGTCTCCGAATCGAGATGCGCTCGCAGTCCGATTGTCCAATCAACCCTGGCTCCACTCGCTGCGCAGAGATTCCAACGCGAAGCGATTGATCCTGACCGTCGAGCGACCGCTCGAGCTGTTTCAATGCCTGGCCCAGTGGTCTGCATCGGGTGAGTTGCTGGTGGAGAGAGTGTCGGGGACGGAAGGAGATATCAGCAGCCTGTTCCGAATCCTCGTATCGCGACATCGGGGTGAGTCACTTCACCGAAGCGGTTCCTCGAAGGTGTCCGCAGGAGTCGCAACATGAGTCCTGAGTTTGCAACGCGTTTGCGGCGAGGGATCGTCGGTGTCGCAAGTTACGAGTGGTTTCGCTCTTTGACACCGATCCGCATCGCGTTGTGGATCGTGATGATCTTCTTCCCATCGTCATTGATCCTGGTTGTTGCCTTCTCTGCACCCGAGAGACTGCTCCGGTCACCCGACTATCAATCGATCATGGCGATCCTCTTTTTTGTCTTGCTACCTGAGATCGTGACGATCTTGGGGATGCTCCTGTGGGCGACTCCGATCGTGAATGCGGAGATGGAGGGGCAAACCTGGATTTATTCGGTGGTGCGTCCTGAGGGGCGGAGATCGATGCTGCTGGGCAAGTACATCGTTGCAGTCTTATGGACAACAACTTGCGGTTGGGTTGCCGCATCGATCACGATTCCTTTTGCAGGATTCAGCGATCCATTGCGAGCCTGGTGGGTGATGTTGGCTTTGTGCTTTTTGTCCTCAATAACCCACGGAGCGCTTTTTGTGTTGATTGGGGTGCTGATTCAGCGTCGCAGCATGGTGCTGGCGTTTTTCTATGCAGTGGTAGTGGAGGGGATGTTAGGATGGATCCCCGCCGTGATCAATCAATTCACGATCGCGTACCGGATTCGTTCGCTGATGGCTACTTGGCTCGATATCCCGCTCAACGAATCGATGCAGACATCGGAGTTGGTCTCGGACGGCGTTTCGCCCTGGGTTCACATCGCATGGCTACTGGGTGGCGCCGCAGTGTTTCTTGGAATCGCCTGCTGGCGTGTCCAGTCAGCACAGTACATGGGAAAAACGGAAACCTAGGGATGCCTGCTTAGCATTTGCGGGCACGCCTTGGTCGATGCTCGATAGATCATTGCCTCCCCCACCGAATCGTAGGTTTTGCGTTTGCATTTTTGTAAAAAATCTCAACCCGAAGCGTTAGCGAGGGATGGATTTATGTCCCTTACGACGCCTTTCCTCATGCGTCCCTTGCTCACGCG
>JAGWWZ010000171.1 GCA_018970165.1 Planctomycetota bacterium | reverse complement strand
TTGTATCGGTTCATTTTGTAGTGTAGGGTGCGAACGCTAATCCCGAGTGCTTTTGCTGTTTGCTCGCGGTGGAAATCGTTCTCTGCCAGAGCATTTTTAATGCCAGCTTTTTCTGCAGCCTCCGTGATCTCGGCAAGGGTGCCTGTGGCCATCATTGACTCTTTCGTTACTCTGGCGAGTTCGGTCGGAAGATCCTTGACCTGTATCACATCATGTGTGCTGGTGACGACCAGTCGTTCCACCATGTTACGAAGCTGCCGAATATTTCCCGGCCATGCGCTTTCTGTGAGTAGCTTCATCGCTTCGGATTCGACGATTTTAGGTGGCCGGTGATGCCGCATGCAAAAGTGATCAAGGAAATGCTTTATCAATAGTGGGATATCCTCACGGCGGCTTCGAAGTGGTGGAACCTCGATAGGGATAATATTCAATCGATAGTAGAGGTCTTCGCGAAAAGTACCCTCCGCGACGAGTTCCTGAATATTACGGTTGGTTGCGGAGACGATTCTTGCATCGGATCGAAGTATTTGTTCGCCACCGACGCGAGTAAAATAGCCAGTTTCGAGAACCCGTAGCAGATCGACTTGGCTTTTGGGAGGGATCTCAGTGATTTCGTCCAAGAACAGGGTTCCTCCGACGGCTTGTTCGAAGCAACCGGGTTTCTGCCGCGAAGCGCCGGTGAAGGATCCTTTTTCATGACCAAACAGTTCGCTTTCCAACAAAGATTCCGGAAGAGCGCCGAGATTCATGGCGACGAATGGGCCTCCGGCTCGGGCGCTCAGGTCGTGAATTGCGCGAGCCATCAGTTCCTTGCCCGTACCACTTTCTCCGTGGATTAAGACGGTTGCATCCGTGGGTGCGACTTGTCTTATTTGCTCAAGCACATCGTGCAGAGCGCCGCAGTTACCGATGATTCCAGAAATCTCGCCAGCAGCTGCCAATTTGCTTCGGAGTTCCAGATTCTCGTTTCGCAGGCGATGGTGTTCTACCGCTTTTGCAACCTGCTGTCGGATCAGGTTGAGATCTACGGGCTTCGTAATGAAATCAAATGCTCCCCGTTTCATCGCTTCTACGGCGCTCTCTACAGTTCCATGAGCTGTGATGACGATCGTCGTCGTTTCGGGCTTTCGCTGCTGCACGATCGAAACCAGGTCCAAGCCATTGCGATCGCCTGGCATTCGCACATCGGTAATCACCAATTGAAAATCCCCGGCCTCGAATTTCTCGAGTGCATCTTGGACCGAAGCAGCGGTTTCAATAAAGTCAGCTTCTCCAGCCAATCCCTTGGCAAGCCCAGACCGAATGTTCGGTTCGTCATCGACAATCAAGACGTGAAAGGGAGGCTTCGATGGCATGAACGTTGGGGTTGTCTTCAATAAATGAGTACGGAGAAGTTAGAGTTGACGGGTCATTGGCTCAGGGTTGTCGAATACTTGGCAAGGTAAGGCGAAATGTTGTGCCCTGAGGCGACGAGCGGAAGTCGATAGTTCCCTGATGCTGCCGCATGATCTTGTCGCAGATTGCCAAGCCAAGTCCTGTACCCGCCCCCTTGGTGGTGAAGTAAGGGTCCAGAATCTTGTCCTGAAGGTTCTCCGGTATACCGCATCCAGTATCGGTGACTTCGATTTGTGTAGATGCTTCGTCTCGCGACACTGAGACCCTGAGCGTTCCACCTTGAGGCATCGCGTCGATGGAATTGACGAATAAATTCAAAAGGACTTGTTCCAAGCGGCCGCGATCAGCGGTGATGGACCATTGCGGATCGCACGGTCCAAGCACGATCGAGACGCCATGGCTTTGAGCCTGGGGCCGAACCAATTCGACTTGGCGTGCGATCAGGTCCCTCAAGTTTACATCGCTCAGATCCAAATGGCTGATCGAAGCAAAATCTCGAAAGGCCTCGAGTACTCCGCCGATGCGAGCCAGCTCGGTTCGGATGATGCTGAGCATGCTCCGGCTTTGCTCTGACGTACCGTCGATCTGTAGTTGCTCCTCGAGCAATTGAACATGCAGAGAGAGGGCAGCTAGAGGATTCCGAATTTCATGGTGCAAACCACCCACCAGCGATCCAAGGCCGGTGTATCGTTCCATTCGCCGCATCTGCTCTTCCATCAACGTGCGCATCGTGATGTCCCTGATCTGAAGCAAGTTACCCATCACTGAACCTTCGCGATCCTTCAAAGATTGACAGGACGCGAGGAGTATTTTTCGATTGCCTGCCTGCTTGATCTGAAACTCCCGAATCGAGACCGGCGAACGATTGGCGATCCACTCGCTCCGAAACGATTCGAGCGGCAATCGATCCACTTCCTTCAAAGATCTCCCGATGCGCTGCGGATCGTAGTCCAGGAGATCGCAACCGCACTTGTTGATGCTGGTTACGATGCCATCGAGATCGGTGGTGATCACCGCTGTTTCCATGCTCCCCAAAATATCCGTTGCCAGAGCTTTCACGTCGCGAAGCGATGCTTGAGATGCATGGTATGCTCGCCACAAAAGAATCACGGCGATACCGGTCACGATGACGTTGAGCACCACCAAAATCGCAAGCCGGAATTGCCATCGAAGCTCCCCTGACAGTAACTCTGCATTTCCGCGGACTTCGCGAGGCAGGCTCTTGGTGAGTTCATCCACAATGGATTGCTCTCTCACAAAATCAATCATCATCCAGATCGTCGTAGCCAAGGCGACCGTACTCAGAATCGCTAAGCCGACCATGGCCGCCCGATACCTGCGATTGTTTTCCTCTACGGGACTTTGAAACATGAGTGAATTCGACCGCCTCGCTCGTTCGATTGCCGCGTTCTCTCGAACAAGAAACGGACCAAACGGCAACTCTTAGGCCAAAAGGGAAAATTTTGGCAAGCTTGGGAAAGTGAAAAGAATTCCAAACGATGGAACCCTGAAATTCTAATGGCTCACGCAATAATTTGCACACCGCCTGCAAAATCAATCGCTAGCGGCATGGCTTGGCACACCCAGTCGCAGGGCTTCAGTACGATAAAGACAAAGCCATTCGTGTTGTCGACCGCACGTTTAGGCGATTGGCACGAAGATTGCGTCTTTGTAGGTGCTCGTCGCATCGGGGGGCCATTGCCACGTCGATGCACCGCAATGTTAAAGGAAAGCAAAGTCCATGGCGACCGAGCCCGTTACCAATCAAAAGGCCTTCTTCACTATGCGAAAAATCGTACTTCTGGCGACTCTCTGCACCATTGCTTCGACGCTGTATTCGACGTTTGGTCAATGGAAGCAGCTGGTCGGCACCTACGTTGGGATTCCGGTCGAGTCATCCGCCTCGCACGCTGGAGACGGTCAGAATGTTGCGAATGCGCATTCCTCAGAAAGTGGGCACGGCGCTGGTAGTGCGCACGGCGCTGGCGATGGGCACGGCGGCTCTACGGAGCACGCTGGCGGACACCATGCAAAGCACAAAATCTTCGTGACAAGCCCCGTGATTCAGGATGTGACGTTGACGCAGCAATATGTGAGCCGTGTCCATTCGAGGCGACACATTGAGATCTGTGCTCTCGAGGGTGGCTACTTGAAGGAAATCAAGATCAATGAAGGTCAGGCAGTCAAGAAGGGTGACCCGTTGTTCCAGATCCTCCCGACGATTTATGCGGCCAAGCTCGACGCAGACATAGCGGAAGCGCAGCTCGCACAGGTCGAGTACGACAACACCGAGCGATTGGTCACCAAAAAAATTGTTTCCGAACAAGAGCTCAAGATCGCTGAGGCTAGGCTTGCCAAAGCAAAAGCCAAGGTCAATTTAGCGAAAGCAGAGATGGGTTTTGCGAATATCACTGCTCCGTTTGATGGAATTGTCGATCGATTGCATGAGCAAGAGGGAAGCTTGATCGAGGAAGGAACGGTGTTGACGACCCTGTCCGACAACAGCGTGATTTGGGTCTACTTCAATGTGCCCGAAGCTCGCTACCTGGAATTTCAGGAAGCGATGCGAACCGATCCGAATCTATCTACTTACGAAATTCAGTTGCGGCTGGCCAATCACAAAATGTTCGACCAAAAGGGGCGAATCGGAGCGATCGAAGCAGACTTCGATAATGAAACGGGAAATATCTCCTTTCGGGCCGATTTCCCGAATCCAGATGGACTACTTCGGCATGGCCAAACCGGAACGATCTTGATCAACCACCTGGAAAATGGCGCGTTGGTCATTCCTCAGCGAGCCACCTATGAAATCCTCGCGAAGAAATATGTATTTGTCGTGGATGACGAGGGGATCGCGCACCAACGCGAAATCCATATCCATCATGAGCAAGACGATTTGTTCGTGATTGATGAAGGGCTTACCGCGAACGACAAGATTGTCCTCGAGGGCATTCTTCAGGTCCGGGATGGCGAGAAATTGGATTATGAATTTCGAGCTCCTGAAGAGGTGCTGGCCAATCTCAAGTACCACGCGCAATAAGCTTTAGTCGACGGATCGCTAGCAACCTATGTTTTCAAGATTTCTTCATCGGCCTGCGTTGGCGATCGTCATCTCGCTCCTGATTCTGTTCATGGGCGGTCTGGCGATCAATGTTCTTCCCATATCCCAATTCCCCTCAGTTGCTCCTCCGAGCGTCCGGGTGTCGGTTTCCTATCCGGGCGCTAGTGCCAAGATCCTCGTAGACTCAACGCTGGTGTTGCTGGAGCAAGCGATCAACGGCGTCCCGAACATGCGCTATATGATCGGGGATGCAACGAGCGCGGGAGAAGGGACGATCCAGGTCATATTCGAACCTGGAACAGATCCAGACGTCGCGGTGATGAATGTCAACAACCGCGCGCAAATGGTGAAAAACAATCTGCCTGATATCGTTCAACGAGAAGGCATTATCGTCATGCAAAACATGACGAGCATGTTGATGTACGTCAACGTGTACAGCACCGACCCAGGGGTGGACCAAAATTTTCTCTACAACTACGCAACCGTTAATATTCTCAATGAGATCAAACGGATTCCGGGTGTCGGCCAGGCGGTGATCCTTGGAAATCGCGCCTACGCGATGCGTGTCGAGTTGGATATCGACCGCATGCGAGCTTACAACGTGAGCGCGGAAGATGTCATGAAGCAGATCGCGAATCAAAGCATGATCGGCTCACCGGGGCGGTTGGGACAGGCGACCGGAACGACCTCGCAAACGCTCGAATATGTTTTGACCTGGGTGGGGCGATATCAGACCGAGGATGAGTACGAGAACATCATCGTTCGGGCGACTAAGAACGGGGAAATTCTGAGGCTCAAGGATATCGCGACGGTCAAGTTGGGCTCTTCGTTTTACGACCTCTATTCAGATATCGATGGGCTTCCCTCGGCGGCGATCGTGATGAAGCAGAGCCCGGGTTCGAACGCAGCCGAGGTGATCAAGAAGGTCAAGGAAACGGTCGAGCGGATTAAGCAAAAGACGTTCCCCCCCGGGATGGACTACGCGGTCACCTACGACGTCTCGCAGTTTCTCGACGCTTCGATAGAGAAAGTGCTCCACACATTGTTTGAAGCCTTCATTCTAGTCTCCTTGGTCGTTTACTTCTTCCTCGGTGATTTTCGCAGTACCCTGATCCCGACGCTGGCTGTGCCGGTCTCGCTGATCGGCACTTTTTTCTTCATGATGATTTTCGGTATGTCGATCAATTTGATCACGCTGTTCGCCTTGGTTTTGGCGATCGGTGTGGTCGTCGACGACGCAATCGTCGTGGTGGAAGCGGTGCACGAAAAGATGCACGCGAAACATCTAGGTCCGTACGCGGCCACCAAGGAGGTCATTCAGGAAATCAGCGGTGCGATCATCGCCATCACTTTGGTGATGACGGCCGTCTTCATCCCCGTCACTTTTATCCCAGGTCCAGTGGGAGTCTTCTATCGGCAATTCGCCCTCACGATGGCGATGTCGATCGTGATCTCCGGTGTGGTTGCTCTGTCGTTGACTCCCGTTCTGTGCGCGATGATCCTCAAGCCGCTCTCGGACAGCGCACCGGAGACCGGCCTCGTCGCAGGCATCAATCGAATACTGAACCAAACCTTTGGTAAGTTTGCCTTTGTCTTGCGCGGTCTGATCTGCCTAGTACTCGGAGGGGCAATCGGCACAGGAGTCTATTTCTTGCTCCATATCCCGTTGGTGCACGAAGTGATTTCCGAGCAAGTTGAACTGACCGACATGAGAATCATTGTCTTCGCTGTTCTGGCTGCGATTCTCGCTGCCCTCACGTTTCGCGCTACGTTCTCTGGAAGCGATGGCAGCAAACGGGTACGCAGCCCCATCGGCATGTTCCTGCGAGCGTTCAATGTCGCAATCGAGAAAATCACCTTCGGTTACGCCGGACTCGTTCGCCACATCATCACGCGACGCATTCTGACCGTTGCAGTGATCGGTGCATTCGCCTACGGGATCCTGTTCGTCAACCGAGTCTTGCCCACCGGGTTCATTCCCCTGGAAGACCAAGGGATGATCTATGGGATCGTGCAAACCCCACCCGGCTCGACCCTTGAGTACACCAATGCGAAGTGTCACGAACTTCAGGCCGTATGCAAAGAGTTGGATGAGGTCAGTTCGGTCTCTTCGATCGCCGGATACGAAGTCCTAACCGAGGGGCGTGGCTCCAACGCAGGGACCTGTATCATCAACTTGAAACCCTGGGCGGAACGGAGCCGTACGTCGAAGGACATCATTTTGGAATTGGAGGAACGAGGTCGCCGAATTTCGAATATCAAACTGGAGTTCTTCGAACCACCTGCGGTGCCCGGCTTCGGTGCAGCCGGCGGGTTCTCAGTAAATCTACTCGATAAGACCAATAGCGGAGACTACACGGAACTCGGCAAGCAAACCGATCGATTCATGGAGGCCCTCGGCAAACGACCCGAAGTGAAAGGTCTTTTCACCTTCTTCGCATCCAATTACCCACAGTACGAAATCGTCATCGACAACGATGTTGCGATGCAGAAAGGGGTTTCGATTCGCGATGCCATGGACAACTTGTCGATCGTTATTGGGAGCACCTGGGAGCAAGGGTTCGTCCGATTCGGTCAATTCTACAAGGTCTATGTCCAAGCCAAGCCCGAGTTCAGACGGTTCCCTCGCGACCTCGATAATATGTTCGTCAAAAATGAGTCCGGTGAGATGGTGCCGTATTCGGCGTTCATGCGAATCGAGAAACGGCAAGGACTCAACGAGATCAGTCGCTATAACCTCTATCCCACCGCTCCCATTCAAGGTGCCCCCGCACCCGGATATAGTAGCGGTGAAGCACTCAATGCTATCAAAGAAGTCGCTGCAGAAACACTGCCCCAACGATTCGATATCGGCTGGCAGGGACTCGCCTATGACGAAGCAAATGCTGGTAATACTGCGTTCTACATCTTTTTGATCGTGGTCATATTCGTCTATCTGGTGTTGGTCGGACAGTATGAGAGTTTTCTATTGCCGCTGGCCGTGATCACTTCCTTGCCGATTGGGATCTTCGGCTCCTTTTTCTTTCTCAAGGCGATGGGGTTGGCCAACGACGTCTATTGCCAGATTGGGTTGGTGATGCTGGTGGGGCTCCTCGGAAAGAATGCGATCCTGATCATCGAATTTGCGGTGCAGCGAAGGCAGGAAGGTCTAAGCATTCAAGAGGCTGGCGTGGAAGGAGGGGCGCTACGATTCAGGCCGATCTTGATGACTTCGTTTGCATTCATTGCGGGGCTTATCCCCTTGGTACGTGCGACTGGACCTGGTGCTCTAGGGAACCGAACCATCGGCACGACCGCGGTCGGCGGAATGTTGCTCGGTACGGTCGTAGGAGTGCTGGTGATACCAGGTCTCTATTACTTGTTTGCAAAGATCGGGGACGGCAAGCGGCTGATCCGGGACGAGCATGACGAACCGATTAGCGAAACGATCGAACATCGAACTGCTAGCTCGCACGATGAAGCGTTGGAAGGTGGTGCGACCGATATCCATTCCTCAAAACCGCATGGGGAAGCTGAGTCCCATGGCCATTAAAAACATCTGCAAAATCTCGCACAATTGATGCAATCGATGCGATCCCTTCAAAGGGAACAATCGAAAAGTCGATAGTAGATGTGAGTCAGACCCGCCAAGGAAATCGGCGGGAATCGTTCGTTAGCGGCCAAATCAGGGATGAATATGAGCATTTCGCGAGACTCGCGGTCACGCACACTGCGGAACTTCCGTCGCGTCATCGCATCGTGTTGTTTGGGCGGTTCCGCCTTGGCGACCGGATGCGGCATTCCGAACTTGCGGTGCGCGCAGCCCGGTCCGGTCATGCCAGAGGCTTACAACTGGAACAATGGTACGCCGTTCGGTTCAACCAGTTCGCCATCGATGCCACCGATGACAAGCGATATTCGATCCGCGCAGCCTGCGGCAACGGTCGCTGAGGCGGATACAAACAAAAAGAAGAACTCTCTCTTTTCGAAGATTACCGATACTTTCCGATTCTCCAAAAAAGCTGACGATGTCAAACTCGAGGATGATTCGGACAATCTGGGCAATCCCGTTTCGAAGGGAGCAGCGATCACTGCATCGAGAGCATCTCAATCCAATCGCGATGTTCAGCCTGCGAGCGGGACTAAGGAAGACGGCATGGTAACCGTCGCCAGCAATTTCTGGTTACAGGACTCCAACAATTCATCAACTGGTAACGGTGGGGGGATCGGTGCTGCGGATCCTGAGGGAGGCCTCTCGAACCAAATATCGAACGACGAAACCGTTCGCGATTTCGTGTGTGCTCCTGGCGAGAATTCGGCATTGATTCCGAAGACGGCATTCTACAGCGATCCATATTTGTATGATCTCATTAACCAAGCGTTGATCGGGAACCAAGAACTTCGGATCCTCGCTGAAGAGATTCGAATTGCGAATTACGAGACCTATGCCAGAAGTGGGGAATATCGTCCGTTTGTCACTGGCGGTGTGGGTGTTGGTATCGATAAAGAAGGGCAATACACGCGTGGAGGAGCGGTCGAAGACCAGTTAGAGGTTGCTCCGGATAGAGCTTTCCCAGAACCACTCCCCAACTTTCTCGTTGGTACGCAAATCTCCTGGGAATTGGACATCTGGAAGCGTTTGCGAAATGCACAGCAAGCCGCAGCCTTACGGTATTTGGGATCACGCGAAGGTCGAAATTTTGTCGTCACTCGCTTGGTGGCTGAAATCGCTGAAAACTACTACCAACTCCTCGCGCTCGATAATCGCTTGGCGACCCTGGAAACGACCATCAAGATTCAGCAGGACAGCCTACAAATGTCGGTTGCCAAGAAGAACGCTGGACGAGGTACGGAACTCGCAGTTCAACGATTCGAGGCCGAAGTCCGAAAGAACCAAGCGGAAAGAACGATCATCCAACAAGAGATTGTCGAAAAGGAAAACCGCATCAATTTTTTGGCTGGTCGATATCCGCAACACGTAGATCGCCCGGCAGTGACCTTTGTTGACCTAGCGTTCAACGATCTGTGTTCCGGAGTTCCCTCCGAAATACTACAAAACAGAACCGATATCCGACAGGCGGAACGGGAATTGGCCGCCGCTGGTCTCGACGTGCGAGTCGCGAGAGCGAGGTTCTACCCATCTCTCAATCTCACTGGTGGCCTCGGGTGGAATGCTTTTAGCACCGGCTATCTATTCCAAACACCTCAGTCTCTCATGTATGGAGTTGGGGCGGACTTGGTCGGGCCTTTGATCAACAAAAGAGCAATCCAGGCAGCCTACAGCACTGCGAATGCGAAACAGCTTCAGGCGGTATACAACTACCAGCAAACGGTGTTGAAGGCTCATATCGAAGTGGTCAATTATTTGACCAAGGTCGAGAACTACCGTCGCAGCATCGAAATCAAGAAGCAACAATTACTCGCCCTCGAGGCATCCGTTGATGCAGCAATCAACTTGTTCCAAAATGCAAGAGCGGAGTATGTCGAAGTTCTCCTCGCCCAACGAGAGTTGATGGAGGCTCGGATGCTGTTGATCGATATCAAGCAGGAACAACTAGCGGCTGTCGTCAATGCGTATCAAGCACTTGGCGGTGGATGGTATTGATTCAAATCGCAGATCGATCAACCCACCCAGTCGTTTTCGGAGTTTTTGCCAACTTTTCGGATACGTGCCCTCAGGGTTTTGCAAAGCCAATCGCTACCCGCAGGTTCCCTTGATTGTCCCAGAGATCTCCTGCTGCGTCATTCAGCTTGAGCATCAGCAAACCTCCACGTTCACTCTTGATCGTAGATTCTCTTCCTATCGCGATTGGTTGCCACAATTGCGTTGCCTCCTCTTCAGGAACTGAGACAATGGACGCCATCAGCCGGCCGAGTGGTTGATGTTGAACATACCGAATAGTAACTCCTTGGGGTT
>JAGWWZ010000170.1 GCA_018970165.1 Planctomycetota bacterium | reverse complement strand
CATCCCGACACTCGACCCAGCCAAAGAGTTTCCGGCCGACGGCGCCGCTGGTGAAGGATTCTCCAATGCGGGTGCCGCGCTCGCGATGTCCCCCGCCATGGTCCAAAAGTACCTCGATGCTGGCAAAGGGGTCGCTAAGTACGCGGTCCTCCTCCCTGATGGTATCCGTTTCGAAACGAACCCTTCGAGCAGCGACATGACCAATCAACTGCTCGATTCGATCCGCAGCTTTTATGCTCGCTACACGGACCAACAAGGTGGCGATAAGGTCAACTTGCAAGGAATCGTTTTCGAAACCAACCAAGGTGGTCGACTGCCCGTGGAGAAATATATCGCCGCCACCATCGCAGTCCGTGAGCAACTCGCAAACGCAGGCACCTCGCCTGATAATGAGTCCCAAGTTCTCAAAACCATCGCTCGCGATCGCAAGCTGAATCTCAAGTACCTCACATCGCTCTGGCAGTTGTTTTCCAAGCCTAATTCACCGACCGCAGATTCAGGATTGCTTGAATCACTGCGCCGAAGATGGCGCACGACTCCGCTTGAAAACGCCGATGCTCTTTCAGCCGAAGTACTGACTTGGCAAAAAGCGCTCTGGCGATTCTCAAGCATCGGCCACATCGGTAAAGTCAACGGCCCGAAAGCTTGGCAAGAGCCGGTCGATCCTATTCAAACGCAACAGGAAATTCGATTTCCTCTCCTCGACGCGGTTGGCAAGGACCACGTTTCTTTCTTCGTCCAAGTCGGTGACGCAGGGGATGGCAATGAGGGAGATACCGTACTGCTCAAACAACCCAGACTGGTCGCACCCGGCCGACCGGAAATCCTATTGCGCGACCTCGACACTCTTACTGCCCTCTTTGAGCAGCGAACTGAACAGCGAAAGGGCCAAATCGATGAAACACTCGCAGCAATCGGAGTTCTTCTGGATCGAGACACTCCACTTCAAGCCGGCAGCGGCATCGATTGGGATCAAATGGCCAACGAGCGAGGACTCGACGGCAGATACCTGCGAGCCTGGGGGCAGTTCCTCGGTATCACAGGAAGCGAAAACCGTACACGAACTCTGCTGACCCAAAAAGAAGAAAGCCTCTCAGGCTATGAATTCATCCAAGGTTGGGTCGGACCCAACGCGTTGCATGTTATTGCCAACGCCTCGTCGGATCATGTCCGGGTCCCTGGTAATATGCCAGGCAAAACCGTGGGCGTTCACCCAGCCCCCGACCGATCGATCGGTATCGCATGGAAGTCGCCCGTCAGCGAATCAATGAAGGTCCAAGGCCGATTGCGTCATGCTCATGCCGAATGCGGCAACGGAGTCGCATGGCGACTTGAACTCCATCGCGGTGGCCTGAACCAAGTCATGGCATCCGGCGTCTCCAACGGAGCCAACGATATCGCGATCGGTCCTATCGAAAATGTCCTGATCCGAGCCGGAAATGAAATCGTTCTGATCGTCGAACCACGCGACGGCAACCACTCCTGCGATCTGACCAATGTCGACCTGACCATGGCATCTGCCAGCGAAACATGGAACCTCGCTCAAGATATCACATCGAACATCCTCGATGGCAACCCACATGCCGACAGCCGCAGTCGACCGGGTGTTTGGTCCTTCTTTTCTGAACAAGTCGGTGCACCGAAGTCTCAAACGGGAGGCTTGATCGACGGAAGCTTGCTTGCACAATGGTTCAACGCATCAGACGCGGGCAAACGGGCGACGATTGCCGCCTCGCTCGAGCAATTGTTTCTGAAAGACGACCCGGGACTACCAGGCGATCATCCCGATAGCGCTTTGATACGACAGATGCAATCCGCGATCGGCCCCTTCTGGGGTGCGGTTTTGCTGGAACATGCACAGTCCAAGACAAGCGGAGCAGGGCAGGGGGGGGATGCCGATGAAATCGTTCGCGCTCCTTCCACGCAGGAGTATCTCGTCCCTGCATCGCTGGCGACAGGTACGGAATTCGTAGCAACCGCAGTGCTCCATCCAGAATTAGGGAAGGCAGGAAGTGTCCAGGTTTCGATCAGCGCTACCAAACCCGAGGGCGATGCTCCCAAAGCGCCGCAAACCTCGGTCGCCGTCAATGACCCGAGTTGGGCTGTTCGCAACCGCAAACTGATTTTCAATGCCCCGATTCTGGTCGCTCCGGAGAGCGAAGCGGTCGAGAGGATCCGAGCCTCGTTCCAGGCCTTCCGCCAATGGTTCCCCATCGCATTGTGCTACCCCAAGATTGTCCCCGTGGATGAGGTGGTCACATTGACCCTATTTCATCGCGAGGATGAACCTCTGCAACGACTAATGCTCTCCGATGCTGAGCGAAGAGAGCTCGATCGACTATGGGGAGAATTGCATTACGTCAGCCGCGATGCATTGAAGTTGGTCGATGCCTACGAACAACTCTGGCAATACGCCACGCAAGACTCTGACCCCAAGGCTTTCGAACCCCTCGAAGGTCCGATTCGACAGGCAGCGGAACGCTTTCGAAAGGACTTGATTGCTTCAGAACCAGCTCATGTCGCATCGGTCGTCGACTTTGCCCGAAAAGCCTTTCGTGGCTCCTATCGGCCCGAGCATGATGTCCAGCTCCGCAAACTTTATGCAGACCTCAGGCAGCAGGAATTGTCCCATGTCGATGCAATTCAATTCTTGATCGCGAGGATCTTGGTTTCGCCTGAGTTTCTCTATCGCACCGAGATACCTGCTCCAGGTACACAACGCGCAGATATCGCGCCGATCGAATTGGCCAATCGTCTCAGCTACTTCCTGTGGGCATCGGCTCCCGACGAACCACTCCTTGCGGCGGTTCGCAATGGTTCGCTTCTCGAAGACGCTGTCTTGGAGCAGCACGTGCGTCGCATGATCCAGGATCCTCGCATCGAACGGATGGCGGTCGAATGGGGATGCATGTGGTTGCACATTCGGGACCTCGACACACTCGACGAGAAAAGTGAAACACACTTCCCAGAGTTCAAAGAGGTCCGAGACGATTTGTATCGGGAAGCCATCCTGTGGATCACTCACTTGATCCAGAACGAAGGTCGCGTCTCTGATTTCCTCGCCGCAGACCACACGTTCGTCAATGAACAACTAGCCACCTTCTACGGTATCCCGGATATCAGTGGGCCAGAATGGCGAAAGATCGATGGTATCCAACGATTCGGCCGCGGTGGAATTCTCGGTCTAGGAGCAACACTCGCCAAGCAGTCGGGGGCCTCACGCACCAGCCCGATCCTAAGAGGAACTTGGATCAGCGAAGTCGTTCTCGGCGAGAAACTCCCCAAGCCACCCAAAAACGTCCCGGTCTTGTCCGAAACACCCCCGGAGGGAATGACCGAACGCAAACTGATCGAACGGCACAGCAGCGACCCCGCCTGTGCCAAGTGCCATGTCCGCATCGATCCGTTTGGCTACGCGATGGAAGGTTACGATGCGATCGGACGATCTCGTGTGAAGGACGCGCTGGGAAATGCGATTGACACAGCGACGCGACTTCCCGACGGGACCCAAGTCTCCGGAATGAACGAGTTACGAACCTACCTGCTGAAAACGCGTAGCGAGGATTTCGCACGTCAATTCAACCGCAAGCTTCTCGGATACGCCCTCGGCCGCTCGGTCCAACTATCGGACGAACCGGTTTTGGACGCCATTCGCGAGCGACAAATCAACTCCGGAGACAAGATCGCCGATACGATTGTTCAGATTGTTCTCAGTCCGCCGTTCCGACAAATCCGCGGACGTGATACCGTATCTCAGTAATATCATTCACCCATCGCTCTACCATTCCCCCTAAGGAGCAAGACGATGAACGATTCCTTCACCAACTCAATGTTGTCCCGACGCACGCTGCTGCGTGGTCTTGGAGTCAGCATGGCTCTACCCTGGATGGAATCGCTTCCGGTTTGGGGTGCCGCCAGCGGTGCTGCGGACGCGAGCAAGCCACCGGTGCGATTAGCGATCCTGTTCGCGGGCAACGGCTTTCATGGTGGCGAATGGTGGGCCCGCGAAGAAAAAGACGGATTGGCTCTCGGCCGTGTGCTGCAACCGCTGAACGAATTCAAGGATTCGACTCTCTTCATCCGCGGCCTCTACAACGCAGAAGCTCTCAAAGGAAACATCCACAGCTCACAGACGGGTAACTTGCTCTCCGGCGCTCCGCTAGCGTCCGGAGGGGATATCCGTTCGGGCACGAGCGTCGATCAACTCCTTGCACAAACTATTGGCCGAAGCACCAAGGTCCCGAGCCTAGTCCTCGGATGCGAGAAATCAAACCCTTCGGTCCATAAGAACTATTCGATGATCTACTCATCGCATATCTCGTGGTCTTCGCCCACAACCCCAACACCCCTCGAACTCTATCCAGCTCTCGCCTTCGATCGATTGTTCAAAGACGAAAACCACCGCGGCGACCAAAGTGTCCTCGATTCGGTCCTCGAAGATGCAGGTGACCTGAGACGCAAGATTAGCGTCAGCGACCAACGCAAATTCGATGAGTATCTGGATTCGGTCCGCGATGTCGAGCAACGGATCTCACAAGCTGGCGATCGGGGTGAGTTGCAAGGATGGCGTCCCTCGGTTCAGAAGCCTGATATGAAGCGGCCTGCAGATGGGATCCCGCAAGATATCGCGGAACATATGCGACTGATGTGCGATATTCTCGTGCTGGCGTTCCAAACCGATACAACGCGAGTCACCACACTGAAACTCAACAACGACCACTCGTCGCTTCGATTCCCGAACCTGGGTGTCGATTACATGATTCACCACCTGCTGTCCCACTCCGATACCGAAGATTGGCTCAAGGTGAATCGATTCTTTGTCGAACAAATGGCCTACATCGCCAAACGATTGGCAGCAACACAAGAAGGGGAGGGGACCGCCCTCGATCACTCGATGATCATGCTCTGCTCGAGCATGATGACGGGAAGCCACGATGCCTCGCAATTGCCGGTCGTCATGGTGGGCAAGGGAGGGGGCACTATTCGCGGCGGACGGGTCCTCAACTACCGCGACCAGCCCGAACGACAAATGTGCCGCCTGTACATGTCCATGATGAATAAGATGGGTGTTTCCGTTCCTTCCTTTGGCGATGCCAAACAACCGCTCGAAGAGCTAGAATCCTAATCCAGTTATGTCTGAACCGAAAACCTTTTCCCCAAATGCTGTAGCTCTCACAATCGCCGGATCGGATCCCAGTGGCGGTGCGGGTCTTCAAGCGGATCTGAAAACGTTCCAGCAGTTCGGGGTCTACGGAGCCAGTGCCGTCACCATGTTGACGGTGCAAAACACCCTGGGTGTACGCCGGATTGAAACCATCCCACCCGATCTAGTCATCGATCAAATCAACGCCATCGTCGATGACTTCAATCCAATCGCGGCGAAGACCGGAGCGCTCGGAAACGCGGCCATCATCGACGCCGTTGCGGAACGAGCCGAGAGATTCGAGTTCCCACTCATTGTCGATCCGGTCATGGTCAGCAAACATGGACACTCACTGATCGAGGACGATGCCGTCGAGGCCTATCGCCGGCTGCTCAAACATGCTTTCTTGGTCACACCAAACCGCTTTGAACTCGAGCGATTGACCGGCATCACGCTCGATGGCCCCGATGCTGTAGCCCAGGCGATCCACGATCTCCATGTGATGGGAGCCCGATTCGTATTAGCCAAAATGGGTGACATTGACGGACACTCCGAGCATATCCTCGGCTCGGGCAAAGAAAACTTCGCGGTCCATGCCGATCGAATTGAAACGAACCATACACACGGAGCTGGTTGCGTACTATCGGCTGCAATTACAGCGATGATCTGCTTGGGTCAGACGGATCTCAAAGAGATCGTGCATCGAGCCATTCGACAGGTAGTGATCGCTATTCACAACACGCATCCGATTGCCAAGGGACAATGTCCTATCGAGACACGCGTTATGGAAAACGAACCGATCGAAATCGCGGCTTCCTAAAGACCGCGATCACTTAGAACCTCCAGATGTCGGGGCTTGATCCAAGCTCGCGATCCAATCTCGGATCAAAGTGTTGCCAAGATCGTAGGACCGATTGCGAGCCAGGTTTGGCATGCGTGCTCCGACGTCGTCCGATTCGAGGCGATACATCAAAATCGATTCATCGGGCTTTCCGGGGACAATATCGAATCTGCGACCACCGGAGCCTTTTCCAGCCGCGACCGGAGACTTCATCACGCCCCATTTGGCCGGATCGGTTTGCTCCATGCGAAGATCCAGCCCAGACGTCCGTGCCGATCCTATCGGATTGTGGCAATGAGCGCAATTCACTTCGAGCCAAGCTCTGGCACGTTGATCGAGACTGCCAGCCGACGGATCGTCGAATTGCGGCACGATTGGATGCTGCTTTGGCTCGGGTGCACCTGCCAGCATCTCAGCAGCCATCCATTGCGCTAGTTGAGTCGACATATCACCCGAATGCCGTTTGCGATTGAGGTTACCCGCGGTTGGGCCAAGCGGCTCATACCGATTGTTCTGACTGTGGCAAGTCAAGCATTGGTTAGCGTTCGGGATCTCGTAGCGATTGGTCTGCAGGTTGCCGGAGGCATCCTTCCAACTGGCTTCAACGCGTCCACCTCCAAGTCGCAACTCCGCATCGGTCTGCTCCTCATTCCATACATAGGAATACCCATACCAACCGGACTCTTGCCGAAACTCGATACGGGTTTCCAAATAGCGTTCGCCTGGGGTCATGTCCGTGGAATCATCGGGATAGGCAAATGTCTTGGCGATGACAGTTCCTACCGGGAACTCGAGCGGTCCGTTTTCAGTCCACTGAATTTTCGTTCCTTCAGGGACCCGAAACCACCGATGTTTGATCGTATCGTCGGAGTAGAGATGCGTATTGAGTTCGTACGGTGTAGTATCCGAAGCTGGTACCCAACGCGAGTCTCGCACTTCCAAAAGCTTCCAATCTGAAAGGGAACGCGGTGCATTTCTGTAGACCAACACGATCGGATCGACTTCCGAACTCGGAGGTGCATGCGGTTTCAACTCGACCGGAGCTATCGGTGGGAGATCTCCATCGAACACTTTCATATCTCGCTCGACAGCGTATTTGCCGGTGAGCATGTTCGCGGGCGAAAAGTTGTCGAGGTGAACATTGGCGAAGGTCGTAGTCGCTGCCTCGCGAATACTGCCTCGAAGTTCGTTGGGCATCTTTCCGTCAACCAACTTCTTCGCATCAACAATACCATCATAGAAAATATGGGGAAACGGGACCCCTACGATCGGAGCAAGAAGCTTGCCGATCTTACCCGATGGCTTTTGGCCGCCACCTCGAATGCGATTGCTGTGGATCGAGAACGATTCGGGATAAGGATCATAGTTCGGATCGTTGATTTTTCGTTCCGTGACGAGATAGCTGACGATGACGATGTTGCTGGTTTGATTATCCTCGATGTCGTTATCGAAGATCTCCACGCGATCGGTAGCCAGTAACATCATTCCGGTCCCAGGGGGAACCTCGCCGACAATTGCACCCGGTTGAGCAAAGTTCTTGTGGTTGTTCTTGATCACTTGGTTTTTGAAGATCCGTACATCACCCCCATTCTTCAGTGTCAGATCCGGCAAATCAAAGACGAGGATCCCGCCGGTATTGTCGGTCGCGATATTTTCATAGACATCGGCACGCAGGCTATTCTCGATCTCAATACCCGCAACGTTCTTTTCCGCACGGCAACCGCGGACGACGATATCTTGGGATTGTCCGACATAGATTCCAGCATCCGAGGCTCCGATCGCGATGCAATCTTCGATCAGTACGTTCTTGCATTCGACAGGATAGAGCCCGTACGCGCCGTTGGTCGGTTTCGGTCCATCGGTCCACTCAGTCCGAACTCGCCGAAAAGTCACATCGCGAGCGCCTAAAATCTTGATTGCATTGCCCGAAGTATCTTCAACTGCGAGATCTTGAATGACAAAGCCGCTGCCAGTGCCGAGAATACCGCTGGCTCCGGCTAACTGGTTCTTGAACGAAAGAATGGTCTTGTCCCTGCCGGCACCTTGAATTGTCAAATGCGAGCAGGTCACGTTCAATTCAGTATCAAAGTGATAAACTCCTTCCTCGAGTTGGATCACATCTCCCGGTACAGCGAGGATAAGAGCCGATTGCAGTCGGTGCTGGGCATCGTTACCAGGCTGGATCGTCACCACAGACGGATTCAACGCCCCGGTATTTTTTAAGGGAGTGGATATGTCCTGTGCGAGACAGGTCGCAGCTAAGACGAGGTACCCCAGTGCAGCATGAGCGATGGTTGGTTTGGATAATTTCATAGTGGTATCAATATAGCAATCACCGCCATGCTTCACGATGCAGATCGCGCGTAAAAAAAGGGAACGCCATCGGAGTTCCCTGGTAATTTTTTTAGCTAGGGCTACCAGCATCACCGGCAGCGCTATGCGTGCATTTTCGCTTGCTACTTCTTTGCGGCGGGCGGGGCAGGGTAGGGGACTACGCGAATCGATTCCCGGTCGGTGTAGACTTTGCCGTGCATGTCGGTGGTGCGAACTTCGAACATGTGGGTGCCCGGCGCCAACACGGGGGGCAGAAACGCTCGCCACAGATGGTCGGTAACCGATGGTCCCGGCAGGGTCATGCCGTTGGGAGGAGTCGGTCCGAGTTCGGCAAGCTTCATGTCGGCGTAATAGGGATCGACACCATCCACCCGTTCCATTTCCCGCCATTGGCCATCAGGCAAATGCCGCATCTCGACCCTCGATTTCTTGCTGCCAAAGAAAACGTTGACGATCATAGGAGTCGAAAGTGCCTGCGAGGGGTAAATCTCCTCCGGCAGATAGATACTCATCTGATGGTCCGCAGGTCGACGGGCTGCGCGATACTCGAGGGAATATCGAGCGCCATCGAAACTGATGATCGAATAGCCGTTCGCACCGCCATCGCTCATGGTCGCATGGGGAATCCCTAATTCATCAAACGCTCCGCGCCACCAGCTGCCACAGACCGTTACATTCACGACGTGATGATGCGGTTGCGGACCACGCCAGCCGTCTGCTCCATCGATGAAATGATGCTGAACGAAGTGTGTGTGGGCTGAAAGCGAGAGGGCAAATGGACGTTGCTCGATCAGTCGATACAACTCTTGCCGGTCTTCAACGGCCAAGAGTGGAATATGCATCATCAAGACGATCAACTGATTCTCTGGGACGAGAGCTAAGTCGTTGCGAATAAACTCCATTTGTGCTGGACCCAACCCGCCAACGTAGTGTGCCTTCTCCTTTTCGGTGGTACCAACCCAGGTGACATCGTCCAAAACCATGAAGTGAACAGGGCCGTGATCGAACGAGTAGTAGTTGGGTCCGTAGATGCTCTCGAAGGTTTCGTCCGAGTGTTTGTCGTCCGGTGAATCAAAGTTCATATCGTGGTTGCCGATCACGTTGTACCACGGGATTCCCACCAGCGCGATCGCTTGATTGTGCGGTTTGAAGACGCTCAAGTCATCGAAAACGATATCGCCGAGCGTGACTCCCAACGAAGCTCCGTGCGCCTTCTCAGCGACGACTTGTTCAATGATGTCATGAGCCATGAACTCGACTTCTTTTTTATCCCGCGGCTGGGTATCTCCGAAGAGAAGGGCGCGGAACTGATCCGGCTCTTGCTGGGGAGTTAACGGGAAATCGATCGAGGAGGGCAGGGGGCCGGTCGGGGCGACTCCGGGGAACTGCTGCTTGGGGGATCCAGCTGGTTTATGGATGTAGTAGAACTGCGGTAGCTTTTCAGCGTTCAGCGGTGTCATCCAACCGCGCGGCTTGATCACGAAAACAATGGTGTCGTTATCAACATCGATTTCGTAACGTCCCTGGGGATCGGTCAAGACGATATCGCGACCGTTTGAGACTCGCATGCCCTCAAGCCCTGGCTCGCCCTCATCCCGTTTTCGATTACCGTTCTGGTCGTGGAAAACAAACCCGCTCGCATGTTGATGTTCGCCGTCACCTGGGGGTGCATGCTGCGCCGAACCAGGAGGATGTGCGATGCAGGGGACAGCCAGACTGATCGAAAAAACGAAGGAAAGGATTTTGTATCTCATGCAGCGACTCGCGATGGTTGGGGAAAAATCGATAGAACGTTATTGTCGTCGCCACTCTCTCGACTCCAAGAGTTCCCCTAACATCGTCTCGTAAAGAAAGACTGAATTTTTCGTTAAGGCTGGGTCAGCATCCGCTATATGACAGGGTCTACTTAGCGTAACTCTTACTACAGTTCTTCGGCTTCCACTACGCCAGCAAGTCCGCAACAGCAATCGTGCCAATATCTCGACCATCGATTTCCACATGCAGTTGGTCTTCTGCTCGATAAGTCTTATAGACGGAGTACTGGGTTTCGCTACCCGTCGC
>JAGWWZ010000011.1 GCA_018970165.1 Planctomycetota bacterium | reverse complement strand
GGTCGAACCATTCCGATGTAGTTGTCGTGTGTTTCCCTTTTTGATTCTCAGCGCTCACCGCTTGGACCCGTTGGTTCAAACCTGGAGATATCGCGTTCAAGATTGAGGATTTGCCGACGCCGCTTTGACCGATCACAACACTGACGCAACCCTGCGTCATTCGTTTGAGATGTTCGATCCCCCAACCTGTTGCCGCGCTGACCATCCAGACGCTGTAACCCATTTGCGCATAGTTCCCGATCAGTGACTGCAATGAGCCGGGATCGATCAAGTCGCATTTGTTGATACAGATCGATGCAGCGATCCGATTCTGTTCAGCCGTTGCGAGAACTCGGTCAATCAAATTCGGCTTGATAGTCGGTTCGGCAGCGCTGGTGACTATCAGCAACTGATCGATATTGGCGGCCATGACATGGCGCCGCTGTTTGCTCGTGCGGCTGAGTTCTGAGCGTCGTGGTTCGACCTTTAGGATCCAACCTTGGTCTTGACCATGCGGTTCGATTTCGACGCGATCGCCGGTGACGACGATGTGACGTTGTTGGGTGGAAACACTTTTCAAGACTCGGCGGACGGCACATCTCAGGATTCGACCGTCATCGGTCTTTGCGATCGATTCCAAGCCGTGAACGCGAATGACGGTGCCTTTGAGGGATCCGTCCGATGTTTCCAGATCGATGTTCTGAAGGAGATTCGCGTCTCCGTCACCTAATTTTCCACGGACGGTTCGGCGACGGGTCAAGTCTCCTTTGCCGCTGACCCGTTGCGATCCAACGGTATCGATTTCTTCACGCGCTTCGCCGTAATCGCGAGTCAGATCGCCGCGACGAGGTTGGCCTTGGTGTCCTTTGCGAAACTCGACTCGATGCTTGTTGGGCTTCTTGGCGGACATAAGCGTTATCGGGCTACGAGAGGCTCGCCCGCCTCGCCCGATGAGGTGTGTTTTCTGGATTCATGTACGCTCGGACCGATGAGTTCGGTGATTTCCGCTTCGTCCAACTCTTCGCGTTGCATCAATGCTTCCTTGAGTTTCTCCAATTCCTCTCTGCGAAGATGCAGCGTATCAATAGCACGGCGATCGGCAGCGCGAAGCGTGTCGCCGATTTCCGCATCGATGATCTCTTGGGTTCGTTCGCTGAATTGTCGCTGCTGATGAATCTCGCGGCCAAGAAACGGGTCGCTGTCGGAAAGCTTGTAGGAAACGGGGCCTAGTTTTGCACTCATGCCCCAATGGGAAATCATTCGTCGGGCGAGCGAAGTGGCGCGTTCCAGGTCGTTCTCTGCACCGACCGACGTTTCATCGTAAACGATGCGTTCGGCGGCTCGACCTGCGAGCAACACGACCAATTGATCGTGGATCTCACCCTCCGACATGTTCATGCGATCTTCCGCAGGGAGGATCTGGGTCGAGCCAAGGGATTGGCCCCGCGGAACGATCGTTACCTTGTGAACTCGTTGGGCTCCAGGCAGGAACCATGCGGCCAGAGTGTGTCCCGCTTCGTGATATGCGGTCTTTTCTTTTTCGGCCGGCAGCATGACTTCCTCACGCTTGGCACCCATCAAGACCTTGTCGCGAGCGTAGTCAAAATCCTCCATCGAAACACGCGTTTTGTCGTGCCTGGCCGCCCATAATGCTGCTTCGTTTACAATATTGCGGATATCGGCACCGGTAAGCCCCACAGTTGCTTCGGCCATACGGTGCAAGTCTACATCGTTGTCCAAGGGGACTTCTCGAACGTGTACTTTGAAAATCTCTTCGCGGCCCTTGAGTGTAGGGCGGCCCACAGTGATGTGGCGATCGAAACGTCCGGGACGGAGCAAAGCAGGGTCCAAGACATCCGGACGATTGGTGGCTGCCATCACGATGATGGATTCGTTCGGGGCAAAACCATCCATCTCACTCAAAATTTGATTGAGTGTCTGTTCTCGTTCGTCGTGTCCTCCACCGAGCCCGGCACCGCGCTGCCGTCCTACGGCATCGATTTCGTCGATGAAGATGATCCCACGTCCCTGCTCCTTCACGGTTGCGAACAAATCGCGAACACGCGAGGCACCCACCCCCACGAACATCTGGATGAACTCGCTACCGTTGACCGAGTAAAAGGCAACTCCTGCCTCTCCCGCTACCGCTCTAGCAAGCAGTGTTTTTCCGGTGCCTGGGGGACCATTGAGAAGAACACCCTTGGGGACGCGGCCGCCGAGCTTTTGAAACTTCTCGGGTGCCTTCAAAAACTCAACAATCTCTTTCAAGTCTGCTTTGACTCCTTCGAGTCCGGCCACATCGTCAAACGTCACATGCTGGTCGCTTGCTTCAAACCTCTTCGCCGTCGAACGAGTGAACGAATTCAGGAATCCGCCCCCCATCATGTTCTCGCGACTCCTTCGCATGAACAAATAGATTGCCAATCCCAGCAATCCCAAGGAAGCGAACGAAAGTATTAGGTACAGCGTGCTGGCACCCGTGTTGGATACCACATCGTAAACGAATGGTTCCGCAGCCGATTCCCCCTCGGTTTTCTCTTTTGACTTGAGGCGAATGGATTCGAGTTTCTCGAACAGCTCTCGCTTGACTTCCCCTTCGGCAGGAATCGCAGTCTCAAAACGACGGAGAAGCTTCTCTCTCGTACCATCGGCAAGTGTCTTGGGTGGAATGGGCTTGTCGAATGCGTCGTAGGTAATCGGCGCTTCGGGTGGAACGGTAAAAGTACCTTCAACCGAGCCCGGATAGACGATCACTCGACGAATGTTGTTCCCCTCCAACTGCTCTAGAAAGAAGCTGTAGTCAATCCGAGACGCCTGGGGTGCGTTGCGCATAAAAAGCAACGCGAATAGGGTAGCCAAGATGAGCAGGATCCACCAAACGCTCGTGGGTCGCCGGGGCGATGGGGTGTTCTGGCTCGTTCCTTTGGGTTCTTGCGGTTTTTGGTTCATTTTCTCACTGACCGAAGATCGGGCGGTTGTCAGCCTACCCGGATCGTGCAATTGGTTTTTCCTGCAACATCTGAATTGTAGCTTATCCTGGGTCCGCTCGGCAGTGCTGGCGCGTTCTCGTTCAGTGCAACGAAGACGGGCTTGGCTTGTAGGCCGGTTTTTGCTACTCCGATGGAGATTCGCGGTTCCGATTGCTACGTTCACCCATACGATGAGGATCCGCTGAAATTCCAGGTGAAGGAAACCATCAAAAATGCCTGTTGAAATCACCGATCCGACGACCGATGCACAACCCTTCGCCCGTACAGAACAATTATTCGCACTGATGGAAGCCAAGCATTCAGTGCTGGCTGACTTGCGAACACTGGCGATGACGCAAAGCGAAGCCATCGACAAACAGGATATCTCCGAATTGCTGAATTTGCTCGCTAGAAAGCAGGTTCTGATGGATCGGCTGATGACATTGCAGCAGCGCATGGTGACTTTTCAAGGAGAAGATCCAGAACTGCGAATCTGGTCGAGCCAGGACAGGCGGAAAGCATGCCAAGAAATAAAGCGCACATGCGACCAATGGATTCAAGAAATCCTAGTGATGGAGCAACGAGCCGCTGAAGAAATGACCGCTCAGCGCGATGCAGTCGCCGGGCAATTGCTTCAAGTTTCCGATTCGATGCGTTTGTCGCGAGCCTATGGGTTCGAGGGAACCGCGAGCGATGATGGCGAGGGTGGTTTTTCCCTGGATGGTTGATTGGAATCGCGGGCGCTTGCTGTGGTGGGCTAAACCCCTAGGAGCCGGATAAAAAAAGGAACTCGTCGAATGTTCACACCCGGAATTACGCAATCGCTTGAGGAAACGATCGCCTTTGCTGAGCGAAGGCACGCGATCCTCGCGGGTAATCTCGCCAATATGGACACTCCCGGTTACAAGACCCGGGATCTATCGGTTCCGGAGTTCCAGGCCAGTCTCAAACAACTGATGGCGGCAGACAAGATGCGAGGGGTCGCTCCATCACCCGGCGATGGATCGCTCGATGCAGCGTCGGGAGCAAAAGGGCCCCGACTTGCTCACGAACAGGCCGTGCGCGAGGTTCGCGATGCGTCGACGCAAGTCGTTTATCACGATGGCAGCGACGACAATCTCGAAACACAGATCGCTGAAATCGCAAAGAACCAGTCGATGCACTCCACCGCAGTCGCATTGCTCAAGTCTCAATACCGGACCATGCAAATGGCAATCGCCGGCAATGTGGCTATTTAGTAAGCCGCTCCGCGTGTTGCGAGGGAATATTGCGAGGAAATCTAAGCCGATATCGATGCCAGCAGTTGGGCTCGGCGCCCCCTCAGATGTGATAATTCAAATCGAACATCGACTCGTCGACCGAGCCGTTGCGGATTTTCAATTTGGGTTTCTCAAGAACGACCGTTGAATGCGGATTCACCGAGGAGGTAACCCAGACGCTCGAACCGATCACGCTATGATGTCCGATCACCGTTTGGCCACCAAGAATCGTCGCGTTGGCGTAGATCACCACATGATCTTCGATGGTGGGATGACGCTTGGTTCCACGTACGAGGTCCCCATTCGCATCCGTAGCAAAGCTGAGTGCCCCCAGTGTGACTCCTTGGTAGATCTTGACATGATCTCCGATCTCGCATGTTTCTCCGATCACCACACCCGTGCCGTGATCGATGAAAAAGTACTCGCCGATGCGAGCTCCGGGATGAATGTCGATCCCCGTCTGTTTGTGGGCCCATTCGCTCATCATGCGAGGGATGAATGGGACCTTCAGGCGATACAATTCATGGGCGATCCGATAGATAGTGACCGCCTCCAAACCTGGAAAACAGAAGACAATTTCATCCCGGTTGGTCACGCTCGGATCTCCCGCGTATGCCGCGTCGACATCTTTGGCGAGCACTCCCCTCAGTTTCGGAATGCATTCGAGCAAGGCGATTGCGACCTGTTGGCCCCGAGCTTCGTAATCCACCGCCTCCCGGCAACCCTCGAGTTGCATGCTGTTGGATCGGTCGGCATGGATCAAAGCTCGGGTGATTTGCGTCGTAAGTCGATCATGCAAGGCATCGATCAAGTTCCCGACATGGTACGTGACATTGCCAGCGTGCAGTCCCTCTCTGCGCCGAAAGCCCGGATAGAGAATATCCTTCAAATCCTCGAGAATTTGGACGACCACTTCGTACTTGGGTAGCGGGCAGTGCCCCAAATGATTGATCCGATCCGACGCATGGTAGGTCTTGACGATCTCGTCGGTGAGTCGTGGAAGTTGTTCTTTGAGCCGAGAATCCGAGGCCATTGCGTGTCTCCGACACCGAATGTAGGAACCGATTCCGTCAAATCGACGCGTTCGAAGTGCTACGACTGAATTTTTCATTGTAGCCGATAAAATCTTCGCGTCTTTCCCAGTTTGCCAGCTCTCGCCACTTCCTCTGGCGATGCAGCCTAGAGTTTCGCTATCCCTATCTGGGTAGCGGAGTTGCGACCGACGAGATGCACTGCTCCAAGGAATTTTTTCGATGACTTTTTCGCGATATGTGATGTTCTTGCTCGGAGGGTTGTTCTCGACCCTCGCGGTTCCTCATGCCTGTGCACAATCCGAGTTGAAGGTCCGCGATTTGTGCCGTCTCAAGGGTCAGGAAGAAAACGTGCTCCAGGGGGTCGGGTTCGTCGTCGGTCTAAAAGGAACAGGAGATGGCGATGGAAACAAGCCGATGCTGCGAGCGTTGGCCCGGGCGCTACAGAACCTCGGAGCCCCAGTAGCCTCCGATGCGGATGGGCGATTGGTTGAAAAAGAGTTGGCCAGCGCGAAGAATGTCGCGATGGTATTCGTGACGGTCAGGATCCCACCGGCAGGTGCAGAACAGGGGGACACAATCAGTTGCACCGTCAGCGCGACCCATGCCAAAAGTCTCGAAGGAGGAACGCTTCTTCTGACGCATCTTCTAGGACCGCGCGCCGATCGCCCTGAAACTTACGCGCTCGCCCAAGGCCCCCTGGTGGTGGAAGATCGCAAATATCCCACCACGGCAAAGATCGTGAACGGCTGCAAAATCGAAAGACCGATTCGAACCGCATTTACGCTCAATGACAAGATCACGCTGGTTCTCGATCCCGATCACGCATCTTTCACCACTTCGCAGTATCTCGAAGATGTGATCAACGACTTTTTGCGGCCTGGAAGCCGAAGTTTTTCACGCTCTGGCCCCGCGGTTTCCGGTGATGGGAACCTGTTTGCGAAAGCGATGGATCAAACGCACGTAGAAGTCGCGATTCCCCCTGCGTATCGCGAACGTCCGGTGCAATTCGTGTCACTCGTCCTCGACATCGATTTGATCAACCTGCAAGGATCCCGCCGCGTCGTGATCAATGAAAAGGAAGGGACCATGATCATCGGCGCTGATGTTCTTGTCGCTCCCGTTGCCATCTCGCACAAGAACCAATTGAGTATCTCCACCCGCGCGCCTATCTCCGGTGAATTTGTCGGGGTCAGTTCTCGCGATGGAGCAAATACCCCCGCAACCCTCAAGAACCTTGTCGATGCCCTCAATGCGCTGAACGTCGCCACGGAAGACAAGATTGCGATCATCAAAACCCTGAAACGTCAAGGGAATTTGTACGGCGAAGTCGTCTTCGAATAGCATTCGGAAAGGAATCCTGAGCACTATGACAATCGATCCCATCCGAAATCCCATGATCGATTCAACCGCGACCCATGCAGGAGTCTCCCAAGCGTTGCAGCCTGGAAAAGACGAGGGTGATTTTCAGCAACAGTTTCGAACTCTGCTCAGCAAACAAGAAAGCTTGGATGCTGGACCTGGAACGGCCCGCGATGATTCTGAACTTCACAAAGCGTTTACCGATTTCGTGGGGCAAACGTTGTTCGGTAGGCTAATCGCCTCGATGCGAGCGACCCAGCAAGAGCCTGCGTATATGGACGGCGGGCAAGCCGAGAAAATCTTCCAGGGCCAACTCGATCAAGTCTTGGCGGAGGAAATGACCAAATCTTCGGCCGACACGATCGCAGATCCGATGTACGAACTGTTCCGCATGCGAAAACCCTAGGGTTTCCGCAGATCTGCGAGCTCTACTCGTGCATATCCATTTCGCTCAGATCGTATTTCGCCCTCACTTCCTTGACAACGCAATCGTAATGCTAGCACGCGATGTTGAGCTAGCATTTGTGGCGCGTGCTAAATATGGTGCTTTGCTTGATTTGGTGAAAAGCACTTTCTATTCTACGCGGACTTTTGGTAACCGATGCAACGCAAGTAGCACCGGATGCCAGGTGCGAAGGATCGTCACACTTTTCGTCAGGTACTCACTACGCGTCTTGTCAACGAAGGAATCGTTTCGACATTTCTTGTTTGTGATGAGCGTGTCGGGAACGCACTGAGGTGCGAGTCCTACCCAACGTGAAGAGGATCGAATCCCAATCACCGATTGCCTAATCGAAGATCGAATGGCTCGAAGATCGAATTGATTGTTCATTCTACAAAGGGAGGATCCTGACCGATGGCAGACAAGCCGCTGATTGGACTGAATTGCGATTACCGTGGGGTGCATCAGGGTGCACCAGCCTATTGCTATCTCGCTGCGGGTTATTTTGATTCCATTGTCAACGCGGGAGGTATACCAGTCCTTTTGCCGCCATCGACCGATTTGGCGAGCATCGACCAAGTCTTGGATCTGCTCGATGGCTTTGTTTTGGTCGGGGGAGCAGACCTTGATCCACGAAACGACGGCTACATGTTGCACAGTTCGATTCGCCCGATGGATCCGCGGCGTGAGACGTTCGATCGCCGACTAGCATCTTCGATTGCAAATCGTCGCATGAGCGTGATGGCGATCGGCGCGGGAATGCAGCTGATCAATATCATCGAGGGGGGGAACCTTTTCTATGACATATCGATCGATGTGCCCAACGCGCTGCAACATCGCGATCCCCACGATCCCTACCATCGCCATTCCTTGGTTGTCGAGGCTGATTCGATTGTCGGTCGCGTTTATGGCGAAGGGGAGATTCGCGTCACCAGCCGCCATCACATGGCCATCGATCGACTCGCCGATTCATTCCGAGTAACTGCTAGATGCCAAGACGGCATTATTGAAGCTATCGAGAATAAGCACGATGACTGGTTCGTGGTGGGCTGCCAATTCCACCCGGAATCGCAAGCCGCAAGCGCCTTGGATATCCGCATTTTTGAAGAGTTCGTTCGAGGGGTCGCAGTGCGAGTGGGTGGACTGGAATTGGCAGCCGCTTGATCACCCGCCGACTCAAAACAGTATCGGCAACAAAAGCTACGGAAATACTGCAACCTCCCCATTGAGAAAATGCCATGGATGGCTCCGGGGTTTCTTGGAACCCCGGTGTGGCACGGATGCCACTTTTTTCCTCTTCTCTGGTCGACCTTGAGCTCTCCACTATCTTCGTTGTCCATAAGCGAAGATTTCTGTTGTGTGGAGAGTTTGTGAGCTATATCTAATTTGCATGCCCACGCTGTCTTGGATGAGCCTCGATCCGTAGTCCGATTGTAATGAATGAAACGCTTGCGCCGAGAATTCTGCTGATCGATGCAAATCCGGATGGCCATTCGCTACTTTCCCAGGCGTTGGACAAGACCGGCATTGACCTGTCGAATGCGTACAGCAGCGCTCAAGGGGTCGAAATGGCTTCTGGGCACCATCATGATTTGATACTCCTGGATAGTGCCCTTCCGGACTTGAACGGGCTGCTCACGCTACGGCTTCTCAAGCAAACCACCAAGACCGCTGGATTCCCGGTGGTGTTTTTGGTCGGCAACACAGAAAAGGACTTGATCGGCGAGGCCTACTATGAAGGAGCGGTCGATGTGCTGCGCAAACCGCTTTACCCTGAGGAACTCCAGGCCAGAATTCGATCGGTTTTGAAGACGCAGACGATGTTGCATCGACTCCGCTATCTCTCACAAAACGATCCTTTGACCCGATTGCCTAATAGGAATGGCATGTCGCAATGGATTCAGAAAGCGCTTGATGCCCCTGCGGATTTTCCGCCACCGTATGGCGTTTTGGTTATCGGCGTCGACCGGCTGAATAACATCACCGAATCCCTCGGGCATGGGGCGTCGGAGGAAGTGTTGCGATTGGTCGCGATGTCGCTTCAGTCGATGTTGTCGCAGTCGTCGGTCATGGAGCGATGTTGCAGGCGATTCTGTCTGGCGCGGTCATCGTCGGACTCGTTCGTTCTCTTGATGACTGGGGTCGAAGGATCCAGAACCGCTATGGGGCTGGCTACGGGGTTGGTGGAAGCTATCGCTACCACATACAAGATTGGGAACGCGCAGCAATTCCTTTCGGCGAGCGTCGGCATTGCGATCTCACGTGAGGCACAGGGCGATTTTCACAATTTGATTCGCTTCGCGGATATTGCATACCAAGATGCCCGCAACGCAGGTCGCAGTCACGTTCAAATGTACGATCCCTCGATGGAAGAGGTATTGCGTCGCAAACTGGATATCGAGAGTGATTTGCGCGTTGCAACCAAGAATCGAAGCTTTCTGCTGGAGTATCAACCGGTCTTTAATCTCCAGACCAAGCAGTGCGAATTTGCTGAAACATTGATTTTTTGGGATCGGCCTAACCATGGCCTGATTCCTCTTCAGCGATTTCGGTCTATCGCGGATGAGAACGGATTTATGGGTGAGATCGCGAGTTGGGCCCTTTCCAACGCATGCAACCAATTGTCGCAGTGGCAACATGAATCCTCATCCGACGCGCCGCGGCGAGTGAGTTTGGATCTGTCACGAAAACAACTTCAGCATCCACAGTTCATCGAAGCGGCCCTTGATGCGATTCAGCAGGCCAGGCTCAGGAACGACCGAGTGCAGTTCGAGATATCGGAAACCGACGTGATGTACGATCGGGACGGTATGGTCGAAACGCTGAAGAAAATGCGGGAATCGGGTATTCGAATCGTGATCGATGATTTCGGTAACTCGTTTCACTCCTTTCAGTGCCTGGACCAGTTTCCTGTGGATGGGATCAAGTTATCGAAGGCGCTCGTGCAGAATGTTGAGATCAATCCGCTGGTTGTCAAGTTGATCGAGATTCTTGTTCGGCAAGCAACGCAGTGTAACCTGACGATCGTGGCCGATGGCGTGGAGAGAGAAGCTCAGGCAAAGACGTTGAGCAATCTGGGCATTCGTTTTGGGCAAGGAACCTACTACACGAAACCGATGAATGGCGACTCGTTGATCCCATTCCTTTCCGATTGGATTGCGGCTCAGCGGAATCGCAATCGAGGTCGTATGGTTCCACCTGAGAACAACAGTACTGTACCGAGGAATTCCTATCGTTAAACTTAAGGCGTGGGGTGACGGGATCGGGAGCCGGAATCGATGGGATGTTGAGCAAGCTACTATTTGCCCCGGAAACGTGGCGCTCGCTTATCGATAAAGGCTTGGATACCCTCGCGAGCGTCCTCCATCTGCAAACATCGAATGTAGGCGTCGGTATCAGCCCGATAAGCTACCTTCGCATGCGATCCTTCATCGAGGTGCACAAGTCGCTTGGTTGCTCGGAGGGCTTCTGCAGGCATAGCGAGCATACTCTCGGCTATCTGCATACCCCGTTTCATAAGCGATGCTCCCGGAACGATCTCACTGATCAATCCCCATTCGAGGGCTCGCGTTGCAGCGATAGGTTGCCCCATAAGGCACATCTCCAGTGCTCGCGACTTGCCGACTAAGGCTGTCAACTGCGCGATCCCATAACCTGGCGGCCAACCGAGTTTGATTTCCGGCATTGCGAATCGGGCATCGTGCCGGGCGATACGCATGTCTGCAGAATAGGCAGCGACGCATCCACCACCAAAGGCATCGCCATGAACCAAAGCGATGACCGGTTGCGGTAAACGTTCGAATGCCAGGTAAAGTTCGGCTTGCCGATAGCTCAGTTCACGCGCGTATTCGGGGGAGAATCCAGGAAGCTCCTTGACGTCATCCCCGGCGCAAAAAGCGTCCCCTGCTCCGCGAAGAAGGACCACCCGAACCTCTTCAGGATGTCCAAATAGCCAAGCGATCACTTGTTCCAATTCGCTGGTCATTTCCGCATTGACGGCGTTGAGAACACGTGGGCGGTTCAACGTTACAGTGCAGATGCTCTTATCGATCTCTACTAGGAGTGTGCGAAAGTTCGGAAGCGGACCGGTATTGGATTTCAGGTTCATGGCTCTTTCTCCCGAACCGGATTGCTTGGAAAGATTTTCTATAAGTCGCTCGACGGAGACCAAGGCGCGGGTGTGCAAGCCGTGTCCGATGCGCCGCGGTCCTGTCGAGGGAAGATCCTCGACAAATGCTTCCACTTCAAATTGAATCTTACGGCCGTCGATGGTAAGCACACGAGCTTCTCCGCGTACTGATGCGCCGAGCCCTGCACCGCCGACGTGTTGAATTTGGACATCGACTCCGACCGATTCCTCACCTGGTTCGAGAAAAGGGCGAATGGCCTCCCTCGCTGCTCGCTCCATCAGCAGAATCATGTTTGGCGTGGAGAAAACCGCGGCCCTTGGATCGCCCCCGAGGAGAATGATCATCGATGGATCGACCGTCCACTCCAATCGGCCAACATCACCAACCTTGAGGCCAGGTTTCATCTTCGAAATGCTCTACAGTGGAAATGAAATCGCGTCCGTCTGCCTATTGTAATCACGGTTTTTGTTGGCCGTAGGGTGTTGGCGATCTACAAACTCATATCACTTCGCGATGCAGTCACTTAGTATCTGCGGGCTACGGAGCGACCACCGGTGCGGACGATGAAGCCACGCAATTCCAGCACGCTAAGGGTGCTCAACACCCTCGCAACTGGAAGGGCGCATCGCGTGATGACCACATCGATATCGGTCGGTTGGGAATCAATGGCTCCCAGGATGGTTTGTTCCATGTCGTTGAGTTGGATCTCGGAAGGAGTCTTGATCTCGAGGCCGGAAGATGAATGAAAAGATTTCGTCAACGGCCCCAGGTGTTCAAGGATATCCTGTGCATCTTGAACCAGAATTGCTCCATCGCGAATCAGTCGATTGCATCCACGCGACGTTCGCGACGTGACCGGGCCTGGCACAGCGAAAACATCGCGGCCCTGTTCGCCTGCATGGGTCGCAGTGATCAAGGAGCCGGAACGGTCAGCGGCCTCCACCACGACCACTGCGAGGCTCATGCCGCTGATGATCCGGTTGCGTTGTGGGAAGACTCCTGCTTTGGGTAGTGCGAAAGGATGGGTTTCGCTGATGATCAAGCCGGAATCGCAAATGCGAGCGGCTAGTTTCTTGTGTTCGGGCGGGTAGATGTCGGAAAGGCTGCTGCCAAGAACCGCGATCGTGCGGCCACCGGCATCTAGAGCTGCCTCATGGCAGACCGCATCGATACCTCGAGCCAATCCGCTAACGATCGTCGCTCCCATGTTGCTCAAGCCTTGTGCCAGCCGCTCCGCCATGACTCGGCCGTAGTACGTAGCATGCCGTGTTCCGACCATAGCTATCGACAAAGTATCGGATTTGGAAAAGCACCCTTTGGCATACAGAAGCAGCGGCGGATTAGCGATCTCACGAAGCAAATGAGGATAGCGAGGGTCCCCTGGGTAAATGATATCGATTTCATTTTCCTGACAATGATCGATGACCCGATCGACCAAATCGCTTCTTCGAGCGTCTTGAATGCTGACGGCCAATTTCGGTCCAACTCGCTCTACCTCACCAAGTTGACTAAGTGTGGCATCTAGGACGGCGGCAGCGGTTCCGAAATGAGTCAGCAACCGACTCATGATGCGAGGACCGATTCCAGGGATCAGCGTCAAGCGAAGAAAAGCATGGCGATCATCGTCACCAATCTCGGGAATAGAAACCGGCTCTTCCTGCGAGGCTACGTCTGACTGCAAAATGTGTTGAAGGTGTTCTCCATCCGTCACTTATCTATCGATCCTTATTCCGTGGACTTTCAAGACCAATACATCTCAATCGAGGATACGAACGAAACCGCGGTTGTGTAGTATGACGACTAAAACAAGAAATAGTAGTAGCCATACAAACTCTGCTCCCTAGCGCAAATGCTCGCCGGACGTTCGAACGCGATTCGAGAGCACAACAAAACGAGCTATCGCGAGGCTGCAATGACACACAGCACCAGGACTTGCAAAGCCACCATGATTTGACTGGCGATCAAGCCGATGAGAGCTAGTGATGGACGTTCACGCGGCATGGCGGTGCATCGCACGATCGAACGGTACTCCTTGGTGACAATGAGATTTGTCGAAGAAGAAGTAAGTTGATTCAGAGCGAGCCATCCAGCAAGCGTTCCGAACGGTGCGAAGGCAAGGATGGGGAGAATGAGTGCGATACCCAGTCTGGTAGCAAATGGTATGAGTTGATAAATCCCCAGGGCTGTCCAGTAGTACGCTAGCGATAAGATGCTGAAGGCGATACCTGCAGCGAGGATTTGCATATGGTATTCACGGTTCTGACTCAATGACGGCGTAGCAAGCATGATCAGGCCTCCGGTCACCGCTCCAGTTGCCGGGATTGCGGCGATGGTGCCTGCGATCAGGTAAAGGATAAGGCAGCACTTGAGCTTTTTCTCGTCCCTTGCGAAGGCCGCTCGGACCAAGTGGGGTGGACCGAGCAAAAGAGGCTCGAGCGCAGGGTTGTCCTCGGCCGGTGGTTGATACGGGTTGATTGCCCGCTCATGGTCATCGCTCATCGTTATCGATCATCGCAGTTACCGGGATCCTCTGCAGCGTGGGGAGCATGCGAACGGAACTTTCCGACGGCCGCAGATACGCAAGTCGATGTTCGACCGCTAGTTGTTGGGCAACAAAAATTCCGTTGGAAGAGTAGCTTTATTTGTATCCGTCCACGCTCGCGTGGTGAAATCCAGTTTTCTCTTGCTCGGCGTGGCGGGATCATCGAGTACGATCCAAACCACCTTTTGGTCCTTCTCATTGGGAGCCTGTACGGTGGTTACAGGGTTCGCTCGTCTTGCCAGGGCTGTGAGGACCTGTCGCACGGGGGTGTTTGCGTATTCGAAATTGCGAACCTGTTGATTTCGCGTGATCCCATCCTTCTGGAACGCGGTTCCGTTGATCGCCATCGGCAACGGATCACTTTGCGAGTTGCTAGCTTCTTTCAACTCTGTTGCAATAGATTGTAGGACATTTTCCAGCGAGTCCTGTTCAATTCTGAGGGTGATGGGAGTTTCCAGCCATTGCTCGATACTCTTGGTAGGCACGGTTGGTTTCGTTGCGGTGGGTGCGGAGGCAACCGAGTTCCAATCTCTCTGCGCGGCCATCCATGAGCCGATGACAAGATTGGAGACCGCCTCTTGGGGTAGGTAGGCATTGACGACTACTTGTCCGTCTTCGGCTCCGGTTCGCATCCACTTCGCAAGCGTTCGAAGCATTTGCGGAAAACGGTTAGCGATCGCACGCCAGTAGGGGTCTGCGGGCAGTGTGACTAAGGCTGTTTCGAGCTGATTCGACGCGGTTTCGATTTGGGCTTTCACGTTAGCCGCATTTCTCGTCGCAGCCTGCAGATCATTTCCCAGCGATCTCCATTCGATATACCAGTCCTTGTCCCATTGGGCTCGTAGCATGAATGCCTGAACCTTGTCGTCTACCAATTGGCTCAGCAGGCTGAGAATCTTGGGGCTCTCCGGTCCTAGGATTTCCTTGCCATCGCCGTAGATAAAACTCGGTGCGACAAGGAGCGTAATGTCCGATGAACTGTCCGACGCCTGACGCAACATGTCCAATTGGCGACGCATTACAAAGGGCGTTTCCTTGGTTGCCAAAATAGTTTCCAAAAGATCCGATGGACCGAACGTGACATACTTCGTAACTGCACTTGGAGATGCGCTCGAGTCGTCACAAAGCATCGCATCCAGATCCCCACCATCCTTGCGCGTCCACATCGAACCACGCCCTCCTTCAGCCCCGCCGGTGAAGGCTTTGGGGGACCATTCCGACGTGTCGATCACATCCAGAATTTTCCTCGGTTCCTTGAATGCAAAACGTACTGCATAACGAGCAGTACTCGCTTCTTTGCCCGGGTACCATGCAACGGTAACTTGTTCTAAGGATTCAGATAGGCTCGCTATCTCCGGCCACCACTTAGCTCGAGGTTCGGAGGCGAGGGAATCCCACCATCCGATCATAGGTCCGATAGGCCCTTGATGTTGCCAAGTACGCGGCGAAAGATACACCAGCGTTTCGATACCCATCGGCAGTAGGTCGGCGTTGTATGCGGGACCCGCAGTTGGGGGTGCCCATGGCACCTTGCCGTCGTCGGCTCGAATTTCGAAACGTTCCGACATAGGATCGACTGCTGTAGCGTTGACCTTGGCAAGATCCTTGTTCGACTCGATAGGTTTTGCTGCGGCGTTGTTTTTCGGTTTGTTGGCGTTGTTTTCAATAGTCACAACGCTCGGAGCATTATTGCGCAGGATGAGGAGCAACCCCAGCATGAGAACGCATGAGCCAGTGATCAGAGCTGGCAGCAACCAGAAAGGTCTTCCCTTCTTTCCCTTGGTCTTGGATTTCCCGCCTACTTTCTTTCCTTTGGTGGATGGTCGTTTCCGTTTGATCTTTTTTGGTGGTGCGCTCGGTGGCACGGTGTCAATGCCCGGAGATTCCGTTGTGGAAGGATCGCCAATCGGAACGCTCGTTTCCGCAGCAGACTGGGAACTCGATTCAGAGCTTTGAACTAAAGGCTGCTCCGAAGTGGACTTGGGTCCTTGGTTTCCAGGATTGACGATCGGTTCCTTGGGGCTCTGGGTCTTGGGGCTCTGGGTACGGTACGGAGCCCGCGGTCCGATGCGTCCCCTTTTGTCTCGAATCTCGGAAGCTATCTTTTCGACGGCATCCTCCGCGACAGGCTTTCTTGAGACAGATTGCGGAACAACGGGCTTGTCGATCGTTGTGCTTTGTGGAGTGTTGGGGGCAGGAGGATTCCGTTGCTCCGGACGCTTATTCTCAGCGGTCTTCGATGGAGATGCTTTGGTTGTGTAGTTCGAGACAGGTTCTCTCACTACCGGCGCTACTGTGGGGACATCTTTCGCGTACTCTTGGCTCTCTATCGGCTGAACCTTTGGTTCGGTGGTCAACGCATTCAGGAAAGCTTTTGCGGAGGGGAATCTGGCGACTGGATCCTTGGCAACCAAGTGGAGGAGACATTTGCCAGCGATTTGCTGTAATGTTCTGGGGGCTTGGAGCGTGATTCTTGCGTGCAAAGCGCCCCAGCTTACAGCAGATGAGCCTACTGAGGGTTCCACGGGCCAAGCGCCCGTGATGCTGCGATACCATACACAGCCCAGGGCGTAGAGATCCGATTGTGCTGAGGGAAGCGAATCGGGGAGTGCCAACTCAGGCGCGGCAATCGCAAGCAGCGGGTGGGAATGCGGAATCAGTGAAGGATGAGTCGCATGGTAGGGAGAGCAGGGAGGGAAGAGAGGGTCTCGACGCAATCGGAACGAGCCATTCGATTCGACGAGAATGGAATCGAGGCTCAGGTGCCCGTGCACAAGACCAGCCTCATGCAGTGCCTGCAGACCTGTGGCTACATCGTGCATCATTCGCAGGGATTGCTCGATGTGCATCGGCCCAAGTTCGAGTTCGGAGGCCAACGATTTCGACGTCCATGGCTCTACCGTTGCATACAAATGTTGGAGTGTGGCTCCGGAATTTCGCCAGCGATCGAGTTGCGGCGCAGCGACTCGCGTATGAAGTTCAGCCCAGGCCGCACTGGGGGGCCAAGCCTTTACGGTTGGAGATGACATGGCTTCCATCGACAGAGCCGCAACCCATACACGCTCTCCGGAGCCAAGTTTGGGTCTCTCGCCATGGTTCGGGATGATTCGTCCCTCGTACCAGTTTTCCCCGAGCGTGTCCTCGAGCGATTTCTCGATTCGCACTCCGTCGAGGAGAAGAGGATCGGGCAGGGACCTATAAAGCACGTTTCCCTGGTAAGCTGTCAGATACCCGAACTTGACCAACGATGCGACCAGTTGTTCGGGATCCGAGGCGATCGATTTCCCTAAAGCTTCGGTAACACCCTTCGCCCACTTACGGCAATCGTCCGCAGAGGCGAGCCCTGCTGTGCGGATGGATTCCCATAATTGAGCTGTCGTGACTTGCCTGCTCAAACCGTTTCCCTTACACAGAGCGTGATGCAAATACCGATTCGTTCCAGGAGGAACCCCTAATGAGTACCCAAATCATAATCAAACCGAGCCAGGAAGAGGTGACCCGCGCCGTCGCCAAATGGCTAATTGACTCGATTCGGATCGTTCTTCAAGGGCAATCGACCTGCTCGATCGCACTCTCCGGGGGGACCACCCCAAAAAGATTGTACGCAACCTTGGCCGAAACCGAACTCCACAGTCTCGATTGGTCGCGAGTTCAGCTATTTTGGGGGGATGAACGGAATGTTGATGCAGATCATCCCGAAAGCAACTTTCGTATGGTGAAGGAAGCGTGGTTAGATCCTGCCCAAGCAGTTGGGGACCCCAGCTGTGTGCCGAAATTTTTTCCTGTGCCGATCTTGCCGTCACAACCGGAAATAGCAGCCCGCGTCTATAGCGAAACGCTCCGTAAAGAAGTGCACACTGAGGATCCATCGGAGTCTGTTCCCTCGCTGGATATCGTGTTGCTGGGGCTCGGCGATGACTGCCATACCGCATCCCTCTTTCCGGAAACATCGGCGTTGGAAGTTGATGACCAGTTGTTCGTCTCGAACTACGTCCCCAAAATGGACTCTTATCGATTGACAATGACTTTTTCTATGCTCAATGCAGCCAAACAAGTTGCCTTCATCGTTTGCGGAGCATCGAAACAAGCCGCCGTGGAGGTGGTTTGGCACGGGCCCAAGCAAACGCGGTTGTACCCCGCACAACAGATTCAACCGGAGCAAGGCCTCCTTCTTTGGTTCCTGGATACAGCAGCCGTACCGGAACATCGGCCGGGTGATCAAGCGGCCCGGTAATTAAAATTAAGTGGCCCTGTGATTAGGCGGCTAGTTGATCATTCTCATGGCTTGGCGGTTCGAGACTGTGAGACTGATCCTTGATGCAGCCAATCGAATCCTAGTCGCTTGATCCACAAATCCTGAAGTCGTCTGCACTGAGAGCCTGCTCGACCATCGCCTATCGATTGGCCATCCCATTCGGATGCGTGCCAAACGCATCCGGTGTTGCCAACCAGAATCAATTCTTTTGCGAGCCCTAATTCCTCGAAGCAGATGTCTCGAAAGAAAATCCGAGTCTCCGTTTCGGCGAGGAGCGATTCGCAAAACCTAAAACTGGTTCCCAGCATAACCGTACTCGGATGCGGCGAGATCCATGTGTCGTTTGCATCAATCATCAGAAGATTCGCGACCGATGTATCGGCCACAGATCCAGTGGCTGTCCTGAGCAATCCCAGGCCGCGGGGATTCTCGCCATGACCACCAATACCTTTCTTCGCGTCGCGATCGGCTAAGTAGTACCCGAGCCGATTGCGGACCTTGATCGGCGCTGGCCAACTGATACCTGCTCCGGTCGCATATTGCGAGGAGACGAGCGACGTACCATCGAGATACCATGAATGCAGGCGAGTCCAGGGTAGTTGCTGCAGGTGCAAATACAGAGTGCAGTCCCCCAGACCGAATTCGGGATTACCAGGAGTTGCGACCGCGATCATCGAAACATCCGGTTCGTGCACAATCCAGGTCCGGTTCGTAACGAGAAGTTCCAGCAATGCATCAGAGAATCGTTCCGCCGAGCATGAATGGCGAATACCGAGTGTTTGGCAACCTAGCGAAAGACGCTTCCAGTGTGGGAGGGAATCGGGAAGCTGTTGGTTGAATGTTCGTAGACGCTCGACCACCATCGCACCGTGAAGGATGCCCAGATCCATGGGGTGGAGCGATAAATCCTGAAATGAACATCCGCGAAACTCTTGGGCTTGATTGTCCCAAAAGAGTGCCACGCTATGGTTTATCGCAAGCTCCAACGGATTCGTTCCACAACAAGTGATCGATGACCTTCCCGAAATGGGGGCATTGCCGGAAGTAGCTTTGCTCATCATGGGTTTTTCCAACGCATGGATTGCAATCGTACTGTCGGATCAGTGGATTGCCAATAAATCCTTGATAACCGGCCGCGACCGAATGGGAACCACTTTCTGCGAAGCGGAACCGTCGCAGGACGGGATCTTCATGATTGTAAAGATTTACGACACCCTCTACCCGTTGAGTCGCCAAGCGATGTTTGCCCGAGGGCATCATCCAAGTTCGATCGACCGCAGGTGCGACGAAGCCGACCCGATAGGTCGACTGGAGATTTTTTTCGGTTTCCAGTGAATCGTGTTGGAGTCCCCGAATCGTTCCACCGGATGCCAAATGCAATCCCCCAGTCACGCATTTTGCTCCAAGCGAGTATCCGAGGATACTCACCTGCGGTGCATCGCCGAGTCGTTCGAGAATCCATGCCAGGTACAATGCTTGGCATTCCGAAGCAATCGCATTTTCGCGAACATCCAAGAGGGGATGCGGTTCTCGCTGACTGGGCCAAGACAAAAGGATCAAGCGGTGCGGTCTGGCAGCGCGAGTTTGGAGATACTCATTGATTAACAGAACCCTGCGACGCGCGTTGTCGTAGGTCATGAAGTTTCCATGGACGTAGATGATGGGTAGTCGACCATCCAGATCCAACGCCTCGTCTATCGATTTTGGCTGCCAATATCCGGACTCGAAACGATGAACACGGAAGCCCGGTGCGGATGGATCGATACAACGGGGACGATCCATTAGATGCCGAGTCGACAACTCCCAAACATCTTGATCTAGAACTGCATCCTGCTTGGCAACAACGACATTCTCTTCAGCAACGACCAAGTCATTCGGCGTTGTGCGACTCAATGACAATTCACAATCGCTCGCGATCGTATGTGCGGTGGTTGCAACGAAAAACCCGGAAAATGAGATCGCAAGGATAAATACCAATCTTCCAGTACCGTGCATGTCCAGCGAGACTTCGCGAATGAAGGCAAGAATCGAGTGTTCTTTTAGAGATGCGAAAATCTACCACTTAGAAAAAGTACAGGCGTTAGGAAATGTAGGAGGATTTTCCGAATTTTTTCGAGTTCGGTTTGCGTGACCTGAACAGTGACGTAGAGTTGCGGGTCAAAATCTGTTGCGGCCTAACAGCCCAGCCATTCTCGGGGGAGAACGAACATGAGAAAAATGACGATTGTCGTTGCGGCTCTGATGTTATCATTTACAGGTTGCCAAACCTGTAACAATCTGACTCAGCGAGTCACGGGGCATTTCAAGGGAGCCTTTAGCAAATTCGGCAATTGCAGGCTTGGCAATTGCAGTCTCGGTAATTGCGGACTCGGCGGAGCAAGCAACGTCGGCGCTCCATGCGATGCCGGTTGCGAGGGTGGCTACGGTCCGATGGATGAGCCGTGCCAGCCCTGCGGTGAAAGTGCTCGGTACGGTGGTTATGACGATGTCGTGGGTGGCGATGGAGTCATCATCGGCAGCTACGACGGGGTTCCAAGCGGTTCGACAATCACGAGTCCGTCAACGATCATGGCGCCGGGAAGCACTTCGACTAGCATCCCGTCAGGTTCCTACCTGGGAAGCCCGACTCCAGCCGGAACACGCCAGGAATCGGTTCTTCCGAAGCTCGCGAACTGAATTCAGGCCGGACATAAGCTTATCCGGAATAAGCCTATTCGGAAGTGAACTTTCGATACAAAATGCGGTTGCAACGTATACGCATTTTTTCGAGGGTTTTATCGGTGGAAGCACAAAGCATAAGCGTCGACAAATCAGGGGATCGCGTTCGACGCATGTTTGCGGAGATCGCTCCCCGGTACGATCTGCTCAATCACGTCTTGTCGTTAAACATCGACCGTTATTGGCGTTGGCGGACTCTCCGAATACTGGGGCTCAAGCCTGGCGAACCGGTATTGGATGTATGCACTGGTACGGGGGATTTGGCCCTATCGGCCTCGAAACGGCTTGGAGGTAGCACGGAAGTCGTCGGCACCGACTTCTGCGCTGAGATGCTCGAGATCGCCCGACAAAAACAATCCAAGAACCTTCCCACACACGGCCATCTCCGTTTTCTGGAAGCGGACACCATGCGTCTACCCTTTGACGGGAGCGCATTTCAAACCGTGATGGTTGCGTTCGGACTAAGAAACGTGTCGGACACCGATGCGGGTGTCCTGGAAATGATGCGAGTCTGCAAGCCTGGAGGCCAATTGGCCATTCTGGAATTTTCCAAGCCGACATGGCCGATCCTGAAACAAGGTTACGATTTCTATTTCCGACATGTGTTACCTCGTATCGGTAACTCCGTCGCACGCAACTCCTCTGATGCGTATCGCTATCTTCCCGAGAGTGTGATTGAGTTTCCGAGCGGTAAGCAACTGGCTGATCGATTGCGTGCGTCCGGTCTTCAGGATGTCCGTTGGATTCCGATGACGATGGGTGTTGTCACGCTCTACATCGGACGCAAGCCAGCGCAATAAAGGTTATGGCAAACTCTGCGAACTCACTCCCGATCGTTCTCGCGATGACTGGCGCCAGCGGCGCGGCGTACGGTGTGCGGCTTTTGCAACAATTGGCGTTGTCGGGCAGATCGATCCATTTGTTGACTAGTCCTTCGGCAGGTGCGGTTCTCGCGCAGGAACTCGCGATCGATCTAGGTGGTCGGCGAGATAATATCCAGCCGATGCTGAAGTTCGCGTGGGTGACATCCGGAGATCATCAGCGACGTTGGCACCCTCTTTCCGATGAACAAATCGCTGAATGTAGCAGCAGGATCACGGTGCACGATTACCGAAACTTCATGACACCGATCGCAAGCGGTAGTTTCCTGACAGCGGGTATGATCGTATGTCCTTGTTCGGGGGCGACGCTTTCGGGCATCGTCCATGCAGCGGGAAACAACCTCATTCAGCGGGCTGCTGATGTTCATCTGAAGGAACATCGAAAACTGATTTTGGTGCCCCGAGAGACCCCGATGTCGGTATTCCAACTTGAGAACATGCATCGTGCCGCTCAGGCTGGTGCGATCGTCATGCCCGCCATGCCCGGTTGGTATCACGGGGTCACCAGTCTGGTCGACCTAATCGACTTCATGGTCGCCCGCATCCTCGATCACCTCGGTATCCCCCATGAGTTGATGCAACGATGGGGAGTGGAACCGATCGAGTGCTCGGATCAACATCGCCGCACGGGCGAGGAGTAATGAGTTTCCGCTATGTTGGAACGCATTCGACGTTACGGCGAACTGATCCGGTTCAGTCACACAATTTTCGCTCTACCCTTTGCACTGTTGGCATCTTGGTGGGCGTGGCTGCTGCCATCCCCCGTAGATGGTAATCCGATCGTTTTTCGCATGCAGGACTTGGCGGGTATCCTGCTTTGCATGGTGGCGGCGCGAAGTTTCGCCATGGCCACGAATCGTCTGCTCGACGAGCAGTTTGATGCAGCAAACCCTCGAACCGCGGGAAGACATCTGCCAGCCGGGTTGCTTGGACGTGCGGAGGTTGGATTTTTCATTCTTTTTTGTGCAGCGGCCTTCATCGCATCCACATTGCTTTTCCTTCCCAATCGGATTCCGCTTTTTTCGAGCATACCGGTCTTGCTGTTTTTGGCAGGCTACAGTCTAGGAAAACGTTTCACTTGGTTGGTGCATCTGTGGCTTGGTGTCGCCCTGATGTTGGCTCCGATCTGCGCGTGGGTCTCCATTCGCGGGAATGTTGTGTCCGAGCAATGGACCGATCTGCTGCCCGCCGTTGCGTTGGGAACCTGCGTTTGTCTTTGGGTTACCGGATTCGATATCCTCTATGCATGCCAGGACTTCGGATTCGATCGAAGTCGCGGACTGTACAGTATCCCTGCACGATTCGGTGTTCGCGGGGGACTGAACATCGCGAAATTCCTCCATCTAGCGATGTTTGTTCTAGCAGTCGGCTTGGCGTTCTGGTTCCCTCAGTTGTCGCTAGGCTGGATTTACCGGTTGATGCTCGTGGGTATCGGAATTCTGCTGGTCTGGGAGCATTCCTCAGTGTCCGAGAACTCCTTGGATCGTATGCAACTCGCTTTTTTCCAATTGAACGCAGTCATAAGCGTTTTGTTTTTGGTCGCTGGAGGAATCGATGCTTGGCTCCGCTAGTGTTTCAGTCAACGAATAGAACTGATAATCGGATACAATATCCCAGAGAGTCTTTGTTTAACGGGAAGTGCAAAACGCATGATATCTCCAAACGTCAAGGATCGTTTTCGCGTCATTCGCAACAAGGTCGAGCAGGGGGGGCGGCTCGACCTCGAGGACGGCATCTTCCTCTACTCGCCAGAAGTTCCGTTGCACGATATCGGCCAATTGGCCAACATGGCTCGAGAGCGGATGCATGGCAATGTGGGATATTACAATATCAACACGCACCTGAATCCCACAAATGTATGTGTATACCGCTGCCGCTTCTGTGCCTTCAGGTCCGATTTGCGCGACCCAAAAGGTTACGTGATGAACGAAGAGCAGGTGCTAGGTCGAGGTCGCGAGGCTGTTGAAAACGGTTGCACCGAGATGCATATCGTCGGCGGTTTGCATCACAAACTCGGCTACGATTGGTATCGTGGCATCCTCTCCCAATTGAATGAAGCCTATCCGCAGATCCATTTGAAAGCTTGGACACCAGTTGAGATCGATTGGTTTGTGTTCCTCACGAAATGGACTACCGAGAAAGTACTCGCAGATCTTCGCGATGCAGGCCTGGGCAGTTTGCCTGGCGGGGGGGCTGAGATCTTTCATCCCGAGGTTCGGAACCAAATTTGCGAACACAAAGCGAATGCTCATCGCTGGATCGAGATCCACCAAACGGCTCACGAGATCGGGCTCAAATCCAATTGCACCATGCTCTATGGCCATATCGAGGAACCTTATCATCGAATTGACCATCTGCTTCGTCTGCGAGATCTTCAAGACCGGACCGGAGGATTCCAGACCTTTATTCCTTTGGCCTTTCATCCGGACAATACCAAACTGTCGCATATCAAGAAGGCCTCCGCCCTGATGGACTTGAGAACAATCGCGATCAGCCGATTGATTTTAGATAATGTCCCACACGTTAAGGCATACTGGATCATGCTAGGAATCGGCACCGCCCAATCAGCGCTGTCTTACGGTGCAGACGATATCGATGGTACGGTGCGCCACGAATTGATTTATCACGATGCGGGTGCAACGACACCCGAGATTCTGTCTGTCGAACAGATTCGCCAACTCATTACGGAAGCAGGTAGGACGCCGGTTGAAAGAGACACGCTCTACAGGAACATTCATCGCGATGAACACGATTTCAAAACTTGGTATACTGGCGACCCAACGGAAGTAAAGGTCTGCACCACGCCGTAATGGCATGCGAGGCCTGGACTTCCACAGGAACTTCGACAGGGACAACAAGGGACAGGTCTATGAGTGGAAAGAAGTGCCAGTTCGGCAACAGGCAGTATTTCGCTAGCCGTTTGCTGTGTAGAGCTGCTGCCCTACTAGTCTGCCTTCTCTGTACGAAGGTTCTGGCTCAGGCTCCAACTCAGAGTCCCTCCGTGCGGCTTACCACTATCGACGGCGAGGCCGTCGATGGGAAACTACTTGCCTCTGATTCGCAAAGTGTGCAACTCGAGGTTTACGGCGGAGAACGTCAGTGGGAAAGTCAAAAAGTACTAAAGTTGGATTTCGGTCATAAATCCGAAAACAATGTCTCGCCTCTCGAGCTAGGACTGGTAGATGGCTCCAAGCTCAAGGGAGTGAAATTGGTTGGCAAAGAGGAATCCTGGCAGTTTGGCGATAGCTCCGACACAAGTCAGGAATTTGGAGCCGGAGTGGTTCGATCACTCCTGGTACGCAACTTGACGCCGGATTTAGCGAACGCTTGGAAGGAAGCGTTGCAGGAGCCGACGGAGGCCGATGCGCTGATACTGCTTCGACCGGGCAATGTCGTTGATCGCGTTGGTGGCATTATCAGAGAGGTAAAGGATGGTAGGGTCGTTTTCGATCTCGATGGTCAAGCACTTGATGTTGCTTTCGAGAAACTTCTTGGGTTGATTTGGTTTCGAAAACAGAAGGACCGAATCAAGCCAAAGATTGAAATCGAATTTACTGACGGTAGCTCCGTATTTGCGGAAACATTAAACGTCGCTCAAGGCAACCTTACGTATCGTTCCATCGGAGGAAAAGATGTCTTGGTGCCCCTCTCTCGAATCTCGATCCTCAATTACGCGAGTGCAAATGTGAAGTGGCTCGCTGAGGTTCCGGTGCTGAGTGCAGTTTCCGACCAAAGAACGGAATGGAAGGGGGATTCAGGAAACATCAGAAAAATGATGGCGCCACGGTTCCTGTCAGGAAACAAACAGGGAATATCAATCGCTTCGATGAGTCCCGAGGATTTGGACTTGGTGTTCCCGTCCGCAGGAGCCTTCACGTTCCGCGTGCCCGAGGGGTTCTCTCGATTTCGCGCAAGGATCGAGAGATCTGGAGGCGGCAACGCACGCTCGGAGTTGACTGTGGAAGTGTGGCAAGATGATCAGAATATTTCACGGCTGGTTTTCGGAACCGGCGATGAGAATGCAGAGCTCGATGTGCCTGTTTTGTCGGCAAAGAAAATCATACTGAAGGTGTCGTCGAAGAGCCGTCTGCAAGTGGGCAGTCAATTGACTTGGAAACAACCTCGTCTGACTCGTTGATGCCTTGGAAGCAATCTTTACCCAATCTTGGTTTGCTGATTCGAAAATGCAAATTGCATCGCGCATACTTTCTACAAAGTGCATGTCGGAAATAGCCGTTCAGGTCTACTCGTTCGAAAAAAGAAACTGTCACTGATCCGAAACTTCGGACGCACTTTTTGATGGCTCAGTTCCGATAGACAGTCTTACCCAAAACGCACTACTTGCCATTGGCGATGATTGCGGTTTTCAGGGTTCATCGCACCTGGATTGTGGCTTGCTACACTACAGCATAGGTGAGTCGAATTGCCAAACTTGAATGACATCCGGGAAGTGGTACTGCAGGAGTTGTGCAACATGCACCAGCTTTTGCCCAACGCTTTCCCCTTAACTGAAAAACGATTGTACAAGCAGGGTGAAACCTGCGGATTTTTTTACTGTTTGCATGGCCCTCGTAGCATCCGATTGACTGCGGTCTTTGACATCGCGACTGCCAGGGTCTTGTTTTATGATTCAGCGGGACATCGTGCGGGTACAAAATGCGTTCGCGACCTGATCGTCGCGGCTGCATAAATCCGATGAGAACCGTCGAAGAAACTCCCAACTTGATCGATGGGAATGGAATCTCAACATGTTGATTTTGTCGCGTCGAGAATCTGAGTGCATTTGCCTAGGCGACGATATCGTCTTGACGATTGTTCGTGTCAACGGCGACAAAGTTCGGATCGGGATCGAGGCACCCCCTAATGTCAAGATCCTTCGCAACGAGCTCGAGAATATTCGGACGTTGCCTGCCCCTGACCAGCAGGAGCCAGGCAGCCAACGAAAATCGGCGTAAGCACCAATGCATTCCCGACGGGCGCCGGATCGATGCACCAACAAACATCGGTCCGGCGTCCTTTTCTTTTTTTGAGGATCGGTTTCCTGATCAAGCGACCTTCGTGAGCTTGGAAATCCGGCCGGTGCGGACCCATTCCGCGACGATGATATTCCCTTCGCGGTCAAAGCATGCGTCGTGCGGATGGACGAATTTACCGTCGATCCACTTCGCTTCATCTTCGCGTATACCAGAGACAGTGTTGATCCGTTCCACATCGCTTCCCAATTGTGCGATCGGTTGATAGTTGCGGTCGAGAATCGAAACTCTCGCTTTCAACTCGGGAACCAGCAGCAGTTCCCCGAAGCGATCAACATTCGCGGGCAAACCGAATCCAGGGATGGTTTGAAGATACTTTCCGTCGATCGAGAATATCTGAAGCGTGTCATGCGCTCTGTCTGTGACCACAATCTTCGGATTGCTCGCGTCGCGATCGTCGATCCATAGACCGTGGGGCGTATTGAACTTGCCCTCCCCTTTTCCTTCGCCCCCAAAGGAACTAATCCACTTTCCATCCTTGTCATAACGGTGAATATGGAACGCTCCGTAACCGTCCGCCAAGAAGAATCCTCCATCGGGAAGGAATGCGAAGTTGGTTGGCATAAAGCGATCTCGTCCCCAAACTTTCGCAGGATGCTCGAATTCATCTGCGTTGTAAACATTGGCTTCGCGCGGCGCCCGCTTGGTCCAGATCTCTTCGCCGGTCAAACTCAGTTTCGAAAATGCTTTGACCTGTTGATAAGCCGCGACATATAGGAACTCGTCGTTTCCTTCTTTTCGAACTTCGATTCCATGCCCCCCTCCCTGATATTGGTTACCGAACGCGCGGATGAAGGCTCCCTTGTCGTCGAACACAAAGATGGACGGATGGTCCTTCAATTCCTCGCGACCCTCGTGAATGACATAGAGTCGATTGGACGCATCGACTGCAACGTTGTGTGTGGTTTGCCAGGAATACTGAGCGGGAAGTTTCAGAAACTGATGGTTTACACGGTAGCGATGGGAGCCCTCGCCGATGATCAATTCTGATTGTGTCTTACTGGCCGTTGCAATCGAAGGGGCAACCGCGATGCAAGCTGCACTGGCCGAAGCCTGGACCAGGAAAGAGCGACGGGACGAATGACAATTGATCAAAGATGGTTGCGGCTGGCGCACGATGATGCTCCTGGGAGTCGAGTGGAAGGAAACGCGCCGAAGCGCTTTGAGCTTCGGCACAGTATAACCCATCCCGATTTCCATCGCGAAATCGTTTGAATGTCTGGCTTCCAGAAGCTTACAGATCTTCGATCAGCAAATCAGGTTCGATCACCCGTTTATTCTTCCAACCTCCGTGCAGATACCGGACGGTGAATAGGATCGCGAGAACGACGACCCACACGGTGATGATCGACCACCAATAGTAGAGCCCATCCCAGCCGAACAGCCACCAACCCAGGACGCCGAGGCCTACAGTTCCAGCACCGGCCGCAATATGACCACCGAGAACCGTCAGGGTGTCCCCTGCTCCCTTGAGAACCCCAGCAAAGACGATCTGGATGGCGTCGAAGACGCAATAGCCCGCAATGAACAGGAGCAATGGTCTCAGGACCGGCCGCATCTCTTCAAATCTTTGAGGATCGGTTCCTATCGCATAGACGCTGATCGCCCAGTCCGGGAAGCCACCGTAGAAGACCACAAATAACAAGCTGTAGATCAGCCCGATCGATAGACCGATCCGCACCATCCGTTGTACTGTTTCGAAACGGTTCTGAACCAGATACTTGCCGACCACAACGCCCACCGCCATTCCTAAACCAATCAATGGGATGAATGCCAAAACATTGACACCCAACGCGAGTGTTGTTGCAGCTGCGGGCTTTTCTCCAAGCTTCGCGACGAGGATCATGATGATGGTAAAACTCCATGCTTCTGCAACGGTTGAAACACCGGCAGGCCAACCGAATCGAACCAGACGCTGCATCAATGGTTTTTCGAATCTCATGATCGACACGAGTCGCGAGGCGATAGGAGCAGGGCTCATGAGCGAGTGGGTCGCGTCTGGATCCGGTGATGAATCGGGCCATGTTCCGAAATCGCCCCGAACGAGATACCGATATGCAAACCATGACAGGAGCACAAGCTTCAGGCATAACGAGATGCTGGATGCGATAGCTGCGCCCTTCACTCCGAGAGCAGGCAAACCGAGATTTCCGAAAATCAGTCCCCAATCCAGCACCGCATTGACAACCGTCGCTGCAGCATCGCAATACAGCAAGACGAGTGTCTTTTCACTTCCAGCGAAAAGACCGATGAGCGACGCTGCGATGACAGTTGCTGCGGCTCCCGGAACGAGACACCAAAAATAATCTCCCTCGGCTTTTGCTAGATTTGCCTCATGCCCCGCGAGAAAAAAAAGATCCCTCGAATACCAACCTAACAAGAATAGAAGCGGCACCAGTGCCAAGGCAAGTAGCACTCCCTGCCACACGACCTGCAAGGCGCGGTCCAATCGGCGCACCCCCAAATACTGCGAAACAAACGTATTGGTGTATCCGCAGATACCAACGGGTAGACAGGTTACCGACCAGAACAAAGTTCCCGACGACATGGCAGCTGCCGCGGCCGCATCGGAGTAGCGGTACAAGAAGAGGCGATCTACAAACAGGGTGATAGAAAACAGACCCGTCGATAGCATCAACGGCCAAGCCGTCCGGGCTAGTTCCCAAAAATCCTCGGTCCATCCATCGCGAGTCGAGGTTGTCATGAGTTGTTGAAGGTGCGGCCGGTTTTTCGCATAAATACATCTTCCAGGCCCGGCCGACCAACGGTAACGCTCAAGGCTTTCGGACCGAGCGAATCCAAAACCTCCGTGAATCGGTGTGGAGATTCGGATACTATGGCCCGCACGGTCTCTCCTGACACGGTGCATTCCCATCCAAATCGTTCCTTTAAGACATCTAACACTTCGACAGGTTCGCGCGTTGAGACCGAGATAACCATTTCACCCGTCTCGCGTCGCAAAGCGTCGGGGCTTGCGAGAGCGACGATGCGACCTTGATCCATGATTGCAAGCGTGTCGCATTTCTCGGCTTCTTCCATCAAGTGCGTGGTCATCAGGATGGTGGTTCCCCATTGCTTCCGCAACTCGCTAAGTGCATTCCAGAATTCCAACCGAGCCGTCGGGTCCAACCCGGTGCTGGCCTCGTCCAGCATTAGCAGGGCCGGACGATGCAGCAAGCCTTTAGCTAACTCTGTGCGTCGTTTCAATCCACCCGATAGCTTTTCACAACGCTCATGTAAGCGATCTTCGAGGCCCATCATCGCAGCGAGACTCCCCACGCGAGTCCGCAGTTCTGAACCAGCAATTCCATAGAGAGCCCCTTGGCATTTCAGATTTTCAAGCACCGTCAGTTTCCGGTCGAGACTCGATGATTGAAAGATAACTCCGATCGCCCCGCGGACTGCAGATTGTTCGGTGTCTACATCTCGGCCGAACACAAGGATCTTCCCCGCTTGAAGTGGTACGAGCGTGGAGACCAGTCGAAACAGTGTCGACTTGCCGCTTCCATTCGGGCCTAGCAAACCGAACACCGCACCTCGGGGAATATCAAAGCTGACATTGTCTAGAGCGATGCGGGAGCCGTATCGATGACTCACGCTCGATACAGAAAGCGCTACATCAAGAAGGCTCACAACAAGATCCAACGGGTTACAGCGAGCAACAAGATGGCTGGCAAATAGACCAACGAAGCACGGAGCAAAGCTCTCGCGTTGATGTCGTCTCGCTTGAGAAGGAAGCGAAGCGAATAGCGAATCTGAGGCGTAGCGACGGCGGCACCGAGGATCGCGAAGATCCAAGTCCACATGCTCGAGGGATGCATGACTGCCATCGATACAGGGATTAAAGCGATCGCGGGTAGGATCGCGTGCCATGCTGCCGCCTTGCCGGTCGGCTCTTCGCGAGTCAGCATCCGAAAACCTGCCCGCGTATATTGATCACGGTACAGCCATGCAATCGCCATGAAGTGTGGAAATTGCCAAAGGATAACAATCAACGTTAAACACCAGCCAGTCCAATCAAGCAAGCTTCCCCCGGCGGCGGTCCAACCAATCATGACCGGGAGTGCACCAGGTAGCGTCCCGACGGCAGTGTTCCACCATGACATCGCTTTCATCGGGGTATAGATCCAACAATATATGAACCAAGTCGTACCGCTGATCGCGGCAGCAATCCAGTTCGCACCAAACCCAAGCATCAGGATTCCGACGACCAAAAGCATCCAGCCAAAAACGGCCGCTTCGAAGGTGCTCAGTCGTCCGCTTGGCAACGGGCGTCGCTGAGTACGCGGCATGACGGAATCTCGATCTCGCTCGTACCACTGATTCAGTACACTCGCGCTCGCAGCAACCATTGCAGTGCCAATCAACGTCGAAAACCAAACGAGCGGCGCTATCGAGACGTTGAGCAAGCGATATGCGACGACCATGGCGACCCCCACGGTCAACAGGATCATCAGCGTGATGCGAGGCTTTGCAAGCACGCAGTAATCTCGCCAAACGGTTCCCCTCAGCGCTTCTGCACCTGTCTTTGCAGATCGCTCTCCGTTGGATAGCGCTGGAGTTGCAGTCGGAGTGGTCATAAAGCCTGTGGCTCTGGCACGGGTTCGTTGGTGGAGATACGTTCTGATTCGGAAAGAGAGACCCTCTCCAATGTGGAAATGGTAAACGATTGCGGATTCACCACAAGCGAGGCTTGCCTGCGAGAGACCCGGCATACCATCCATACCGACATGGCGATGATCAAAGATCCGGTGGCTTGATGGGCAGTTACCACCATGGATTCCCAGAATCCCTTGGCCTGAATCGCATATTGAGCCAATGCCGGGTGAAGGTCGCTCCAGGGAAGTGCGTAATTGACCAGCCAAGTCCCAATTCCAAGTGCAACCTGGAGGACCAAAACCAACAACAAAAAGTTCGATGGAGATCGCAAGCTACGATGATTCGCATAGGGACGCCTTCGGACTTTCCAAGCCAAGGCGAGGATCAAGCAGACGAGCAAGCCTGCGAATGTGAGGTGAAGGTGGACCAAGCTCATGAAGGAACTAGGTCTCAGGTCCGGAAGTGCGTGCCGCAGTTGGGCCCCAAGAATCAATTGTACGATCGATGTGGCTAGTATTGCGATCGATAAATGTCGTAGCCCGCGCGGAACGATCGAACTCTCAGCCGTCTTCCAGTCGCTTGAAGAAGCCAATGCCAAAAACGAAGCGAAAGCGAAGACCAATGGCCCCCCACATCCATGAAGCATCGCGATCGTTCTTGCATCCAAAACGACTCGGAAACCACCTAGCAATCCCTGTCCTATTACCGCCAACAACAATCCGATGCAGGCCCAGCGATACCAGGTTCTTGCGTCACGACTCCATGCAACCAAGCAAAGTACGATCGAAAGGAGTCCTAGGAACGAACCGAGCAGACGATGACCGTGCTCGATGAACAAGTCGAACGGACCAAACAGCCATGTGGACAGAGGGTAGAGGAACAGATTGTAACCGTACGTGCCTGGCCAATCGGGAACCGCCATCCCTGCGTCATGGGTCGTCACCAAGCCACCGACCCAAATCAGCGGGAAGACGGTGAACGTCACGGCCCATGCCCAAAACCATGGTTGAGATAGAATTCGGCCCATCAACCTTTTCTCCCCAACGAGAGGACGTAATGGACCACATCCCAAATTTGTGCATCGGTCAAGCCGGGGTTGCCACCCTGGGCGCGAGCAATCGGAGGCATGGGTGTACCTTCAATACCAAGGACCAATCGACGAAACAGATCCTCCCGATCGTCGCCTCCTCGGTACGCATGCCAAGCAAAATTTCGTGGTCGATCGATGACCGGCTTGAGACCGCCGAAACGCTTCATTTCCTTCCAATCCTTGGGATGTTTAGGATCGATTCCCGCTAGCACAGTCCAATCCTTAGTCCATTCATCATAGTCTTGCGACAATCCATTTCCCAGACCGTCTGGACCGTGGCACTTTACACAGGCCGTTAATTCGCTCGCGTACCACTCCTTGCCTCGCTGGATAGATTCTGCCAGCTCCGATTCCGTCATCGTTGGAGGAGACGGCACGCTCACTTTCGCAGATTCGGATTCCTGCCAGCGGCGAGCGACCGCGATGGCGATCTGTTGAGCTTCCGCGTTCTCCTCGCTTAGGTTCAACCCCTCTCGAACCACCTTTGCGATCAACTTTCGTTCGATTTCCCCACGAATCGCCAAATAGCGAACGTACTCTGCGAGGTTTTCGATGTCATGTGCGAACTCCCGAGACTCTTCGAGCGCTGCGAAAGATGGCATCGCGGTACCCGGAATTCCATGCGTGAGCGTATGGATCAAATCTTCCCGCGTCGGCTTGTACCCAGAGGGTGTCGATTTGAACTTGAAGGTGCCTCGTCGAAAGTCTCGTGGATAGGGAGCTAGTAGCGAAGCGGCCAATCCGTAGCCGTCGCCTGTGATGCCATGACAACTGACACAATGTTTACGAAACAGTCCCCGCTCAATCTCATCCTCGGCCCGACCCACCGGTCCGGCGCATCGCAACACTTTTTCCATATCGAGGTCGGAGACGCCCGCCTCCAATAGGAAGTCCGGAATGGATGGGGAGTCCGAGGTCCCAAACCATTTCGCGACCATGCTCGACGCTTCCGCGGCGATGAGCCTAGGCTCCCCCTCGCCCGATTCCCGCATCAGACCAGCGGTGTAAAGTTCATTCGGTTGGAAGGGAAACTCAGTCTTCCCGCAACCAATAAAAAGCACGAGAAGCAGTGCAGGACCTGGCGCAAACCGACCAGTAATTTTGAGTGAATGAAAGATCGAAACCATGCCCAGTTGCCCGAAAAACCCTGACCCGCCGTAACTCCTCGCCCCATGTGCCGGAGAATTCACTGCGTTTCATTCACAGTGTCGCATAACCGAGGCATCTGTCGAAGGAGACAAAACGCCGCAGTCCGTATGCAGTTATTTCGATGAACTCCCGGAGATAGCGGCTATTCCGCTTAATTTGGATGTGCGGAAGACGATAGTATCTGGGATTTCTTCATTATTTGCGTTCCGCCAAGTGTTCGTCGAACCACTCGACCATGGCTTTGAACATCGTTTCGTTTCCCTTAGTATCGAAACGATGGGCTGCGCCGGGGATGACCACCAAGCGATTGGGAATCTTTGCTTCGGTGAGTGCGTCTCGAATCTTTTCGCTGTGCCAGATCGGGACGAGTTCATCTTTGTCCCCATGCACTAGGACCGTGGGGGCATCCACTGCGGAAACCTGACGCAGAGGAGAGAATTCGTCTGAGCGTGTGCGATCAAATTTAAGTGCGGGGAACTGCTCACGAAGCGGATTGTCGGGCTTTGTGTATGGCTCGAGGTCGGTCGGAGGAAAGACGGCAGCAACGGCGGCGATACGGGGCTTGGTCCCAGGTTTCTTTTCCTCCACATCGTTAGCGGTGGTTCCTAGCATGAGGGACAAGTGCCCACCGGCGGAGTATCCAAACACTCCGATCCGTTTAGGATCGATATCCCAAGCATCAGAATGTTTATGCACATGGTCCAGTGCGAGTCGCACATCCTGAACAATCTCGGGTACCACGTATTTGGGACTGCTCCCGTGCCGAACCGGTATCACGGTGTATCCAGCATCCAAGAACGGCTTGATCAGCGGTTCCATCTGCTTGGCAGGAGTCCACATCGAAACCCAACCACCACTGACCATGAACATCAAGCCCACTCCGCGGCGATTCTTTTTCGGTTCGATCACATCCATAGTCAAGGCCATCCCATCCTTGTGTCCATAAACGACATCGGCGCGGATGTCCGGTTGACCGTCCTCGGCGACACACTTGGGCGTAACACCGCAGACCGCAAGGATCGCGATGGAGAGCATGCCGACTTGATGTTGGACCCGTTGTGGCAGGATACGATGAACACTCATTATCAGTTGGCTCCCAATTTGCCTGCGGTGGTTGTTGATGGAGAGAGTCAGGAATATTCGATACTCAACTTCGGTGCATCGACTTGTTCAGAGACTTTGTCCCTGAGCGTTATCTCTATGAATGGTACAATTCGGAAACGCTGCCCGCAATTCCTGGGGCATGTCCTGGGGGAAGTGGAAAAGGTGTCACGTGCGGTTGAGGTAACGTAAAAGGTGTCAGGTACCGTTTGTAAAGTCTTGAGCTAGGGAAACGTGCAAGCCCAACGCTAGCTGAGGAAGCTTTGCCCCCGGTTGCACAAGGCAACCGGGGGGCGTTATGGGTGCCAGTTGCTTGCTAGCCGTGAGGCCTGGCTTCCAGTGGCACAAGGCCACTGGGGAGCCTATCGAACCCACTCCCGTCGCAAAGCCTCCGAGCGTGCTACCCAACTCCGAGCGTGCCACCCAACATATTTGATCATCGCTCCACGTGGACAAGTCACGCGGTGGCGGCGTTGCGTGGTGCCTCGCTCTCTGGTTGCGATCAGTGCTCCATGCGGGCGAGCCGCATGGTGGCCTTTCGCGTCAGCGGCCAAGACCCCGGCGACCTTGTGTCGTCTGGTGAATCAGGGAGCGCAAAAGGGGGCAGGTACCCATCACGACGCTGCTTTCTCGCCGTCGGATGCGAGCGAGGAAAACTTAGGCGCAGCTAGTTGTTGAAGACCGTTACAGGAACATTGGATTCAACGTCGATCATGCACTGCGGAAACTCTGCCTGCAATTCCTGGAGCATCTGGGGGGACAGCGATGGGGAGTGGATAACGATGTGTTTTAGCCAGTAGATTTCATGGAGAATGGGGTAGAGTTTGCGAATCTCGGTTTCATCCACGTTGTAAAGTCCAATCCTGATATTTTGCAAGTAAAACGTAGGAGCGATAAAGCCGTTCCACTGGTTGTCTGCAATCAGACGATTGAATTCGGCTTGAGCTTCACTGCCCAGTCGGGCAGGTGCGAACCAAGTGTTTTCAATGAATGCATAAGTGCCCAGTAAGATCGCTAGAAGGATGATCCACACAAAAACGGTACGAAGTTTGAACTGCATCCCGCGATTATTTCTCAGCAAGCTTGATGTAGCCACTCCAGTCGGGAGGGGCCGTTCGTCCGTGTTGAGCGATCAAAACGGTTAAGAAGTCCTTTACCCGATCCTCGGCAGGTACTTGATGTAAAAGCCGGAAAGCTTCTCCCCAGTTTCCATCTTGAAAACTGTCTAGCGCTTTTTCATACGCTTGTACATGCTGGTTGGTCAACAGAAAGTCGGGTGACTCGGGTGGCAAGAGTTCGCTCACCATGAGAGGCTTTTTCATGCCCAGGGGAAGGACCTTGGCAACTCTGCGAACCCGTGCAATTTCGGTAGGGACTTCTGCTTTGATACGCTGCGCAGTGGTTTCATCGATCAGGATTGACGCCTGCAACTGCTTGGTCATACTTTCCAAACGTGCTGCAAGGTTAACGACCGGACCGAACACCGTCACCTTGACTTGATCGACGGTACCGATGCGACCGGCAACGGCACGTCCTGTGCAGAGTCCGATTCCAGCGCGAAATCCACTCAAGGGATGATCGGAAAGTGCGGCAGACTTCTCAAACTCTGCGCGAATGGCAAGAGCCGCCGCTGCGGCATGTCGCACCGAATCGGTTTGTTCAAGCGGCCAGCCCCAAAATCCCATCGCCGCATCGCCATGAAAATCGCCCACGACTCCATTTCGATTCAGGATGTGGTGGGTCATGACTCCCAGTGCATCGCTGACGCGGCGGAGCAACTCTAAAAGTTGATCACTTGAGTCTTCACTTTGTCGCGAGAATCCGCGCAAGTCGCAGAACATTACCGATACCTGTACCTCGCGGGGTGCGAGCACTTGGTCGGGATCACGAGTCGCCAGCGCGTGCCGTACGATCGGTGAAAAGAAAGGACGCAGAGAATCCTGTCGTCGTTGGAGCAATCGCGTTTGCCGGAGCATCGCCATAGTGGTTGCTGTCAATTCCGCGAATTTCAAATCATCTTGTAAATCATCTGTGGCTGCGAGCGTAGCGTCTCGGTTGCCCGGCGCGGTCATACTTGACAGATCCCCTGCAACATAAATCGCCCAACCCGGGCATGCTTCGCCGGAGATTGGTGTGCAGAAGGCCCAGTCAACGTTCTCGGATTGAGTGTAGACCGAGGGAGTATTATTCCCGGCGGCGCGACTCCATACATGCAGTATGCTCTCATTGGAAGAGAGTGCTTGGCGGATCAACTGCGCGGAGGGTGAAAAGGGCTTGAGAATTAACTGTCGCGAATCCCAATGCAGCACACGAATTCCCGAATCGGACGTTTCACTCCACCCGCTCGGGTTTGGAGTGTATTCGATTCGAGTTTTAGTGGGTGGCGTAGAAGTCGACGCTTGTTCCGAAACGATCGCGACAAAGGTAGCCCTCGGAATCCCTTGCATCAGGAGATTCACGACACGGACATGGAGTTCCTCATCGCTGCTGCTGCTGGAAATGATTTCAGGAAGTCGACTGAGCGTATCGATGCGTTGGGTGGCATCGCGGTAGCGAACTCTTCTGAGTTGCGAGTTGCTGTAGGACTGTTCGGTAAGAGTGGGTGGTTCGTCGTTGCTCGCTAGTATTCTGACCCGCTGATCCACCAAGCTAAAAGTGGTTTGACCAATGACGAAGTGATCGCCGACGCCGATCTCAAATTCGTCTTTGCGCAATCCCCGATAGAAGATCGGGTTCTTTGCATCGGGCATTCGTTGAACCGCGAGTTTTTCACCATCCCAACGTAGATCGGCATGTTGCCTCGATATCCGATCGTCCCACGGGACAGCCCAGCCTGGAGCAACTCGGCCTAGCATAAATCCCGTCGGTTCTCCCCCGCGAGGCAACGGACGACGCCAACGATCGGATGCATTGGGTCCTTGCGCGATCAAGTCGGGCATAGTCGACAGTCGAGAGGCATTGGTTCGTGAAGAATGTCTGGGGTGGCTCTGGCCATCTGCATTGTATCGTTTCTGCAGATGATTGTCTGGGCAGATGGAGCCGATCCTAGTTACGACTATGCTTCAAAGTCGAGTCGCCCGAGGGTGCGAGTCCAGCGGCGATTCGTCTCCGGTCCCCCGCCTATTTCCTGGTTTGGCAGGCGATTTTGCAACTCGGAAACGTATCTTGAGTTCGCCCGATTCGAGTTTGTATCGTTTCCGTTCTGGCTACTCTGGGAATTGGGGCTGAAATTTCCGCCCTGGGAATTACCACCGTCGAAGTTGCTGTCTGTCTGCACTTCGAAATGCTGAACCTGCATCCCTTGTTCAGCCAAACGATCTTTGAGGACCGGAAGATTCTTCATCAGGGCGTCTCGAGCGGCGGTTGTCTCCACCTTCATCTCTGCAAAAACTGTGTTTCCCTCGATCCTCAGTGACATTTGCAGAGAACCCAACTCCGGTGGATGCAAGCGAAGGCGAACCTGCCCGCCGCCATTGGAGAGTTGTTCCATTCCGCGCAGAACACGTTGAACGAGCTTCGTTTCCTGATACTGCGTCATTCGCGTGCCGGTCGAACCGGCTGTAGCAGCAGCGCCTCGCGAACTTGTAGTATCGGACGGAGATGCGGACGAAACGGCCACCGCGGGCGATCCCTGCATGCTCGAATCGGCTCGACTGATTCCCTGGGCCGCGCGGGTATCCGTGGATGCGGTCGAGGTCGAGGTCGGGGCGAAGGTAGGAGATGCGGTCTGCACCGGACCAGGTACCGACACACTGGAGCTTGCCGCAGTGCTGGCAGCAGCCGGATTGAATGCGGCGACGGTCGCTGTGTCAGTTGACCGTGCAGTGGCGATCTCTCGCGTCACAGTTGCTGACGCTGAATCGACTTTGGAATTCAGTGCGCGATCGTTGGACAAAGGACGATCCGATGGTTCTCGGCTCGCATCGTTATTGCCGCGATTGCGCGAACTGTTTCGGTCAGTTCGCCTTTTTGGCCGCAAAGGCTCTGTCGCAGTGTTGTTGGTTTCGGCAATGGGATCATCCGCTTTTCGATCGATAGGTTTCTCGGCAACTGCCCCCTTCATCGCTGCATCAAGCGCTTCCGAAGGTGTCGCTTGCGAATTGATATTTGCGTCACGGTCTAGTCCAGGTCGCTTCTTGTCATCGAGGCGAGCTCTGGCATGCTCGAGAGCATCGATTTCTTTGATGTGCGATTTATCGACAAGGTCCTGGGTTTTTTCTACTGCCGCATCCGCGGTTTTCTGCCCTTGATTCGGATCCTGAGCGGCTTTCTCCTCCGCCTTAATCGAGATAGTTGGCTCTACAGAACGTATGTCTTCAACACGTTGATCTTGCTGTGCCTTTGCCTCCTGCTTCCTTGCGTCCTGATTGTCGTTTCGTGTGGCAACAACGTCCGCTTTTTTCTGGCGAGCTTTTTCTGTTTGCGGAACGTTTGAATCGCGGCCGATATCCTGCTGAACACGTGTGTCAGCCTTGATCGTCACCTGCGTTTCTTCCTTGTCGCTATCGCTGGAGTCTTGGTTCCCGCTGTTATCTGCGGTGCGTACCTCGTTGTCATCCTGATTGGTCTTCTTCGCTTTCACCACCGCTTCTTGGTCGAGCGCACGATCGGAGGCTGTCGGTGCAACTGCTGCCGCTGACGATTGAGATTCTTCCTTTACGGGCTCGTCCTGCTCGGGTTCGCGAGTTTCTTCCGCTTCGCCTTCTGCGGTTTCTTGCGGTTTTGATTTCGATTCGACCGGAGGCTCAGCAGGTCGCTTTGGTTCCGACGAGACAGGCGGCGTCACGTCTGGGGTTTGAAAGCGAAGGAGTTGTTCGTAGAAATCTGATACGGTTGAAACCTGTTGGTCTGCCCGAGCGCGGCGAGCGTGATTCACATGGGGCCGGGCGTTGACTACGGTTTTTGCTGGCGAGTCAATTTCGAGTGGCATTGTGAAATCTCGGAAACCCGGGGCCACTCAACGAGTCCGGACCTCAATTACCCGCTAGCCCTTGTCCCGCTTTGTCAACAGCTTGATCGATGGGAGCAGTGTTTTTGAGTTCTTGGAGGATTTCGTTTAGTTGCTGCTGATCCGGTTGGTTAGTGAATTCGGCCAAGAGCTTTTTCTGTTTATCGGGCGGCAAAGCTTTTATAATCAGTACAACGTCTTTCTTCTGATTATTTTTCAACATTAGCAGAACCTGTTCTTTGGCCTGTTCTGGCGCAAGATTCTCCAGGATCTTTCTGATTTCGCTCAAGTTTTCTGCCTGCGTTCCCTTCTTGATGCGATCGAGTTCTTGCTGGAAGTCTTTTCGGGTTGTTTCGAGTCGATTGATTTCCTCTCTTAGAGACCGCTCGCGATCGGTGATTTGTCGCTGAAGGCGATCGAGAGCTTCCTGTCGACTATCGAGTTCCAGACTGGACTTTACTTTTGCGTCGAGTACGTCCTCGTAGGTGGGGACAGGGACCTCTCGCGACTTGATCAAAATCCGCTGCAGTCGTTCACCTTGGATATCGACACCATTGAGCGCAGCCAGAACCCGGGCCATCGTCTTGTCATTGATGTTTCCTTTGACTGCGGCGACGGTAAGTACGGCGAGTTGCGCGAGGATGGATGCAACACAGAACCACAGGAATAGGTCGACGATTTTTCGAATCATGTTTCACCCTGGATCGCTATGGAGGTTTGTACTTGTGACCATTCGTCCAAGACGACTTGCTCGCGGCGAAGTTGAGCTTCAGCAACGCGTTCGTGATGCGTTTGTTCCAGTTTCTCCAGAACCTTAACCGCCTGTTGTTTGACCACGAGCTTCGCTTGGCGTCGTTGCAATTCTTGATGGAGAAGGGACCGATCTCGCAGGATATGTTCTCGTTGAGCTGCCAAGACGAGTTGATATCGTTCGGCATCGAGGATTTGGGAGAGCATGACTGCGCCCGAACTGAATTGCCTCCGGAGCGATTCCATACTTCTTTCTTCGAGTTCGATTTCGGAGAGTTTGGAATCCAAGACTGCGATTGCTGTGTTTGCATCGGAGACGTCTTTGCCCGCTTGATCGCGTTCACGACGACGTATCTTCAAAACACTTTTGAGTCGAAAGGGTTGGCTCATGGGGCGCGATTGATCGGATTAGGCGTTGGGTTCGGTGGTGGACTAGTTGCGGGGGCGGCCTGCCCGATCTGCATCAGTTGCGTGGTGGTGATTTCCCAAGGGACAAGTGTTTCACGTTCTTGACTGAGAAAACTCTCGATCAAGGGGCGTTGTTGAATCGCCCAGTCGATTTGCGGACTACTGCCCCGCGGGTAGGCACCGATTTGGATCAAATCCTCGTTGTCTCGATAGATCGCCATCGAGCTTCGAATCGCTTCGGTGGCGGCCCGCAACTGGGGTGAAACTAACTGGTATTGCAAACGGCTCAAACTTGGAAGGATATCAATCGCCGGATATCTGCCGCGAGCAGCCACGGAACGGGATAGGTGAATGTGTCCGTCGAGCAAGCCACGCAGAGCATCGCTGATCGGTTCGTTCGGATCGTCACCTTCGACGAGCACTGTGTAAAAGGCCGTGATACTGCCGCGTTGCGACCGACCTGAACGTTCAACCAATTGCGGCAAGAGGGAGAACACACTGGGTGGATAACCCCGCGTTGTCGGGACCTCGCCAGCAGCCAATCCAATTTCCCGCTGTGCCATGGCGAATCGAGTTACCGAATCCATGAGCAATAGCACCGATTTGCCTTGATCTCGGAGAGCTTCCGCGATCGCAGTCGCGGTCTTAGCTGCCAGGATACGCTTAGGTGCCGGTTGATCGCTAGTGGCTACCACCGTGGTGCATCGCGCTCTACCACTCTCACCGAGATCGCGTTCGAGGAACTCGCGTACCTCGCGACCTCGTTCGCCGATCAGTGCGATGACCACATGATCTGCCTCAGTGCCCCGGGCGAGCATTCCCAAAAGAGTGCTTTTGCCTACGCCCGATCCTGCGAAGATCCCCAATCGTTGCCCCTTGCCCACGGTCAGCATGGCATCGATGGCTCGCACACGGGTTGGGAGTACTGTATCGATCGGAGGTCGGGAGAGGGCAGGGACAGGTTGAGCATCGACGGGAATGCGCCACCCCATCGGCAGAGAAGGGCCATCATCGATCGGTTGACCAACAGCGTCGACCACACGGCCTACGATCTCTTGACTCACGGGCACAGATCGAAACGAACGATACAATTCGACTTGCTCACCAGAACTCACCCCGTCGATGTTGTCCAGGGGAGCGACCAATGTCTTGCCAGCATCGAACCCGATCACCTCGCCCTCGAGCGGCTCGTTGTTTGGTCGATGGATCTTCACCACTGCACCTACTGGGACTGGGAGGCCATCGACCACAATCGTTGTGCCGCGGATGCTTCGTACCTTGCCGAAGATCGCTGAGGGCAGGACGCGCTGAAGCGTGCCGCTCCATTGACGACTTTGAGGAATACTTGGGAATGACCGCAACAAAGTTTCGGTGCGATTGCTTGTCCCGCCCGCGTTCTCAGGAATCATCGAAGCTCCTGTTCCAAGCGTTTCATCTGTACGGCCAAGGAGCGATCGATCGTGGTTTCGGCGGTCTGTATAACCGCTCCAAAACGACCTACCGATGGATCGTCAATCAATTGAATCTCGGTGTTGGGAAGAGTGGATTCCAGCATCTCCGAGAGGGGGCCCGAAAGAATCATAGCATCCTCCGAATGGAGGCGAATGGTAATTTTTCGTTGAGAGTGGATTAATCGTACCGTGTCCTCAATCCACTTCAAAAGTATCGATGGATCGCTTTCGATTTGACGAGCGACTAGTTTCTCGGCGATTCCGATCGCGATCGCCACCGTTTCGTGTTGCCATTCCCTAAGCCATTGCTGGGTGGCCTCTTCGAGATCGTTGCAGATTTGCTGAATAGACTGGGCTGCGTGTTGCACTTTTTCTGCGGCCAACTTTGTCGCAAGCTGTTCTGCCATGCGTTCCACATGGGCCTCCCCCGCATTCATCCCCTCATGTCGGGCTTTCTCGCGAAGCGCATCACATTCCTTCGCACAGTTCTCGAGCATCAAACGGGCTTCTGCTTTGATCGATTCCAGGTAGTGATTGGCCCTGCCTGCTACGTCTTCCCAGTTGAACACCTCCGCTTGCGCCGTGTTCAATCCGTCCTGTAGTTGCCGAGACTTAAGTACTGTGGCCATAGTGAGCGTGTGTTACGCTGCTTCCGAAAAGGAGTTTGTGTTACTGAGTCGTCCTTCAGAATCGTCCTGGCTCTGCGAATCGATTTGCCCCTGAGAAAACAGTGTGTTCGCTCGTTCCAAGATTTCGAAATGGGCTTGATCGATCTGGCGTAGGGTTACATCGTTCAAGCGATTGAGGCGCTGCCGAAAGCGATACAAGTCTTTTTTAGGCATCATCCGTTCGAACCGTTTGAGGAAATCCCGCTCGACACCAGCCAGCGCAAGCAATACGGTTGCCGGTTCCACGGAATAGATCACCGAAACGAAGTCTGCGTCCGCGAGCTTCATCAAATCCTGAATCGATTGATAGGGGGCCTTTACGGGGGAATCCTGAGTTTGGGTTTCAGGGGTCGGTGCGATGGTTGATGGGGGAGAGGGAACCGAAGGCTGCTCCGGTTCAGGCGGTGTGTAAAGCTTCAGTGTTGGTGGTGTGGGGGTTGGCATCATCGCCGATGGATCGCTGCCAGATGACGATCGGCCCCATCCCAAGGCCGAAGGTAGCTTCGGATCGATATTCCCCAACGCAGCGGTCCAAAGATACTTGTGATCCTCAGGAGCCTGAGCCAGGATCGCCCTCAATTTTTCCATACCCAGATGGGTCTTCTGACTGTTGCGAAGTTCGTCCTCGGACTTCGACCAGATTTGATCGAGAATCTCGTTCATAAACGAAGGGTCGTTGCGATGCAGATGAGGCATCGCAGCCATCGCTTCCGATGCAGATGGAATTGGAAGAAGCTGCAACACCGAGGTCGCCATCACGACAGGCAACTCATGAAGGACCGCCGCAACAACGCTCGGCCTCTCCCCCTGTAGAATCTCAGCCAGTGTCGCGGGTGGCACACTTAACCATGAGCGAAGTCCCGATTTCGAATTCGGATCTGAAGTCGATGTCGTTCCAAGAGATGCAGAAACCGACGAGGGGTAATCGGAGGCCGAGTTCCTCGCCTCGGGAGATAATTGAACGGTATCCTGAATCTTTCTCCCGTGATCGAGGACCTGAACCGCAGGTGCCATATCGGGGCTCGTGTTCGCAGGTTTGCCAAACAGGCTTTGCAGTTCCTGGGCGGCCGCGGTTCTCTCGGCCGGAGTGACCGTACCCAAGCTGGAGAATGCCCGGCGTATCGCACGCGAAACGTCCTCCGGAAATTGGGAAAGCAGTTTTCGGACAGTATCCGCGTCCATGCTTTGCAGCACGATCGCAATACGGCGAATTTTTGGATCCCCTTCGCTAGCCATCTCGTCGAACCCGGAAACAGAAAGTCGGTCAGCATTAACCGTCGGGTTGTACCTGTTGGCACGGGGCCAAGTCCAGATGAATCCGGCAAGGTTTCGCTAGCACACCTATGCCACCTGGTGAATCAGCTTCTTCCGCCAAGAAAGCTTTGCCAGCAGTTGCACAAGGCCACTGGGGAGCCTTTGGGCGTGTCAGCCGATGTGACCATTGATCCCACTTGCCTCAGTTCAACCGTAAATAAAAAAACGGCTGACATCTCGTAGACGCCAGCCGTTTGATTGTTATCGAACTAGATCGGGATCGATCGACTAGCAACCGCAGGTCGGTTCAACCGAACCGCAGCTGTCGCAGCTTGATCCACAGCCTGCTCCACCGTGGCATCCGCCGTGGCAACGCAGACCGCGGAGCCAATTGCGAAGCCGACCGTTGAACAGACCGTTTCGAGGAGCCCAACCGTTGCCTGCACCGATACCAGCACCTGCACATGGATCGCATACGTTGACTGGAACCTGTTCGCAGACAACCTTAGCAACACATCGGGTGTAGGTGTATGGTTCGCAAACCTTCACGCACTTGGCAACCTTGATGGTTTCGCAGTAGTGAACTGGCTTGCAGACGGTGTGACATACCTTCTTGGTTCGGCATTCCTTCACGATCTTGCAGGTCGTGTAGGTATATGGGCAGCTCTTTTGTTCGCAGACCCAGTTGCAAACCGTGTAGCACACATCTTTGACTCGTTGCTCGCAAACCATTTTGCAGGTCTTGTAGCAAACGGTCTTTTGACGGCACTCTGGAACCAGCTTGCAGGTGGTGTAGGTGCAAACCTTGCTCTTCTGCTCGCAGACCCAGTTGCATACCGTGTAGGTAACTTCCTTGGATCGGCACTCACGAACCATCTTGCAGGTGGTGTAAGTAACCGTCTTTTGGCGGCACTCAGGAACCAGCTTGCAAACGTTGTAGGTCACCGTCTTGGAGCGGCACTCAGGTACGCACTTGGTGACGGTGTATGGAACAACCTTGGTCAAGCATTCGGTTTCATACTTGACACAGTTGATGGTCTTTTCTTCGCAGGTTGGAACCCAAACTCGCTTGCAAACCTTCTTCGGTGGGCATTGGATGCATTCCACCCGGCTTTCGCCTGGGCAGTATACATTCCGGCAGGTTGCTGGGTCGAAGGTCCAAGTGCCTGGTTCGCGAACAGTTCGACGAACCATTGGGCCAGGAACTTCTTCCTCAACGTTTTGCCAGCTGCCACCGCGGACCGTAACGGTCTTGGTGTAGTTGACCGGCTTGGTAACGGAGTAGTTGACGGTTCGCTCACGGGTTTCTGTCACTGGCACCATGACGGTGTAGTTGACAACTCGCTCGCGGGCTTCCATCACTCGGTTCATGACGGTGTAGTTGACGACCTTTTCGTGTGTTTCACGAACAGGGGTCACCACCGTGTAGTTGACGGTCTTGGTCCGTGTTTCACGAACAGGAGTGCGAACGGTGTAGTTCACAACCTTCTCGTGGGTCTCGCGGACAGGAACCATCACTGTGTAGTTCACGACCTTCTCATGGCTCTCGTAAACCGGCTTCATGACGTTGTAGGTCACTTGCTTGGTTCGAGTTTCATAGACAGGCCGACGAACGGTGTAGTTCCGCACGCCTTGATGTGTTTCACGTACAGGTACGTTGACCGTGTACTGAACATCATGCTCGTGCGTTTCGCGTTCGTAGCGAACGCGCTGAACTTGTTTGTCTTCGTACACAACTTTGTTGACCAACCTGTTGCCAGTTACGGTTTCAGGCTCGTAAACAACTTTGTTTACCGTTTTCATTACGGTGTGCGTCGCTGAACCACTCTGATCCACGACGTTACAGCCGCAGTTCTCGTAGCTGATCGCACCGCCGAACGCGGCTTGAACAGCTCCAGCGTCGTATGCGGACACGAGGGCCGCAAGAGCTGGCAGAGCCAAAAGCTTTCTCATTGTTCCATTCTCCCTAGGACGTTTGCAGTACCACGCAGGACACTAGTATCGAACGAGGCGACGCTCTGCTGCTCGTCACTCCGTTGTCGCTTGTTTGGACTAAGTCCCGATTACGTAAAGTCTCTCGACGGCATTCCGGCCGCCAACAAATTGCTCAGGTCAATCTCGTCCCTGGACGCCCTCGTGCTTGGGCCTCGCTGTCCGTTCAGTTGCGGCTGACGGACAACCAAGCTTTCACTCAAGGGGCGACTCGTCCCCTCGAATCGCTTCGAGGGCGTTCTTGACGAGACCAGAGCAACAGCCTCACGCTGCGATAGACTCGGCGTATCGGGAAACCAATTCCCAACAGGCGACATAAATCGACTGGTTAAAAAGAATGAAACAGAAAAAATGGATCGTTCGCGTAATTTAGAGCAATGCGCGAGTTTCAGCGGAAAGGCTTTGACATCTATGCAGATTCTAACGATTTTACCGACCCTCTCACGGCGTCCAAAGATGGGTGGCGCTCCGCGATTCAAGATTACGAAATGAAGTGATATCGCCCCAAGGTGCCGGTCCTGAAAGCGATGAAATCGGAGCGGATAGGGCTCAAGTTGCCAACTGAACCAGATCAGGAGCGAGTTCTACCGTCTCGACCATCCCCATCATCGTGAAGGCGTACACGTCGGTGATCCGGACCTGCAGCAACTCCCCCGTCTGACGCATGTTTCCATCCCAGACCACAATCCGATCGCATCGGGTCCGGCCGGTCATCTGTCGCAACTCACCTGATTGCCCTTTGCGCTGGGACCACTTGCTCGGCCCCTCGACCAACACCTCTACCGAGTGCCCTAAAAACCGGAGGTTGTCCTCCAGAGAAATTCGATTTTGCACCTCCAGCAACTCCAGATTCCGGCGGTGCTTGACCTCGCTCGGAATATCGTCCGCATACAGCTCCGCCCCTTTCGTCCCAGGTCGGACGCTGTATTGGAAAATGAAACTGTTTTTGAACCGGCAGCGTCGCACCATCTCGACCGTCATCTGGAACTCTTCTTCAGTCTCCCCGCAGAATCCCACAATGAAATCGCTCGAAACCGCCGCATCGGGAAGGATCTCCCCGATCCGATCCATCATTGCGTAGTAATCCGCAGTCGTGTACCCGCGCTTCATCCGCTTCAAGATCGTGTCGCTACCACTTTGGGCTGGAACATGCAGATACGGCGAACACTTCGGAAGATCTCGCACCGTTTCTAGCAACTCGCGAGTCATATCCTTCGGATAATTCGTTACAAACTTGATACGTTCAATCCCCTCGATCGGGTGAAGCATCTCTAGTAGATCTGCCAGTCGTGTACTTCGATCCCCTTCGACCCAGCGATACGAATTCACAGTCTGACCGAGCAGCGTTATTTCTTTTGCACCCTGTCGAGCCAACTCCTTTGCTTCGGCCACGATCTCTTCGGGATGACGTCCTTGTTCCGGACCACGAGTCATCGGCACGATGCAGTATGTGCAAAACTTATCACAGCCGATTTGTATCCGCAGATAGGCTTGGAACGGAGTCGGACGCATCTCCGGATCGCGCAGTGGATCGTAGGTTTCATGGGATCGCTTGATGTCTTCGGTATTCCCATCGCGACGCGACAAACTGACCGCCAACTGATGGCGTTCGCCCTGCCGAGCTTTTTCGATCATT
>JAGWWZ010000328.1 GCA_018970165.1 Planctomycetota bacterium | reverse complement strand
TGGGTTTCGCGCGTTCTGGTTTCGATCAAGGCTCCACGCGGGCGAGCCGCGTGGTGGCCGTTGCGCCCCGCAGCCCCGCGTTGCGGCGGTTCTTCGTTTCGCTGGGGCTCGTCCCCATCGGACGCTACTCGCAACCAGCGAAAAGAACGCGGTTCTTCGTTTCGCTGGGGCTTGTCTCCCTAGTATCTACCCCAACCCTTCTCCCCCGCGGGGAGGGACGCATGAGGGGAGACATCGCAAGGGAGATAAATCCATCCCTCACTCACGTTTCGGGTTGAGATTACGGCGAAAATCGTGTGATTCGGATCAAGGATTCTTTTTGATCACCCACAGAATCGGGCTCTGAGGGTTGCTCTCGTCTTGAATGCGATCAACTCGGAGATCGTCCGCGTGCGATTCGAGCCATGCCGAAACTCCTTCCGCCTCATCGCGACCACCCGGATGGCCGACATAAGCTAAAACGGTCATCATGCCACCTGGTTTCAGCAAGCGATACGCTCCCTCGACGGCACGGAGCGTACTAGCGCGATGGGTTGTGATCGACTTGTCGGAATGAGGGAGATACCCCAAATTGAACATCGCGCAATCGACAAAACTGGATAGCTTCGGTGCAACGACTTGTTCAATCAGGGCGTGATCGGCCGCATACACTTCGACCCGCTCCAGTAAGTCGAGTTGGCTGAGAGTTTGCTGCAACCGTTCGATTGCTTGGCCTTGAATATCGATCGCATGAACTTTCCCATGCGGACCAACGGTATTTGCCAGGAAGACTGTGTCGTGTCCATTTCCAGCAGTGGCATCGATCGCAATATTGCCTGGTTGTAAATGATCAGCGACGATTTTCTGCGCTTCGACGGTGAAATGCATAACGGATTTATTTTTGCTGGAACCCTTCGCGAGAATCGTTGGGAACTCGGTCTCCTTTCGGATACGATCCCAAGCACTCCAATCGAATGGCATCGTGCCGTAGAGCGGCAATGGTACCTGCAACCGTGGGTTGGTCTTGGTGTCCATCAAGTTCGACAAAGAATAAATATTCGTTCGGAGACTCCATGATCGGAAACGATTCGATCCAAGTCAAATTAAGGCCATTGTCTTTAAAGAGCATCATCACGTCCGCCAACGCACCGGGTTTGTGTGGAATTTGAAACATGAGGGATGTTTTGTCGTTCCCGGTAGGTTGCGAAGACTTTTTGCTGATCACTACGAATCGCGTGACGTTATGCGGGCTGTCTTCGATGTTTCGAGCGAGGATATCTAGAGAATAAGCAACCGCGGCTTCGAGCGAAGCGACCGCTGCGGACGCTGGTTCTTCGGAAGCGATTTTTGCTGCAGCGGTCGTACTGGCCACTTCCACCCAGCGGGCTTGCGGAAGGTGAAGCGAAAGCCAACCGCGGCATTGAGAAAGCGCTTGCGGTTTGCTGTACACCGAATGTATTTCTTCTCGGTTGCAACGAGAGAGCAGATTGTGATGGATCGGAAGTAAGATCTCGCCGCGAATTCGAACAGGCGTGCGTGCGAACATCGTCAATGTGTCGACAATGCGGCCGTCGGTCGAGTTCTCAATCGGAACCACTCCATATCGTACCTGGTCTCGAGCGACTTCCTCGAAAACGGTCGCAATCGAGGGCAACGGAAGCAGTCCCGAATG
>JAGWWZ010000169.1 GCA_018970165.1 Planctomycetota bacterium | reverse complement strand
GACCGCCGTCACGACAGCGTTTTTCATTTCGAACGCTACGTTCGTGATATGCTCCATGACCGTTTTTACTTTGCCATGGAGAAATATCTCGGTTGGTTGTGGATCTACATCGGCCATGCGGCAATCATCACTGGCCTAGGTTACGGATTCGGTTTGCTGTGGGGGATGTCCCAGTATGAGGCTCTTTGGTTGGCTTTGTCGTGGTTGGTATGGGGGGTATTCTTGCGAACGGTTTTCACGTTGCATGTCACCTGGGCTGTCAATTCGGTATGCCATACGTGGGGATATCGAAACTATGAGACTCGCGACAACAGCCGCAACTCGTGGTGGGTCGCCTACCTAACCTTCGGCGAGGGATGGCACAACAATCATCACGCGGATCAACGAAGCGCTCGTCATGGTCACAAGTGGTACGAGTTCGATGCGTCCTGGTGGACGATTCGAACTCTCGAGCGCATGGGTTTGGCGTGGGACGTGATCGGTCCGAAGCCTCAAATCCAGATCGCGATCGACCGAGGCAACTCTACGGAAAACGATTAGGCTTCGGGTCCGCTTGACTGGAGCGCTGTATGACTGAGACGCTACTGGTCACTGGCGGTGCAGGCTTTATCGGTGGATGTTTCGTACGTCAGCATGTGGCTTTAGGTCGTTACCGGATCGTCAATCTCGATCTCTTGACCTATGCGGGCAATTTGGATTCTGTTCCCCCAAGCGATGGCGTCAAGCACACTTTGGTGCATGGCAACATCATCGATCGCAAGTTGGTCGATCGACTCTTGGATCAATATCGGCCGATCGGCATCGTCCACTTTGCGGCCGAGTCGCATGTCGACCGTTCGATCGACGCGCCTGCAGCATTCGTTCAAACAAATGTTGTCGGAACAAGCAATCTTCTCGAAGCTTCGTTTGAGTATTACCGAGGTTTGAGCGAAGCCGAGCAGTCGCGATTTCGATTTCTGCACATATCGACCGATGAGGTATACGGCTCTCTGGGTTCGACTGGAAAATTCACTGAGGCGACCCCTTACGCCCCGAACTCACCTTATTCAGCCTCCAAGGCCTCCTCTGACATGTTCGTGCGGGCCTATCGAGAAACGTATGGCTTGCCGACCCTCATCACAAATTGTTCGAACAATTACGGGCCCTATCAGTTTCCGGAGAAGCTGATTCCCTTGATGATTCTGAACGCGATCGAGAGCAAGCCGCTCCCGGTTTATGGCGATGGCCAGCACGTCCGCGACTGGTTGTTTGTTGAAGATCATTGCCGGGCTATCACAAGGGTTTTTGAATCGGGTCGGCTCGGGAACACGTACAACATCGGGGGGGACGAAGAGCGGAGCAATCTTCGCATGGTAGAATCGATTTGCGAGTTGGTGGATGAGTTTTTGGGACGGACGCGGGGAACTTCAAAATCGTTGATTCGCTTTGTTCAAGACCGCCCGGGACACGACCGTCGCTATGCGATCGATAACAGCAAAATACGGAGCGAGTTGGGATGGAAGCCGAGCGTGAATTTGACCGAAGGCTTGCGCAAGACCGTGGCGTGGTATCTGCGGGAGAAGGAATGGGTGGAGCGAGTCTGCAGTGGTGAGTACCGTCGCGAGCGATTGGGGACCCGAAGATAAAGTCTTCTCTTATGTTATCGCTTGCGGCGGCCCGATTGGAGTTCTTGTCGGACCTGCCTCAAAATCCACAGGCCACCGACGATTCCGATCGCTAGTGTCGTGATTGCGATCCACTGCGGTGATGTATTCGATGCGCCGGAAACTTGCCTTGCTGGCGGGTCATCGAATCGATCGATCACGAGTAGCGGGCCTTGCTGAGCCTCTTTATTATTGGTGGCTTCGCTGACTTGGGTCGTTTTGAAGCGCCACATGCGATAGAACCAACCTGACACGGAGACGCGAGTACGCGGATACCAGGCTTGAGCCTCACCTGGGATTGCGTCTGCGGCATCGACTAGCAACGAGTCAGGGACTTTCAGGGCGACCAGCGTCACTGGGAACTCCTTTTCAAAAACAATTGGTTCGACCGACTCGTCGTAGCGGATCGTGATGCGGCTGTTGCCGATATCGGCGAAGCCATCGAGTTGATAATAGTGATCGGCTCCAAGCCACTGCTGTTCCTGGGGATTGCGGACATCGACCCGTTGGACGCGCCGCACCTCTGCGACCCCTTTCACGCGATATCCCGATGATGCGGCATCCTGACCAGGAGCATCCCGTTTGCTTTTGCGAGTTTCCGCTCTCTGAATCGACTGCATCACACTCAAGGTTTGGTTATTTGCGGTTTCCTTACCCTTGGGCGTTTCGAGCCCCGCGATTTGTGCGGCATCGAATGGTTGTTTCGAGCATCCGAGCATGCTGTAAAAAGCTTGGGACTCGCGAGCTGTCATCGGCTTGCCTTGCAGTCCCTCGATCGTATCGATCCAGTCGAGGTTCCAGCCTCGTTTGAGCAGTGCGGTCCATCCGGCGGGAAGGGTTGGAGCGTACGATGTTGAGTCTCCGACGGTCGCAGTACTATCGCTCGATGCAGCAGTCGCTTCCTCGCGCCACTGGACTGCAGGACTAATCAGCAGCGTCTTCGCCTTGGCGTTTGCAACATCGAATGCGAGGCCCCTGGCAATAACAGGTTGACGCAACTCCGAGGTTCGCAGCCACTGCGATGGGACATGTTGCGTCATGATCATGCAGGACGAGTTTGGTTCATCAGCGGGATGGGGTTCGAGCGAGCAAACATAAACCTCTTTCCATGGCCAACCGGGAAACGGCTCTTTCTCGATCGGGACCCGGCGAACTTGGGTAATCAAACCGCGGCATTCTCGAATCCGAGAATCCTTTAGCCTGCGGCCTTGTCCCGTCGGATCGGCCGCCAATTGCACTTCGTCGGTCACCCGTTGCAAGCCATCGAGAGTGGCTTGCACTGCCTGATCGCAGGCCAGAGCTTCGACAAAGTTCGGATCATCAAGGGATTGTTCTGCGACCAGGGCTTCGATCGGCTTGATGCGCGGACCGATGCGTTGTTCGATCCGTTCGAGTGCGCCGCTGATGTCGGCCGGTGGGGTCCATCGCTTCACAGGGAGTGGTTGCTGCCAGATGGACGCGGACTTCCTTTGTTCCTCGGTTAATCCTGCGAAGGCAATTGGAGCAGCCGGGTCGAAGGCTTGAATGTGTGCAGCCACCACGACCGGAGCGATCTCCCCACCGCGATTGGATGCATAGGCACGACGCTTGGCGACGATACCGCTGACGATGACGGACCGGTCTTTTGCTAGTTCCTCGTCGGGGATGGCCAAGCTTTTGGGAACGTGAACGATGATTGGCTGATTGCTGCCGTCGTCGGGGCGGAGCCAGAGCACACCGTAATCGCTGATGCGAGGATCGGCGACTGTCAGGGAAGCGGCTTGATCGACCAGGGCGATTTGGCCAGCGATCCGTACTGTTCGACCTCGCAGGGAATCGGTATCCCCCATCAGTTGCGGGATTGCGACGGATGGCAGAGCTTCCGGTACAAGAGTCCCATCTTTGACGGCTTCGCCGATACTAACGGCTCGCTGGGTCGTCCGCATCAAGGGAACCCGATCGCTGGAACGCCAAGGAGTATTGTCTGCAAATTGGTTGAGCAACGCCCGATCCAAAGCGAGTTGAAATGCTTTGAAGGAATCTTTCAGCTCGGGGGGTGCCAAGTCCTCCTCGGCGATCGGCTCCGAGAGTCGATCAAACAGTTTCCATAGATTCGTTAGTAGAGAGTGGTCGCGCGACAGCGACTCCGACAATTCCGTCCATCGAAGGATCTGCTTTTTCGAATCGCCTAACCATGCGGTTCGTTCCTTCACTTCATTTTCATTTAGTTCCATCATCGGGATCTCGGAACTCTTTGCGATCAAGTATTCGAAAGCGAGGTTGGAGACCAAGTTTGCAGGAGCCGCATCCAGCAATCGGCTCAAAATCTGCGCCTGGGACTCGATGTCCGGACTTGAGCTGACCAGGATCCATGCTTTGGTAGCCGCAAGTTTTGGATCCTCCTGTGCTTGTGAACCGTCTGTTTTTTCGTTCGAATGAATGGGTTGCGGAGAAATGGCGTTCTCAGGGACTTTCTCCTGTTCCGAGGAGAGGGTATCCGAGGCGGTTTTTCCTGAGGGGAGCAGACCGACCGCCGATGCTACCCGACCGACCCGCTTCGGATCCGAGACCTGCCGCATTGCGATGAGTGTCAAGGCGAGCAAAACCACCAAAGAAATCAAATGCCTTGGACCTTTGGTGGACTCCAGGGCAGAGCGATGGATGCGGCGTTGACCCTCCATCGAGTACCATCGTTCCCTTCGCCGTGCTGACATAACCAGTGGGTTCCTTGGAAAGGACTCTCTACGAACGTGCAAGACTTCGCTATACTACAGGCGACTCATCTGGGTGAACACATGAAAAAGAATGCACTCTCTTCCCAACTCATCCGCCTCGTTCGTTCTGTGCTCGTTCGTTCCATCGCGATCGGTGCGGCCTGCTGGATAGGTTACCCCTATCCTATGGTATCCGCCGACGAGCCAGCATCCAAGTTTTTGGAGCGGCTCAAGGAGGAGGGGCTTTACGACCAGGCGGTCAAATACCTCGACATCAGCGTTAAGCGGGAACGGCTGCCATCTTCGATGCGGAGTGAAGTCGACTTGGAGCGGATCCTGCTGTTGCAGCTGTCCCTCAAAGACGTCCGCAATGAAAAAGCGCTTGCCGAGAAGCTCGCTGCGATCGAAAAGGGCTTCAAGGATTTTCTCGCCGCCTGGCCAGATCATCCGCGTCGGGCTGAAACCATGTTGAAGCTTGCTGACATGTACATGGCTCGCGGTGGACAGTCACTCGATCAAGCCAAACAAGAGGCCATGAACGAGGGAGGATCAGCCAAAGCCGCTGAACTGCGAGAGCAAGCTCGAGCCTCGTTGCAACTGGCCTCCAGCACCTTCGCGGAAACCAACACATACCTTCGCCCCATTCTCGAGTCGATGCGGGGCGCCAATGTCAAACCCGACGAGACCCAAAAACTTGCTCTCCGGGAAAAACTTCAAACGGAATATCGCCAAGCACAAATCCTTCAAGCAATCAACAACAAGTTCATCGCTGAGACCTATGATGCGAATTCCCCGGAATGGAAGTCCAACTTGGAAGCATCAGAAAAACAACTCAGCGAAGTGATCGAAAAGAGCACGACGAGCGCTCAAGCGGGCTCCAGGTTCCTGAGCCTGCTCAATCGCGGTCACGTCCAACTGATGCTCGGAAAGATCGATGCAGCTCGGGAAAGTTACAACCGAGTTGCAGACAACGAAGAACCGGGAATCTTTCGCACCTGGCGAGTCCAAGCCGTCGCTTCCTTGGTTCGGCTCGACAGCGCGCCCGCTTCCGGCAAGTACGAAGCTGCGGTCATGATCGGAGAAGACCAATGGCGGCAGGGAGACATCCGGGAAAAAGACAGACCCGAATGGATGGACCTGCAATTGGCAATCGCCGAGGCACGCTTAGCCTGGATGAAGTCATTGGATTCGAAAACCGAAGATGGAAAAATCCGAAACATCCGACGCGAAGCCAGAGAAGCTCTTCAATTTCTCACCAAGAAACCTGGTGTTACACAGAAGAAGGCAGCCGATCTCTTGAAGACGTTGGGTATCGAAACCAAACCCATCGAAGACACCAAACTACCCGATGCGAAAACCTTTGATGACGCTGTAAAAGCAGCGCGTTCGAGAAGTGATCGCGCAAACTCTTCGCTCTCGACGCTCCCGATCTTGACCGGGCAAATGGAAAAAGCTCCTGCGGCCGAGCAACCTGCCATCCAAGAGCAAATCGACCTGCTCAAAAGCGATGCGGCTCGCGATCGCGAACAAGCGATCGAATTGAATAACATCGCCTTCCAAAAATATCGTGACAGCGATTCGCGCGATGACCTGCTGAAGGCGAGATTGCAGCAGTCATTCCTGTTCTACCAACTCCAACGCTACCGCGAAGCCTACGCAATCGCCAATGTGATTATCCGAACCCATCGCGGAACCGAAGAGGCTCAGCAAGCAGGAGATATCGCCCTGGCATCCCTCGCCGAAGCCATCGAAGCCGCTCCGAGCGACCAAAAGCCTCCACTCACATCGATGCTCGATGGTTTGGCGAAGAAATTCCTCGAAATCGCTCCCGAATCGTCTCAGAGCGAGAAAGCGGCGGATGTGCTCGCCCGACTCGCAATCGGAGAGCAGCGATGGGATGACGCCGAAAAGATGCTGGCCCTCAAAAAAGGTCCCCCGGGCATTCTGGAATTTGTCATGGGGAACGTCCGCTGGATCCAGTATCGAAACGCCTCCCTGCAACGTCGCAAAGACGGTCAAGAGGAAACGGCCGAAGATTTGGAATTCAGCCGCCGCGCCGACGCCCTTCTTACCAAAGCCTGGAACGCACTGGCCGCCGAAGAAGTCAACAAGACCACCCTCGAAGGGACCAACAACCTGGTCGCAATGAACTTGAAAGCCGGCAAGCTCGACGATGCCCTGCGATATCTCAATGAGCCCGGCAAGGGAGCCCTCGCGCAACTGACCGCCATCGCCGATCTCAAGCCGGAACTCCGCTTGGAATCACAACGACTCAATCTGCAAGCCATGGTCCAAGCCGCGGCCCAAGGGCGAGCCCCCATGACTCCCGATCAAGTTGCCGCGTCGATCAACACACTCCGGGAACTGAGCGAACAAACCGGTGACCCGAACATGCTCAACCGGACCCTTCGCAACCTCGCCGTCGATATCCAAAACCAATTGGAATCCACCAAAGAACAAGCTCAAAAGAATAATCTAGCCGATGCTTACAAGGTTCTCATCGATCAACTGATCGAGATCAGCAAGGATGCGTCGACCTTGGACTCCATAGGAGCCTCGGTCACCCAATTCGCAACCGCATGGGAAAAAGAACCGCAGATGGCCGAAAAGGCCAAGAACATGCTGCTCGCAGCGGAAAAAGCGTTCGACAAACTTCGCAGCCTCCCACAATCCGATCAAGGTTCCCAGAAGAAGCCCGAAGAATTGCTCCTGAGCATCGCTCTAGCTAAACGAGGCCTAGGCAAATACGACGAAGCCCACAAGCTGTTCGTTCAAGCACTGCAAGTTCGACAAAACAACATCACCATTCAAATCGAAGCCGCTCGCAACCTGATGATGGCCGCTAAAGGGAAGGATCCGGAGAAACTCAAGCAAGCCATGCTCGGGGCCGAACCGCAAGCCAACAAGAAAAATCTGATCTGGGGCTTCGGCCAAATCGCGCAACTCGCGGTCAAAGATCAGGCGTTCCAAACCCAATTCTTTGAAGCCCGCTGGAGCATCGCGCGCTGCCGCTCTCTCCTCGCTGAAGCGGAAACAGATCCCGGTAAGAAACAAAAACTATTCGACGCTTCACTCAACGATATTTCCCAGACCATGGTCCGATTCCCAGATCTCGGCGGTCCTGGCAAAAAAGCTGAGTTCGATCGATTGGCACGCGAGATTCAACAGAAATCCGGAAAAACACCCTCCGGACTCGCTGGCCTCGCGACGGCAACCAATCAACCTGGCAGCGGAAACTAAAAAACTTATCTGTACCCCAATTTCTACCAACGCTCTCCGAGATACCTTTTCAGTCAACCGATGAAAATCGACATGTATCCATCCCATCTCCTGCTTCGTATCGTGACCTTAGTCGCCATGCTCCTTGTCCCGGTGTCCATCTACGCCCAGGATCGAGACCGCGTTTTTCCAGTCAAAGGGGCGGCGGTCACCGGAAAGATCGTCGAAAAAAATCGCGATAAGATCGTGATCGAAGTCCGTGGCAATAAACAGAACTTCCCCACCAACGAACTCCAACGAATCGTGTTCGATGGCGAACCCCAGCCCTTCTCACGCACTAAAGACTTCACCGCCCAGGGCCAGTTGGAGCAAGCCGTCGAGGAATTCAAGAAAATCGACGCTGGATCCCTTGAAACCGACGATATGAAACTCGAATACCGCTTCTACAAAGGCTACCTCGCAGGCTTGTTGGCTCTTCGAGGTCGCGGCGATCCGGCTAGTGCCCTGAAACAACTCACCGACTGGGTCAAGGACGATGCACAGAGTCACCACTTCTACCCCGCTGCCGAAACAATGGGGGACCTAGCTCTCGCCGGCGGTTCCTTTGATCAGGCAGCGAAGTACTACGGCGGCCTAGCCACCGCTCCTTTCCCCGAACTGAAACTCAAAGGCAGTTTCCTACAAGCCAAAGCGCTCCTGGCCCAAAATGCGACCGCCGAAGCCAAGAGCAAGTTTGCTTCGGTAATTGAAGCCAAGCTCTCCGATCCCCTCTCCCTCAAGTACCAAAAGTTGGCCCGAGTCGCACTCATTCGATGCGATGCAGCCGATGGGAAAACCGAACAAGCCATCGGGGATCTTGAGAAAATGGTCGATGAAGGGGACTCCACCGACTCCGAATTGTTCTCGGAACTGTTCAATACCCTTGGCCTGATGTTCGAAACAGCCGGTCGAAATGATGAGGCTGAACTCTCTTACCTAAAAACCGACCTCCTCTATCCCATGCAGGCCGATGCTCATGCCGAGGCGCTGTACCACCTCTCTAAAATCTACGCCAAGATGGGAAACACCCAGCGATCAGCAGATGCCAAACAGAAACTTGGCAAACTTTACCCCACCAGCCCATGGACCAAGAAGTAGCCGTCATTACACTCGAATCTCGAACACTCCGCCGCGATCTTTCGCTAGGATAGTAACCGTTACACCTACTCCTTCTCATTCCCTCATTCACCACAAGCTCTTTTGCCTTTCGGAGTCACTATGCTTCCTCGTCCACGCGCATTGCGACAGATCTTGATCCCCTATCTGGCGCTTGTCGTATCCATGTTCTCGGTGGCGTTTCTCGCCGACTCGACCGCCATCGCGCAGGACGACCAAGGGGGAGCGGCTGCTCCTGCCGCCGCCGCACCCGCTGCACCAGCCGCACCCGCTGCAGGAAACGCCCCGACACCCAAGACCGAGAACATGCTCGTCAAGACATGGAAGTCGCTCGGCGACATGTACGCGATCACCTTTCTGATCATGTCGATCGTCCTGGTCGCATTGGTCGTTCGAGCGATCATCGCCGTTCGAAAGAACAACTTCGTTCCACCCGATCTACTCCAAGGGATCAACACCAGCCTGGATGAAAAAAATGCTCAGGCTGCAGTCGAATTGGTGCAATCCGACGACAGTCTCCTAGGTGTTCTCGTATCTGCGGGTTTGGGCAAGATCCAAAAAGGAAAAGAGGCCGTCACAGAGGCGATGCAAGTCGCCGGAGACTCCGAAACCATGCGGCTCGAGCAAATGCTCAGCTACATCGCTCTCATCGGCAACATCGCTCCAATGGTTGGACTACTGGGGACGGTTCAAGGGATGGTGGCTTCCTTCGGTAAAATTGCCAGCAGCGACGCAACCCCCAAACCCAGCGAACTCGCAATTGGTATCGAGCAAGCACTCTACACCACCCTCGTCGGCCTTTACCTAGCGATCCCAGCCATCGCTATCTACAACATCCTCCGCAATCGCGTGCATCGTCAGATCATGACAGCCGGTAGCGAAAGCGAAGAGATCATCGAAAAATTCCAATCGCTCGGGAAATAACCACAAAGGCTGGCTATGGCCATCGTCAGAAAATTCGATACCAAACTCGCCGAAGGGGACATGACCTCGATGATCGACATGGTCTTCCAGTTGATCATCTTCTTCATGGTCCTCATCAACTTCTCGCAAGAAGACCAAAACGAGAAAATCAAGCTTCCATCGAGCGAGTTAGCGAAACCTGCCGAAGCCCCACTCGAAAATCCGATTGTGCTGAATCTCGACTTCAGTGGCTCGGTCTATCTGGGTTCGGAGACTACATCGGTGGAAGGTCTCCGCCCTTTGTTGCAGGTGGAGGCCGATGCTCTGAAAGCCAAAGGGCTTGCGGCTAAGGATGCCAACATCATCATCCGCGCTCATCAAAACACCCCAGGAGGTAAGGTCCAGGACTTGATCAAGAAATGTCAAGAAGTCGGATACGAAAAGTTCGCTCTCCGAGCTTTGGAGGATCGACGCTAACATGGCGATGAAATTCAAATCCAACGCACCTGAGAAGGCGGAAATGCAATTGACGTCGATGATCGACGTGATCTTTCTGCTTCTGATCTTCTTCATCATGACATTCAAAATTTCTGCCCAAGAGGGTGACTTCAACGTCAAGATGCCGATCGGTGGCGGTCAGGGGGCGATGGACACCACCAACATCCCGATCAAACTGCGATTGAAAGCCAATCCCGATGGTGGCCTGGCCGATATCGTGGTCGATGAGACCCGGTCCTTTGAAAACGACTTCACCAAACTCCGGGCGTATATTTTGCAATTAACCGGAGGTAACGCCCCACCGAATCCCGAGGAAGGCCCAGAAATCGAAATCGATCTCGACTACAACCTCCGCTACGTGCATGTGATCGAAGCGATCACCGCCGTCACCGGCCAACGCCAGGGAGAC
>JAGWWZ010000010.1 GCA_018970165.1 Planctomycetota bacterium | reverse complement strand
GGGATTCGTAATTCTTTCCCGATACGGGGTCGAGACCTGCCAGGAAGGCACGGCGGACACAGCGTTGGATGCAGTGCACGATACAGACTTCGTTGGGATCGAACAGTTCGGACCGCAGGGGTCTAGGCATAGTGAATCTCCTCGGCGGAGCAGGGTAGCAGAAAGGGGAGGAAAAGCAAATAGGTGGGTGGCACGTAAAAATGGGGGAAAGGCGTCATGTAGAGTTTATGCTATCATCCGTCCTTAAATGTTCTTGGGTGTGCCAACGTAGTTTCATTTACGACTTAGTCGTAATCGATCCGGATTTCAGACGAGGAAAGTATCGGATGAACCAAAACGACAACCCTTTCGCCCCACCCGTCATGAGTGGACCCGCGTTTGATGGACCGTGCCTAGTTCCGGAACGGGACGCTTATTTACCCCAAATACCAGTTGTCGGCGTCCTGATGATCGTTCAGGGGGCATTAGAAGCGTTGTATTCTGTGTTCTGCCTCGGAGGGGGGTTCGTACTATTGTTTGCGCAGATGCCGCGTGAAGAAAACGAACTTCCACCCGAGTTTCTCGGGATGGGTATGGTCATCTTTGGTGTCGTCGTTGTGCTTCTAGCAATTTTGAGAATAGTCTCAGGGGTGTGGGTCTTTCGACATCGGCGCCGAATCCTTGCCCTAGTTACCAATGGGCTTGGGCTTGCTGCCATGCTGACTTGTTACTGTGCTCCGAGCGCGATTGCCATTTGTATTTACAGTTTCATCATCTTGTTTCAGCCTTCGGTTGTCGCCGCGTTTGCTCAACATGACACGTAAGCAACTCGTATCTTCGGAAAAACCTCATTGGAGTTTTTCGCCAAGCGGAAACCAGTCGGTCTTATTGCGATAATGTTGACGAAATCCCGAATAGATATAGGGAGATTGCCTACTGTCAACTAGTCACCAGACCGGGCGAATTCTGAAGATGCAGATTGGCTGTCGTGGGGATGTGATGAGAGCGTTAGCGGGCGTCGATGGCGACGGTCCAGGGACGTATGCGGTGGGAACGTATCAACCCGTTCTGTACATAAGGATCGCGTGCTATGAAGGCCTCGATCGGAGCGGTCGATTCAGCCTCGAAGACCAGCACTGCTTGATCGACCGGGTCCGCTAACGCTCCTCCAAGGATCAAGATCCCGCGTTCCGCATATTCGCTCGCTAGTTTCAAATGCTCCTCACGGAGTACAGATCGTCGCTCGACGTAGTTGTCGACTACATCGTAAATCAACATGTAAAACATTCTGTCTCTACTCCACGATCAACCGGATCGGTAGCGTTGTCGGATTGCCATCCACCAAGGCTCGCAAATGAAACATCCTCTCGCCTCGCGTTGTAATAGGCGATGCGGTGATAAAAACTTCACGGGTCGATTGACCTGCGGGGATGAGCAAACCATTGAGTCCGATATTGTCGACGAAACAACCATGCGGCAAATTGCGACCGCTGTCGTCGCCACCAAAAGAGAGATCCCCTTGCAACTCGCCTCTCTCGATCACCAGCATCGCTGAGACAGTTGTTCCAGGTCGTATCCGCAGTTCCTGTAGTGGCGGTGAATCCGGAGTCCCCTCCTTCGCAACGACCTTAATCGCCATTGCAGGCTTGTCACTCAGTTTCACTTTGAGTTTGGCTTCGCTCTCAGCCCCAATCATTTCCCCGTGATGCAGTCCACTTGCCCGCAGCGTTATCTCCGTTTCCGGTCCGAGTTTCGCTAATGCTTCATCAGTCATTCGCAACTGTCCAATCGCTCGTCCCTGATCGGGTTCGATAGAGATGTTTCCGGCGGACACTAAGCCTTCCGGCAGATTCGCAAACTCGACATCTATGGATCCGTTCAATCCATCAAAACGTTCGACCGCGATCGAGAATTCACAACCGACTTTAGGCCTCAGCGTGATTTCATTTTGCTCAACTCGAAACTGAAAGCGTGGTTTGGGACGCTGAATAATGAGTTGATACTTGTAATCATCCCCGCTTTGACCTCGCGCATCACGCACACGTACGAGATACGTCCCATCCTTGGGAACGGTGAAGTGGATTCGAGAATCCTTGCCGCTGCGTCGGGTGGCATCGTCATCATTGGAATAGTAAACGGGGAATACTGGCAGACCATTTGACTTTGGTTCTTGTCCAGACGCGATCTCTTCGACGATCCATGCTGGTTCATTGAGTGCATGCGATGTGGGGGAGGTATCCCAATAAGTAAATCGCGTGCCGTAGCCAGGATAGACTTTGTAGCCCGAGTCGGGCCCGCGAGGGTAGAGCCATAACTTGACAACCTCGCCAGCCGCATAGAGGTATTGGTTCAGTTCCATATCTTCCCAACGGTGCAACCGAAAGTCATCGATGCTACTCGAGTCCTTACCGCGGAATGTAAAGTACGATTCGCGCACCGTCTGCAGTCGCGTTCGCAATAAGGGTTTACCCTGCAAATCGCAAAGATCGATGGTGCTATCCAACCGCGAACCGCTCCGTGCCGCATCAATCGCTACGATCCACTCGTCCCCTTGCTTGGCATCAAACGCGTACCAGTCGCCTGCATGGATTCCATCCATATCCTGACTTGATATCACACCCGAAACGGTCGCGGGCAACGCCACAATCTTTTGCGAAGTGGTTGGATCACGCTTTGCATTGGCCTCGGCGATGTTATTCATCGTCTCGGTAACACTCAACGCCGAGTCGCTGCGAGTCATTTCGAAGGCGGACCATTCGCTCTTCGGCTTGCGTTGCAGTTCCGTATGGATATTCCGCACCGAAACGGTTCCCGACAGGGTTGTTATTGCTAAACTATCGCCCGAAGAGTTCCACAGAATCGAAGAAGCGATATCGCTGAGAGGCTCGAGGGTCGCGATCAGGTCCCATGATTCCGCATCCCAAATCTTGACCAATCGGTCCTCTCCCGCAGTGGCGACCCAGCGACCATCGGGCGAGGGGCTCAGTTGGCTGACCGGTTCCTCATGTGCAAAGACAGCTCGCAGCATCGGGCTAACGCTTGGCTTGTCCTTGGACAGGAGTTTCCAGACACGAACGCGGCGATCGGCGCTTGCAGCGATAATCGCACCTCGTTTTGGGTCCCATCGCACGGCATATTGTTCCGCCTCCCCTTGACCGAGCGTATCCAATCGCTCGCCGGTATCGACTCGCCATACCTTGACGGTTTCATCCGCGCTCGCGCTCAAAAGCACCTTGCCGCTATCATCGAAATCCAGGTCGTACACGGCCCCATTGTGACCCTCGAGCGAACGAAGTAGTTTACCGCTGCCAAGGTCCCAGATCTGGATAACTCGATCGTATCCTGCGGTTGCCAAGATCGTACCGCTCGGATCGATTGCAGCAGCATAGACAATGTCTTGATGGCCTTCGATGCGATGAAGGACGCGGGGGTTTGAGTTTGCATCTTCCAAAGATGTTGCATCGATTACGATCGTCTGACCCCCAACTCCTGGGATCCCCGATGCGATCGTGATAAATTTTCTATCGCGAGAGGAGCGGATTTGAGTCACCTTGCCGATAATTTCCAAGTTCAGTTTGCGTCGCTGCCCATCAGACCACCATTCGAGTTGCCCGGGTCGCCCAAGAAGTAACTGCCCCTGCTTGCCAGTCATCGCAGCTGCGGTTATCGGCATCTCTCCTCGGTATAGTGATTGTGATTTCGGGAATGCCCATCGCTTCTCGAGAGGAAGCAGCATATCGCTACCGACTGCACCTGAAGCGATCCATTCTTTCAACACCTGGAGTTCGTCATCGTTTGGCTGGGGGGAATCCTCTGGGGGCATTTTCGGTTCGTCGATACCGCTAGCTCTACGCCACATGAGAGAGGATTCCGGTTTGCCCGGCACAACAACAGGTCCGGACACTCCGCCGCGCCGGAGCGAGGCAAAGCTATGCATCTGCAATTCGGCTTCGAAATCTTTTGCGTTGTGGCATCCCACACAGTACTTGGTCAGCAGTGGAACAACGTCTTTGTCCCAACTCGGCGGGTTTCCCAAAACCCATGAATTCAGCCCGGATAATCCTAGGAAAAAGGGAATGAAGATCCGTTGGTGGCATCGGGTCAAGAACATTGCGATACCTTTTTTAGGGGGTGCAAACAATCGCATCGGGTGAGGTTTTCTAGAACGCTACATTGTAATGCAAAATTCATCCGCTCGACCCCTTAGAATGGGGAGTTTCCCAATCTGCGGATGGGATGCTATCCTATCGCATCTTGGCTTGCACAAAAAAGCCAGCATCCATTCCTCTCACCGCTGGAGCAATCTGAAAAATGGCCAGACCCGTAACGTTATTCACCGGCCAGTGGGCCGATCTGCCTCTCGCCAGAATGGCCCAATTCACCAAGGACGCGGGTTATGATGGGATCGAGTTGGCATGTTGGGGGGATCACTTTGAGGTCGATAAAGCCATTTCCGATCCTGGCTACTGCGATGCAAAGCGGGCGCTGCTGAACAGTCTCGGGCTGAAATGTGAAGCGATCAGCGCGCACTTAGTTGGCCAAGCGGTGTTGGATAACATCGACGCTCGGCATAAGGCGATTTTGCCGGGCTACGTTTGGGGAGATGGCAACCCTGCAGGGGTCAATGAGCGGGCTATCGAAGAGATGAAAAAGACAGCCCAAGCCGCGAAGCGATTCGGAGTCAAAGTAGTCAACGGTTTCACCGGCTCAAGCATTTGGCATTTGAATTACTCATTCCCACCTGTTCCTCAATCGATGATCGACGACGGGTTCAAGTTACTGGCCCAGCGTTTCCATCCCATTCTCGATGAGTTCGCCAAGTGCGGCGTTCGATTTGCGCTCGAAGTTCACCCCACGGAAATAGCCTTCGACATCTACTCCGCTCAACGCGCCCTCGAAGCACTCGATCATCGCCCCGAGTTCGGATTCAATTTCGATCCGAGTCACTTGCTGTGGCAAGGAGTCGATCCAGTGGAATTCATCCGTGCGTTCCCTGATCGCATCTATCACATGCACGTCAAAGATGCTACGACCAAACTGAATGGCAAGTCTGGAATTCTGTGCAGTCACTTGAACTTTGGCGATCCACGGCGCGGGTGGGATTTCCGCTCCCCAGGTCGCGGTAGTGTCAACTTTGAAGAGATCATCCGCGCGTTGAATGATGTCGGCTATTCCGGTCCACTGAGTGTCGAGTGGGAGGATAGCGGCATGGATCGCGAGTTCGGCGCTCGCGAAGCAGCATCCTTTGTTAAGGGGCTGGATTTCTCTCCCAGTGGCCGCGCGTTTGATTCTGCATTTGACAAGGAAACTTCGTGATCACCATCCACGCCCCAATCTTGTTTGATCCCGGGAATGAAGCGATGAGATTCCTTCCCGAGGGACCCTATCCGTTAGGTACCGACAGGTTTTCGTGGGTAGCCATCCAGCACGGCCCCACGGCAACCAACGGTTCACTCAACGTGTACGACTTAAAGACGAAACGCAATACTAGCCACTTGCTGACCGGCCGGCCTGGGTTTGCGTTTCCAACCGATCGAGGAAACTTCGTCGTTGGATGTGAGCGGCGCGTCGGTATTTTTGCTCCATTACAGGCGGCGTGGGATCCGTTCATCGAAGGAATCGATTCCCACGTCGATGGCACCATCATCAACGACGCCGTCACGTGGGATGGCAATCTTATCTTCGGTACCAAGGACTTGGAGTTTAAGACCAAGAAGGCAGGTTTGTATCTTTGGCGCAGATCCGATCGACGATTGTTCCAACTTCGATCGGACCAGATTTGCAGCAACGGCAAGTGTGTCGTTCCTGTCGATGACCAGCGTATCATGCTCTACGATATTGACTCCCCAACGCGACAAGTCGTGTGCTACGAGGTGGACATCCGCTCGGGAACGTGCACAGAGCCTCACGTCGCAGTCGACTTGCGCACTGAAAACGGGGTGCCGGACGGAATGACCATGACACCAGATGGACGTTCGGTCATCATTTCCCTTTATCAGCCAGAAGCTGCACCATTAGGCAGAACGATTCAAGTCTCATTGCAATCCGGGAAAATCGAACAAGTCTGGACAACGGACGGAAGCCCTCAAGTCACTTGCCCCCAATGGGTTTGTGTCAACGGAAAAGCTGCCTTGGTGATGACAACCGCTGTCGAGCATATGCCACAGTCGCGACGCCGGGAATCTCCCAATGCTGGCTGTTTGTTCATGGTGGAAACGGACTTGCCCTGGGAGGAATCCACCTTTGGACGGATGACGCCGGTCTTCCTAGAATAGGGGGATCGGTGGAGTGCCTGTCGCTTGGACAGAACCTTTGCCGACGAACCGTGTTGTCAGGTAGTTACCCCAAAACGCTTTTTCGGCACTCCGATTTTGTCCAGCGCAAACGAACCGTCTGAAAATGCCCGCGTCGATCCCGACGTAGGCTTGATGCTTCGTGTTCGCGACGATGATGCGGTGGCTTTCGAAATGCTCATCGACCGATACCAACGCAAAATCATAAGATTCATGAGCGGTTGGACACGCAGCCCAGATCAGGCAGAAGACTTGGCTCAAGACGTGTTCTTGCGAGTTTATAGATCTCGCAAGAATTACCTACCCACTGCAAAGTTCTCCACATGGCTATATCGAATCGCGCACAACGTCGCTTCCAACTTCGTCAGGGATTCCGGGGTCCGCAAAGAGTACCAGTTATCGAAGGCCGAGAACAGTTCTACAGCGGGATTACTAATCGAGAATATCGCGGTCGCTCCGAGTGGTTTTCAACCTGTGCGCCGCTTGGATCGCGATGAAATGTCTCAAGTTGTCCTGCAAGCGCTCGAGGCCCTCGGTGAAAGACAAAAGACGGCGATCCTTCTGAGCAAATTCGAAGGTATGAGCTACCAAGAAATCGGAGAGACCATGGGCTTGAGTGTCCAGGCGGTCAAGTCTCTCTTGATGCGAGCGCGAGTCAATCTCAAAAACCTCCTCGACCCTTACATCCAAAGTGGCGAACCACCCAAAGCCTCCGCTCCACTGGAAATTCAGGAGGATACATGAACGAAAAAGAATCGGATCGGATCGACGAACAACTGACCGCATACCTAGACGGCGAATTGACCCCTGCGGAGTCAGCGAACCTCGAACGCAACCTCGTCGATGATCAATCGCTTCGCAAACGATTGGCCGAGTTGCGACAAGCGTATGATCTACTTGATAAGATTCCCGAAACTCCGCATAAGCAGTCGTTCACTCAAAGCACCATTTCGATGGTGGTCCAAGAGGTGAAGCAAGCGCAAGTCGAACCGATCGCAACGACCACGGTTGTGTCCACAAAGCGAACTTGGTTCGCTTGGCCGAATATCCTGGCTGCCGTTGCTCTGTCAATCTTTGCTGGCTTGGGGCTGGGAGGGTTGGGGGCGATGTTGCAAACACGCAATGAACTCGCCAATCTCAGCGTTGTCGCGAATCTACCCGGTCTTCAGGATGTCGGTGAATGGCGAGTCGCCCAAGAACTTGCAAAAGATGGCGAACTGATCGATTACTTGTCGGAACGCTATTCCGACCGCAGCATCCCCTCGCTTCCCGAGTCCCTGTGGAGTCGTCGTTCGTGGGTCCAGGCTTTGAACCCCGTCCAGATTGCAAAACTCGAGAATGGACGAGAGCAACTGATCAAGCTGCCTCGAGAAACCGTTGCTCGCCTTGCCGCGATGCAATCCCAAGTCGACGAGCAACCCAATGCTGAATCCATCAATCGGACAATTCGCGTGGTGGGGCATGTTCTCGATGCCATGCCCAACAGCAGAAGGCAAGACCTGGAAGGCAGCACCCCAGAACAGGGGATTCGCATGCTTCGCGAACACCTCCATTTTCGTGCTGCTATGTTCTATGCCGCAGACTTGACCCCCGAGGATACCCAAGCGATCGAAGATTGGAGCCGCAATGATCTGCTGCCAGTCTTGATGGCGAGCATGCCATTCCTGCGCCGAGAAGTCGACCTTCGCACCATGCTCCTTTCCCTCTATTCATTTCGCCCGATCGAAGACGGATTCCGAATTGAAAACCAGGACGAGCTGCTCGCAAACCTGGGAGCAAAGATGTCGCCGTTTGCAAAGAAACTTCTAGGCGGCATCGATCGCAACGATCAACTGATTGTTGTCTCCACCTGGATTGTTCCCGAAGGAATCAATAACATCCAACGTTTAATAGACACGTACGATCGCATGCGGCCCGATGCTCGCGAATCGATCGATCTTGTCGATCCCAATCAGGGGAAACGATTGCTTCGCGATCGCTCCCGAAGATCAAACAACAGCACCAACCGAACTCGCTGACGGGAAGCTTGCCCATGCCGCCCCCGATCTGGTTGGAATTCGCGCGCCAAGCAATGGCCTGCCGGTTTGAAGTCCTTCTGCACCCGGATCATCCTCCCCAGGGTCCGGAAGCTGCGGTCCAAGCTTTGGAACTCATCAGCGACCTGGAACAACTACTCAGCGTCTATATCCCCACCAGTGACTTAAGTCGACTCAACGCTCGTGCCTGGGAAACTCCGGTCACGGTTTCTGTCCCTACGATAGACATGATGCGGCTGGCACTCGAGATTCACCGCGATACAGATGGAGCGTTCGATATCACCGCAGCTGCACTTTCAAAAGCATGGGGATTCTCCAGTCGACAGGGAGCGATGCCTTCGCAAGAAGAGATCGAATCTGCACTCGCCCAAGTCGGATCCGAGGCGATCGAATTGGATAACTTCGGCGCATCCATTTGTTTCAAAAAAAAGATCTCGGTCAATCCTGGTGGAATCGGAAAAGGCTATGCCATCGATCAGGCTGCCAACTTGTTACTCGAGCGAGGTGTCGAGGATTTCGTCATTCATGGAGGTAAAAGTAGCGCTCGCGGTCACGGTCGGCAGTTATTAACGAACGATCCATTCGGTTGGAAAGTCGCCGTCAACCATCCCGAACAAACCCACCATATCTTAGGTGCGCTGGTGCTTCGCGATTGCGCCCTAGGGACGAGTGGACCAGCCAACCAATACTTCTATTTTCGAGGCGTTCGATACGGACATATCATCGATCCCAGAACAGGTTGGCCCGCGCAGGGGCCGTTATCCGTCACCGTGCTCCATCGTTCAGCCGCATGGGCCGATGCGCTGGCCACTGGGTTATACGTCATGGGAATCGATGCAGCGATACGATATTGCGAGTCACGTCCGGAGGTGGGCATGCTCCTACTGCTCCCTGGAAAGAGACAGGGAGATATCGAAGTTGTGACCTGCAATCTCAGGGACCAGCAGTGGTCACCCGCCGAAGCGGGTGACCTGTGAAATGCACGTTCACAATCATTATCCGTGCGGGCACTTACTCGGGTCAATTGTCCGGTCCTGCCGAATCGGGACGACGTTGTTCAGGTCGACCGGGACGCTGCGGTCCAGGCCCCTGAGGCCCACCGGGCCCGCCCGGTCCCCCAGGACCTCTCGGTCCACCGAATCCAGGCCCACCGGGTCCAGGCCCACCGGGTCCACCTGGTCGGTGCATCGTCTTCGCTAGTTCGAGGAGTTCAGCGCGGTCGAGCTTTCCATCTTTGTCGCGATCGAATTCCATCGCCTTTTCCACCATTTGTTCCGGAGTTTCCGGTCGAGGTTCCGGCACGGGCCCACCCGGTCCAGGCCCACCAAAGCCGGGACCTCCAGGGCCACCGAATCCTGGACCTCGTCCTCCAGGTCCACCCTGTCCACCCTGTCCACCCTGTCCACCAGGTCCACCAGGTCCACCAGGTCCACCGGGGCCACCGGGGCCACCGGGGCCACCAGGTCCAGGCCCACCGGGGCCGCCTTGTCCAGGGCCACCAAATCGCGGTCCGGGTCCACCGGGCCCAGATCCAAATCCACCGGGACCGCCAGGGCTAGGTCCGCCAGGGCCACCGAATCCACCGGGGCCACCGAATCCATCGGGGCCACTGGGGCCAGGCCCACCGGGTCCGCCAAAGCTACTTGGACCACCGGGTCCACCAGGTCCTCGACCACCGCGTGGTCCGGGTCCATCGCCCTCATGAGGAGGAGGTGGTGGCGGAGGCATTTGCCGAGCGACTTCCATCAGTTCTTCCCGACTTAATTTCCCGTCGCCGTCTTTGTCAAACTTCATCGCCATCTCAACGAAATCTTCCGGCGAATGCATCGGCGGATGCGGGGGTGGGCCGCCTGGTCCACCCTCGCGAGTCGGTGGTGGACCGTCCGGTTGCCGAGGTGGTTCCGGGGGCTGAGCCCATACAAGGGCATTGCACAAGCCGAGAGCGGCCAAAGTCAATACGCCACGTTTCATGTTTGTTGACTCCAAGGAGAGAGACGTCCATCGACAGCCGACACAGCTGCCTTTCTATTCGCCCGTATCTTAACTCATCTACCTTAAGAGGCCGTGAAGCTCGGAAAGAAAAATCGACAGCCAGCCATAATTCCAGTTCTATTCCTCACTTAGCCGATAACGAGTTCGTAGTTCAAAAACTTAAGCCGTGCAAGGTGTTCGGATGCGAAGTGCCCACCACATGATTGTCGCCTCACTCGTAATTGCGACGATATTGCTAGCGAATCCTCGGGAGGTGATTGCTCAAGAGAACACACGAAACGGCGCTCTCCTAGGCGGGGCAACTGGAGCGGTCATCGGAGGGATCATCGGCAACAACAAAAACGATCAAACCGCCGAAGGAGCATTGATCGGAGGTGCAGTTGGAGTCGTCGCGGGAGGATTGATCGGACATCAACGAGACAGGATGGTTGCTGAACAACAACGGCAGGCTTATGCCGCCCGTTATCCATACTCCTATCACACCCATCCCGCGACACCCACTTATCAGCCTTATCGACATTCGTATCCGAGGCATCCGAGCTACCAACCGCGGTACGTCGGTCCTGGCCAACCAACGATCATATACTCCGCTCCTGTCGTCACGAATCAAGGAGTCTATCGCTCTCCCTATCGTCCATCTTCGGTTCCAGCCCGCCAACCGGTCACGTTGGGGGATGTCATGCATTTGACTCGCAGTGGCGTCAGCGATCAGGTGATTGTTTCCCGCATACAGGCTAACGGCATGGCGCGTGCCCCGAGCGTCGATGATGTAGTCGCCCTCAGCCAAGAGGGTGTGAGCGACCAGGTGATCGCAGCGATGCAAGGAGACTTTCATGCACCCGTCATCGTAGAAAGAACACAGGAACTGGAGCAACGCCTGAACGGCCAAGAGAGTCCCGTTCAGCTCATGCCTGTCCCTTCCTTGAGGCAACCGCAAACATCGCAACGCCGCGGATTCTAAAAAATCGTCATCTTCTAACCCGATAGAGTTCTACTGCTTGGGCTTCTCGCCGACAACAAGCAGCATCCCTTCTTCAAGCTCACCCTCGATCATCTCGGAGAACCGGTTGTCGGAGATGCCGATGGTGACCGGTTTGGCTCGAAGAAACCGTCCCTCTTGAATCCAGACATGCCGCCGAGTGTTCGCCTGGGAACTCTGTGCTTTTTCATCGGCCGACATCATCTTAGGAATCTCGGCAAGCTGTTTTTGTTCATCGAAACCATCGAGGATCTTTCGATCATCGGGATGAACGCGTTCGCGAGCGGGATAGAAGCGAAGAGCGGCGTTGGGAATCTTTTTGACGCCTTCCTTTTTGTTGATTTGAAAGGACAGATTCGCGGTCATACCGGGCAGTAGTTTCATATCCTCATTCGGCGTTTCGACGATTACCGGATAGGTGATGACGTTTTGCTCTTCTTTGCTACTGAGCCTAACCTGCACGATCTTACCTTGATCGAACAACTCATCGGGATAGGCATCGACGGTGAACCGGACGGTTTGCCCGGATTTCTGAGCGAGTCCAATCCAACCGATATCGGCTTCGTCGACCGAGGCGTAGATATGCATGCGTTGATCCATCTCTGGGGCCACAACAAACATCTCCGGCGTTTGGAACTGCGCGGCGAGGGTTTGCCCCACATCGATTTTCTTGTCGATCACGATGCCATCGCAGGGAGCAACGATTTCCGTGTAGGTAAGATTTGCTTCGGAGTTATCGAGTTGCGCTCGCGCCTGTTCGACATTGGTTTGCGAGACCTGCAACTCAGCCTCGCGCATCATGCGTTGAAATTTGAATTGGTCGAGTTCTGCTTCGGAGATAAAGGCATCGGTGCTGCGGCTCAACTCCCCGCCGCGACGTTCGTCGTTGGTTGCTTGCTGAAGCATTGCGTTCGCTCGAGCGACCTCGGCTTCCCGCGTCTTGAGAATAGCCTTGTCACGTTCCACACCCGATTTATACAGCCGCGGGTCGATGCGAGCCATCAGTTGCCCCTTGGTTACTTTGCTGTTGAAATCCACGAACAGCTCATTGATCGGACCGCTTACGGTGGCCCCGACGCTTACTCGCTTGACCGGTTCAACTTTGCCGGTGGAGTTGACCGACTGAATGATCTGGCCTTCTTCCACCGTTTGAGTACGCCATTCGATTTTATTTCGCGCTTCCAAGTAGTTCATGAAAGGGCGGTAGGCAGCGGCCAAAAGACCGCCCAGGATCGCAAGCGCGAAGAAGACCTTAAGATACGTTTTCATGCGACCGATCCAACGAAGACATCCACAACAGCAAAACTGCTACACCAACGACTCCCATACTGGCTGTGATCCAAAGCACCGGGAAGTGCTGGTTGCCTTTGCCGAACCAGCCCTCCAGTTCCTGCTCTTCGAAACGAGTCAGCCAGAACATCAGTCCATTGTGAATCGCGTGCGTGAAAATTCCAGGCCAAAGTCGGCCAGTGCGAACTGCCAATAAACCAAGGGCCAGTCCCAACAAGAGCGTTGGGAAAAACCGCTCGATCGACAGCACACTGCCGCTGATCACATGAAAAACCCCAAAAATCAGGGCGCTCAGTGCAATCGACCAAACCGCCGACAAACGATGGCGAAAGGCCGACAGAACGAAACCTCGAAAAAAGAATTCCTCAGCAACGGCGGGCACCAAAGCCGAGGTCAACAGAAACATCCAGAACGGGATCTCACGAATCTGTTTCTTCAATGCGTCGAGCGATTCCGACCGCTCCAACGATAAGGCCCCGAAACCCAGATCGCTCAACGTCTTGAACAACTCAAACGCAATAACCCACAACCCTAGCCCCAAAAGAACAGAAGAAATCAACCAGCCGAGTTGGCTGGAAATTCCATAGTTTCCGGGCTTTGAACAACTCGATGCGCCAAAGTCCAGAAGGAACGTATTGCGAAAGTCGAGCCTTCGATACCAAACGAACAAGGCAGGCGCGATCAAGAACATCAGGATCAACACTACCGCATTGCACCACAGTCGCGGCACGATCTCGGTGATCCATTGTCCTGTAAGATTGGTAACAATGAAGAAGATTGGGAATAGTAGGGCAAGATAAATAGAGAGTTCTCCCAAGTCAGGGATAGCCCTTGCTTTGCGGGGGCGTTGCAACAAGTCCGACCAACTTTCCTGCGAACCCGCTGTCGCCGACTCGGCTCCGAATAGACGGGATGCGACCACCAGAGCTGCTGCGGCATAGATCAACGTTGAGAACACCGCCGCGAAGGCTGGCAACGGAGCCGGACTTCCGGTCATGATGTCTCGAGACAACAGAAGGATGTTCACCAACGGCACAACACCCAGCCATGTCGAAAACTCGATGTTGGGCATAAGCGTGACCAACGCCGGTGCAAGGGAAACCAACATGACTGGAATGAGGTAGGCCTGCGCCTCTTTGAAACTGCGGGCAAACGAACACATCGCCAACAAGATGGCGCTGAAGAACGCGGCAAAGATCACCAGCAGCGGCAGAATCTGGAGCAACGCCAAAACCGAGAAACCCTGCTCCCCAAGCAATGCTCGACCCAATCCACCAATCGACAATGTAATCCAACTCGCGAACAGGTTGGCCAAGGCTGTCAATACCGCGACGGTGACAACTGCAACGTACTTGCTGAGTAGCAAAACAAACCGCGGAGCCGGTGTAGCGATCATCGCTTCCATCGTCCCCCGCTCTCGCTCCCCAGCGGTTAAATCGATCGCTGGATAGACTGCCCCGGTTATGGTCATCAAAATCAAAACCAAGGGTAAGACCCCTGCGAGCGACGCCGTTGGATCGAATCGTTTGCCGATGGAAGCAGCCTTCACTTGCACTGCCGTTGGCAACGATGGGCCGCGAATCATCGCGGCCTGATAGTCATTGACCAGTTGCATCGCCTTGCGAAATTCGAGCATCGCTCCCTCGCTCCGTAGATCCCCTTCGCGGAATTGAAGCTCGAACTCAAAGACAGGGATCGATTGGCCATCTCTGGACCGCAAATCCTTTTGTTTTGCTTGAATGACCGCTAGATCCAGCAATCCGTCTTTCAATGCTTCGCTCGTGCTGCTTCTTTCCGGCATCGCGAGTCGGAATAAAGCCTGCAGATCATCTGTATGATCGGAATCGGGGTGATCGCTATCGGTTGCGACGGGGTCAGATTTGTTTTTGGAAGATGTTTGGCTACGAACAATATCGATCGACGGACGAACTCCTGCGTTGATAGCTCGCTGCGTTTCCCGAATGGAGTTATTGAATATTTGCGCGGTTTCTTCATCAGCAACACCGATCAGGTATTCCTGTTTCTCCGATGTCCCGCGAACGCTCCCCACGATCAGCCGTTGCATGGCCATGCTGAGCAATGGATAAACCAAAATCGGCATCAAGAAAAGCGTTACGATCGTTCGGCGATCTCGGAGGCTTTCGCGAAGCTCCTTGAGACACAACCGCCCCAACCGTCCATTGGAAAAATATTCCTGCACTAAGCGGCTCCCATGCTGCTGGAGATAGGTGCCTGTGTTCGGTCGCTTTGGATCAAATCGATAAACATATCGACCAGATGTTCTTTGCCGGTCAGGGCTCGCAAGTCCGAGAGAGTCCCTTCGTATCGGATGGTGCCATGGTGCAACAGTCCGAAACGGTCGCAAACCCGTTCCGCTTCATCGAGTCGATGGGTTGATAAAAGAACCGACTTGCCTCGCTTCTTAAGGAAGTCGATGAATTCAAAAACCGTCTGGCTTCCAACCACATCGAGCCCTCGTGTTGGTTCATCGAGCAACATCACAGGTGGGTCGTGCATCAAACCACGAGCGAGGGTAACTCGCTGCTTTTGCCCGGTGCTAAGGGTGCTGCATCGCTGATCGAGAAAGTCGCGGATTCCCAACAAGCCGGCCAGTTCCTCGAGTCGCTCTTTTGCGATCGGCACCTCCACGGCATAAAGGTCCGCAAAGTACAGGAGCATCTCGCGCACACTTAGCCAAGGGTAAACTCCATCGTTGGTAGATATCAGTCCCAGCTCTTTGCGAATCAGCGATGCGTGCTGATCGGTTCGCATCCCCCCGATTTCGACGTAGCCTTCGTCGGGCTCAAGTAGCCCCATAACCATGCGAATCGACGTAGTTTTGCCCGCTCCGTTGGGCCCGAGCAAGCCATAAACTTCTCCCTCCTTCACATGGAAGCTGATACCATTGACGGCCACCAAAGGCTTACCGCGCACCACGAACTGTTTCCGAAGGTGGGTGGCGACGATCATGAGGGACGATCTTTCAAAGAGCTAGTGCGGCGCATCTCATTCTTTCGGGTGGTCAAGTTCAAGCTTTAGGACTGCTTGAGAAAAGTCGATTAGACCTTTTAATTTCGCGAGGGCGGCTCCGGAGTCGATAGACGCGGCGGCTTTGGCAACGCCGTCGATCAAGGAGTGGGTCTTCTCACATACCCAGAGTCCCGCCGCAACGTTGGCTAGCACGATATCGCGAGCTGGACCGCGATCTCCGGCCAGGATTCCACGGATGACTTGAGCGCTCGACTCCGGTCCGTCGACCACTAGGTCCTCATTGCGAATAGTCGGAAGGCCAAAGCTTTTCGGACTCCACCGCATTTGTGTCGTCATTCCATGCTGAATATGCAGTACTTGTGTTTCGGCCGCCAGAGAGACTTCGTCCATCCCGTCTTCACCGCGAACGACAATAGCCGCTTGAACAGGGAGTTGCACCAGTGCCGCAGCGAGTTTGGTTTGCAAAGGTTCGTTTCCCGTACCAATGATCTGAAATTGTGCGCCAGCAGGATTGCATAATGGTCCCAGATAATTGAACAGAGTGGGTACAGCAAGCTGCCTTCGAACTGCCGCTACATGTTTCATAGCCGGGTGGAGCATCGGTGCGAAACAGAAGCATAAACCCAATGAATCCAAACATGCTTCGACTTGCTCCCGCTCTGCTTCGATCGCAACACCCAGTGCGGACAAGACGTCGGCCGACCCAGTCGCGCTGGTGATTCGACGGTTTCCGTGCTTGGCTGTCGGCGCTCCCGCAGCGGCAGCAACGATGGCCGCTGCCGTCGAGATATTGAATGTCCGTCCTCCATCGCCACCGGTGCCACAGGTATCTAGAAGGCCTGTTTGTTTGGTCCGTATGGGAGTCATCATCAGACGCATCCCGCGAGCAGCACCTACCAACTCCGAAACCGACTCTCCCTTTGCTCGCAACGCCAGCAACAATCCGCCGATTTCATCGTCTCTGACCTGCCCTGCCAGCATCCAAACAATGGCCTGCTCCATTTGGCCTACGCTCAAATCTTGCCGAGCCTCAGCGATCGCAATGAATTCCTCAAGCATGTTGCAGCGGTTCAGGGGGTTCGTGTCTAGCAATCAACGCGTGTGTAACGTACAACAAGTAATTGCCTGGAGGTTGTACGGAACCCTAATATTTGAGTGGATATGGCGAGAAAAGTCATTATAGATTGCGATCCGGGTATCGATGACGCGATCGGCTTGATTATGGCACTGTTTGATCCTCGGCTCGAGGTAGTGGCTGTGACCACCTGTTCGGGCACAGTCGAAGCGGATCAGGCATGTCAAAACGTTTCAGCTTTGCTTGACAAACTCGACCCTCCGCGACTGCCTCGACTCGGTGTTGGTTTGGACCCGGATGATGCTCCCGTGAACGACGGGCGTTTGCTTCATGGTCCGGATGGTCTTGGGAATGTCGGTTTGGTCCGTCCCCAGCGTCAGCACTTGATGAATAGCGATAAACTGATCATCGATCGGCTCAAAGCGGACCCGGAAGAGGTATCGATTCTGTGCATGGGACCATTGACCGGGGTTGCTCGCGCTTTTCAACGCGACCCAAGCGTTATAGGCTTGGTCGATCAATTGATCATTCTCGGCGGTGCCCCGTCAGGCATCGGTGACGTGACCGCCGCAGCGGAATTCAACATGCATTTTGATCCGAGCAGCGCTGCGCTCGTCATCCAATCGCCGACAACCAAGACATTGATTCCTATCGATGTGACCAATCAGGTTACCTTCGATCTAAATATGCTCGCCCAAATTCCATCCAAGCATTCCCGAGTGGGAGAATTGCTACACGCGATGCTACCTCAATTGTTCCGCGCGTATCGCCAGCATCGCGCGCAAGAATCGATCCCACTGCAGGGAGCCGTTGGAGTTATCTATCTGACCGAGCCCGAACTATTTGGTTGTGAAGCCCATGCCTTAGCGATCGAAGAATTGGGCACGATCACACGCGGTGCGACCGTCGTGGACCGCCGTCCCTTCGCGACGGTTTCACGGGAATTGGAAGTTGCCGATCGCATCGAGAACGAAGCTGTCCGCGATGCCGTATACAACTCTCTAAAGTTTGCGGGCCAATGCACGGAATAGGGTAGGCTATATGGCTCGCTCTCGGATCGGACAGCTAGCTCTTGAAGCTCCTCTCGGTGGGCCGCAATCAAATCTGTTCCGAGCAATACATCTGCAACAGCGGGTCCAGTTGGCGGTGCGACTGTTCCCGCTCGCCCTGGGTCTGACTCCGGAAGCGAAAACGGAATTTACGAAACATCTCGATCGACTGAAGGCGATACGCAATTCGCATTTGGTCCGCTGTTATGGTGGCGGTCTCGATGGCAAAGATGCCTACATCGTCTACGAAATGATCGATGGCGAGTCCCTCGCGGATGCCCTGCAGCGACGCCAACGCCTTCCCTGGGAATCCGTATTGCAGATGGGATTGCAATTGTGCGATGCTCTCCAGGTTATTCACGCACAAGGGATCATCCACACTCGCATCCGTCCAGACAAGGTTCTGATCTGCGATGCGGGTGAGACCTTCAAGCTAAACGATTTGCGATTCGAATTCGCCAGTCACATACCCCCCTCTCTTTCTCACTTGGCTACTATGCCGCCGGAGTCGTTTGCGGACAAAGCGAGGCCGGAGGTCGCATGGGACCTGTACTCGCTCGGCGCTACGATGTATTGGAGTTTGACCGGCCAGCCACCCTTCCAGGGCGAGTCCGCGTCGATTCTAAGGCACGCCATCACCGAGACTCCCTTGCCGGGCGTAGCGACCATGGTGTTCGATTGTCCGGTCTGGCTATGCGCAATTGTCGAGCAGTTGCTCCATCGCGACCCGCTCCGAAGACCCTACACCGCCGCTGCAGCGGCAATGGCACTGCGAGAAGCCCAACGTCGCGCGAGCGAAGGAATCGGTGTCGTCGAATACGCCGTCTCTGGATTCAGTCCCTTGCAACTCAACACTGATCGAACGGAAGCAGAGCGAGTGCTCGGAATCAAAAAGAAGAAACGCCGAAGCCTTGATGCCGACGAAGAAAACGCGGAAACAAATGCCTCTTTTTGGGAACGGCCCATCGTCTTAGTCGCAGCGCTAGTCGCAATCATCGGGGTCATTGCGTTTCTTCTCTGGCCACTCAATGAAGCCCAGATGCGTTCCCGCGCTGAGTCGTTGCTGGCAACCGACAACGACGTTCGCTGGAACGATGCCAGGGACAAATACTTGCAACCGATGCTTGAGAAGTTTCCCGATGGCGAGCACGCCGCCTGGGCTCAGGAACAACTCGACAGAATCGAAATGCACAATGCCGAAGAGCGGATGCGACGCAACATGCGCATCGGACGCGAACCAAGCAGCGAAGGGGAACGCAAGTATGCCGAAGCCCTCCGATTTGAACGATTCGGAGACCGCGTCACCGCTCTGGACAAGTACCAGGGAATTGTCAAGCTCCTTAAAGACGAAGCGAAGGAGCGAGCCTTTGTCAATCTCGCTCGCAGGCAAATTGAAGTGCTTGAGTCGAACCCTCCGAGCGTTGAGGAATTGAAGCGATTTCTTCAAGACAAGTTGACCGAAGCCGATGAACTGTACAGCAAGGGAGATGTTCTTGGTGCTCGCAAGATCTGGGAGGGAATCGTCAGCCTCTACAATGGCAATCAGGAAATGACCGGATTTGTAGAGAAGTCGCAAACGCGACTCGAAGGAAACAAGAAAGAGTCCCCACCCAAAGAACCATGATGCAACGTCTCTTCACAACCATCGTCATCTCTTTTTTCTCTTTGTGTTTCGCGATATCGACGTGGGCTGCTCCTCAAAACCATACCAATTCATCGCCACAGCAAAATGCACAGCAATCCTCGCCGGGACCTAAAATCTTCAAACACCGCGTCGAACCCCATTGGATCGGTTCGACCAATTGTTTTTGGTATCGCAATGACCTACCCGATGGAAAACGGGAATTCATCCATGTCGATGCGGAGAAATCGATTCGTAAAATCGCGATGGATCAGAAACTAGTCGCGCAGGCCCTGGATGACATGGCTCGAGGAGAGGATCACCTAGAAACAGAGACCGACCCGATGCGACTGCCATTCGAACGACTTCATTACACCGACGGTGAAGACTCGCTTGTTCTCATAGGGCAGAGAGAATCGTATCGTTGGAATCCTTCTACGCTTCAGCTTTCTCTACTCGACAAAACTAGGCATGAATCTCTTCAGAATACTGATAGCGCAGGCAAATCTCGTCGTTTCGGAGCGACGAGAGGGGAGGAATCCGCGATTACGTTCCAGAACAAATCAGATAAGTCCGTAGAGATTTTTTGGCTCGAAGGAGACGGCAACAAACGAAGTTACGGAAAGATCGCAGCGGGTGCATCGCGCGACCAACATACATTCGGCGGACACCGCTGGTTGATCGTCGACGAGAGCGGCAAGGTTCTCGGTCGAGTTACGGCCCAAGACACGCCGTCCACCGTCGCACTCGATGGTCGCCCGATCGAGGATCAGGGATCCAATCCTCGGTCGCCTCGAGGGGAAGCCACTGGTCGCCGCCGCTCTTCAAATCAACCTAGCTCGGCAGAAACCGTATCTCCCAATGGAGAATGGAGAGCCTGGGTCGAAGATCACAATATCGTTGCGATGCGCAGAGAGTCGCAGATGAAAATACGAGTCAGCAACGATGGAACGGAGGAAGATCCCTACGGGCTTCTTTCCTGGTCCCCTGATTCGAGCGTGCTGATTGCATTTCGGATCAGTCAGGTAGAGAAGCTTCCCGTCCATTGGATTCGTTCCAGTCCTCCCGAAGGTGGGCGAGCCAAACTCGAAAGCCGACCGTATGTGCTCCCAGGGGACCCATTCCCATCGTACGAATTGAATCTGTTCCATGTCGAGGAGGCTCGGCAGTTCAAGCCTTTGGTTGATCGCTTCGAACATGAGTGGCTCCAGCCCGAACTCCGATTCGACGCCGATGGAGCGAGTTTCACATACCAACAGGTAGATCGTGGTCACGGTCGCTTTCGATTGATCGAGATTCGAATTCGCGACGGAATGGTCCGCAACATCATTGACGAACTGTCGGACACCTTTATCTGGACCGTGCATACAGAGAATCATTCGGTCCCGAAAACCCAATGGCTCGAGAAATCCAACGAAATCATTTTTGCGACCGAAAAATACGGTTGGCGTCAATTGATTCTGATCGATGCCTCGACAGGACAGGAAAAACGTGTTCTGACGCCATCGGGAAACGTGGTGCGCGGCATTGAGTGGGTGGATGAGCAAGCTCGTCGGATCGCCGTCAGCGTCTCGGGGCGCGAGGGCCAGGATCCTTATCATATTCACTACGCGACCGCAGATCTGGACAGCGGGAATTGGACTTGGCTCACAGAGGAGAACGGGAACCATACCGTTCAATGGTCACCGGATCGCCAATATGTGGTAGCGACGTTTTCGCGAGTAGACATGGCCCCGGTGAATCAATTGCGGCGAGTAGCCGATGGGACGAAGGTTTGCGACCTTGAAACATCAGATATCGCATCGCTGCAACAAACTCGTTGGCGTCCTCCCGAGGTGTTCTCCGCGGTCGGTCGCGATGGGCAAACCGAGATATGGGGAATCATTTGCCGTCCCAAGGACTTTGACCCCAATCGCAAGTATCCGATCATCGAGGACATCTACGCTGGGCCCCAGAGTTCCTATGTACCAAAGAGCTTTCAACCATCGTCCCGTTACGAATCCCTCACAAGCCTCGGTTTCATCGTCGTCAAAATCGACGGCATGGGGACCGCCAATCGTTCCAAAGCCTTTCATGATGTATGTTGGCACAATCTCAAGGATGCGGGCTTTCCCGATCGGATCGCATGGATGCGCGCAGCAGCCGCCAAGTATCCTGAAATCGATCTCTCGCGCGTCGGCATCTACGGAGTATCGGCAGGTGGACAGAATGCAGCCGGAGCGGTCCTGTTTCATCCTGAATTCTATAAGGTCGCTGTCGCGGCATGCGGGTGCCATGACAATCGGATGGACAAAGCGTCCTGGAACGAACAGTGGATGGGTTACCCTGTAGACGCTCATTATGCGGAGTCTTCAAACATCGATAACGCCGGGCGACTCGGCGGGAAGTTGCTCCTGATCGTCGGCGAGATGGATACGAATGTTCCGCCCGAGTCGACCATGCGCTTGGTCGATGCACTCATCCGCGCCGATAAATCGTTTGACTTGCTGGTCGTGCCCAATGGCGGTCACGGTATCGGAGGTGCATACGGCCAACGCCGCATGCACGAATACTTCTCAGAGCATCTGCTTGGAACGGCCGATCATTCAGCGCGGAATCCTGTCGAACGATAAACGATGGCAGTCCTGTCGGATCCATAGTTGGTGTATAGAGATTTCAAAGGTAGATCAGACGTCCAGTCTGATGGCTGCCAGAGCGACGGACCGGAAGCTCGTCGTAAAAAATACTTGAAACAGTCATGCCTCAGATCGCTAGTCATGCCTCAGGGACGGGGCACGCGATCGGGTCCAGTATCCTCGGGAATGACCGCGATCATCCGGATATCCACCGCGCGCACCATGGTCCGCATCCCTTGTTCATCTTCGAGAATGATCATTCCGTGCAACTCGTACGGCAAATGATCCTTCAACGAGGCGGATTTGGTGAAGCCGAGAAAGCGAACTCGCTCAAACGTCTTGCCACCCGCGAGATGTACGTTCGCAAGAGTGCTCTTGGACAAAACCCCTCGTACAGAGACCGCCTCCGATTTAGAACCGATCGACGAGATCCAAGCCAAAGCGCGATAGAAGAGGGTGAGGAAGACGATCACCGATACGAGAACAATCGCTGCGGCACCGAACGCGGCTAGAGTTTCTGTAAAGAGACTCATCAGCGGAATCATGGGAGCGATCATGAACTCTATCAATCCAGGAAGATGTTTTTCGTTTCGGATTTGTGGACAACAAGGCTTGCCGGGCCTAGCAATATACCGCTCGACTCAGCTAAACTCCGTCCAATGTTGACTTTTCCGTCACACTCATCCTTTCTTCATATCACTCACCATGTCTAACTTTCCCGACGACAATTCGTTTCGAGAGAATCCTTATCAAGCACCGCAACCGAACATCCAATACCAGCAGAACCCTTCGGACGGCGATGCGACGGGAGGATTGATCCCTTACAAGAACGCACCCGCGCTGATTGCGTACTACCTCGGACTTTTTTCGATGTTCCCGTGCATCGGTCTATTTCTCGGGATTCCCGCCTTCATTCTCGGCATCATGGGGCTTCGCAAGAGAGCCGCGAACCCAGCGGTCAAAGGAAGCGTACATGCTTGGATCGGAATCGTGATGGGTGGGATCTTTACCGTGGTTTGGGGAATCGTTTGGGTCCTGTTCATCATCGGCTCGATTGCCTCGACACAACGCTAAAGAACAACTCGGACAAGATTAGTGGCGATAGCTTGCTACCGTCTCATTTTCTGACGGATTACCCGCCCATCCACAATTTAGTTTACTAATTCTACGGAGCCTGGGGCATTCCTTGGTTTGACAGTGATGCGCCGCCGTATTTTAATCAAGGGTTGATGTCGGCAGATCGCTGGTCATCTGTTGGGTAAATCCGTCCTGTCGCACGGATTCCCAATCCCGCCTCGTACTTGGAGAATCATGCTGCAATGAGAAAGTTGCTCACCTACGCTGCTGTTGGTTTGATCGCTTCGTTCGCTACACCGAATGCCTTTGCCATTAAGGAGTTCAGCGAAACTTGGGTCAAGGTTTACGTCGATTCGAGCGACAATGAGGAGTTCAAGAAACTTGCCGGTGAAGCCAAGTGCAACGTTTGCCATATCGATGGAGAGAACAAGAAGAAGCACAATCCCTATGGCGAAGCGCTGGAAGATGCAGGACTCTTGAAGAAGACTTTCCCACCGAAGCGATTCAAGGACGAACCGGACAAGGTTCGCAAGGAAGTGGAAGAGATTCTGAAGAAGGTCGAAGGGGAAAAAGCCAACGGGCAAGATAAGACCTTTGGAGAACGGATCAAGGCAGGCATGTTGCCTGGTGGCGACGTTAAAGGCAAGTAATTCTTCTCAACGAAAGAACCTCTCATGTTGATACGAAATGGTTGTGCATTGTTGTTGGCATGCGTAGCAGTATTGCCATCGCTGGCCCAGGATTCCACCAAGACTGCGGATGAAACCGGTTTTGTCAGTCTCTTCGACGGCAAGTCGATGAACGGATGGAAAGTCAACGAGAACCAGACAAGTTGGGCGGTCAAGGATGGAATGCTCGTTTGCCAAGGCGAACGCAGCCACATCTTCTATGTCGGGGACGACAAACCCTTTAAGAACTTTCACTTCAAAGCCGAAGTGATGACCGAACCCAACAGCAATGCTGGGATCTACTTTCACACCAAGTACCAGGAATCTGGCTGGCCGAAGTACGGCTTCGAATGCCAAGTCAATCTGTCCTACAAGTCAGATCCCCGAAAGACCAGTAGCCTCTACGCGGTCAAAGACGTTCTAGAACCTGCTGCCAAAGACAATGAATGGTACCTGCAGGAGATCATCGTGGTCGGCAAGAAGATCACTCTCAAGGTCAATGGAAAGACGCAGGTCGAGTACATCGAACCGGACGATCAGAAGGCTGGTAGCGATTTCACCCGCAAATTGGACGAAGGAACGTTCGCGCTCCAAGCCCACGACCCGGGAAGCAAGGTTTACTTTCGCAATATCCGCGTGAAGCGTCTGGACTAGGGTATCGAATTGTCGATGACACGGCTTGCATCGCCGTTTCCGATTATTTTCCTGATGATGGCTGCCTTGATCTGGTGGCCATCTGTCGCTTTGGGACAGAGTGACCAACCGATCGAATGCAAAGTTGCATCGGGTTTGAATGGCATCTGGAAAGTTGGATTTCCAACGCGTCACCTGCTGGAAATCAAGTCAGCCTCGCCCCTCTCGGGTTTTGTGTCAATCCAAAGTGTCGATGGCGAAGGAGTCCCCGTTATTTACCGCGATCCATCTTGGGCATTCGATACCCAAGGAGGTGATATCTCGGCCAAGGTCGAGGTAATTGCAAGGCATGGACGTGGAAATCGACCGATCCGAATCCGAATCGAGGACCGTGCAAAGAAAGTTTTATTGGACAGAACGATCAACGATGAGGAACGAGGGCTCGCCATCCCTTCGGATCAACCGTGGATTGTCGGCATCGGACAAGAATTGCGATTGAATCAGATCGCTATGAGATCGGTTGGAAATGCGTGGGGAGAGTTCTCGGTATCTGAACTCACGCGCCTGCAAGAGTTGCCTTCACACGCTGACGCATACGCGGGTATCGATGTCCTTGTCTTCTGCTCGAGCAGCCTTGAGATCAACACGGGCATTCAGGAATCGCAGCGTCAAGCGATCGCATCCTGGACGCAGCGAGGTGGGCAACTTGTTTTGAGTTGGGGAGAGCATGCGATGCCATTAGCAAAGCACCCCGAATTAGCCGCGATGATTCCCGGAGAACTAATTGGGACTGCAACGGATTGCGAAACAGGGCCTGTGGAATCCCTCATGGGATCTCAGCAGCAGTTGTCGCCGCTTACCTGTTCCCTCGTCAGGCTCCAGCAGGGAAGAGTCGAGGTTGGGAGTTTGACCAGCGATCGAATCAAGTTTCCATTCATCGCGAATTGGGCCTATGGCATGGGGAGTGTTCTTTGGATCGCGACTGAAATCGACTCCCCCCAATTGTTGGCCTGGGAAACGAGAGGTCCGTTCGTAAAGTATCTGCTGAGGGAAAGCTGGGAGAAGGTTGAAAAGGATACCAATCGCCAGGTCTTCCGTAGCTTCGACGAATTGTCCGGTCAGCTCAATGCCATGCTCGACAACTTTCCAAAACTGCAGTTAGGGAATCTCGGTCAGTTGGTTCTGATTGCGTGTCTGCTGGCTCTTGTCATTGGGCCCTTCGACTATTTCGTAGTATCCCGTTGGTGGAAGCGACCGCGTTGGACTTGGTGGACTCTCTTAGCTGCTTCGCTAGCAACGATGTTTGGTAGCGCCATGCTTGCTCGGTCATGGAAGCCCAGTATGCCGACGATCAATGCTCTCGAGGTCATCGATTGGAATGACGAAACCAGAACCCTTAATGGTCGGTCGTTCATGCGCTATTATGCGGGGAGACGTGGGGTTTATGATTTTCAGGCGCATCACCGATCGCTGTCTCCAACGCAAGACCCTGGCTCAAAGCCTCAGCCCAATCGCGTCGACTGGCAGGGGCAGCCTGGAAAAGGGCTCGGCGGATTTGAATCCAACGTAACCACGCAACTAGGGTTACCCACCTACGAAGTCTTGTGTTCGCCGACAGCAAATTCTAGCGAGTTGATCGGACTAGGTTTCCCCGCGGCCGGGACGAAGGCTTTGGTCAGCCATTGGACGGAATCGATCGATATTGCCTTGGGCGGGAATAACCTGTCGACGATTTCCGGGAAAGATGACTTGCTGCAAGGATCCTGCATCAATCCCCTGTCGGTTGACCTACTCGATGCAACCCTTTATTTCGCCGGTCGTGCCTACTCCATCCCTGCGCGGATTCGACCCGGTGAGCAGATTCCTATCGCGACAACCATTCCCAAGGACATCACCCGTCGCCTGCAACGCCGTGCGTTCATCGCCGGAGAGGAAGTCGGTGTCGCTTGGAACCCTAACGATACCACCAACATCAACCGTCTTGCTGAACTGCTCAGCTTCCATAGTTCCTCAGGGGGGACGCCTTACACGGGACTGACCAACCGCTACTTGTCCAATTTGGAATGCTCCGATTTGTTGAAACTCGAGCGGGCGGTCGTCTTCGGATTTATATCGGAGCCTGTCAGCAATTGGACTTCGCGTCGGGATCAAGTACCCGTGCAAGCCATCGGGGGCCGCCAGATCACCGCCGTGCGGCTATGCTTCAAAGTAAAGATAAACAACCCTTCGACATCTCCAGAGCGCCTGTACCCCATTCCCGTCCGTCCCTGATGGATTTTCCACCGTGATCAAAACGATCAAGCTCACCAAAAAATACGATGACATGTACGCCATTCGAGATATCGATCTCGATTTAGGCCAGGGAGATCTGTTCGGTTTCATCGGACCCAACGGAGCGGGAAAGACCACGACCATGCGGATCATCGCAACGCTACTCGAACCCACTGAGGGTGAAGCGTACGTTTGCGATTACTCGATCTATACTCATCCCAAAGAGATTCGCCGATTGGTCGGATACATGCCAGACTTCTTTGGCGTTTATGACGACATGACCGTCATCGAGTACCTCGAATTCTTCGCTGCTGCGTACAAGATCGGTCCACAGCTCCGACGCAAGCGATGCAATGAGATGCTCGATATCGTCGACTTGGACTTCAAGCGAGACGCCTATGCCAACACTCTCTCCCGCGGTCAAACGCAGAGACTTGGATTAGCCCGAACCCTCCTGCATGATCCCGCCGTGTTGTTGCTCGACGAGCCCCTGAGCGGCCTGGATCCGCGAGCTCGTATAGAAATGCGAGCCTTGATGCGGCGACTCGGAGCGATGGGAAAGACGATTATTGTCAGTAGCCACATCCTGCCGGAATTGGCCGATGTCTGCAACAAAGTGGGGATCATCGATGCAGGAAAAATGATCGCCAGCAACGATGTCGCTACGATCATCAAGCAGGTGCAGCCCAATACGGTTGTCTTAATTCAACCCATTCAGGCCAGCCAGCTCGATGCAGCTGCAAAGACCCTACAGGATCAGAATATCGTCGACTCGGTACAAATCGCGAGCGATCTCGTCCGAGTTACGCTCAAACCCAACATAGTCGACTACTCGGCTCTCGCCAGCGAATTGATTCAGCGCGGAATCTTCTTCAGCAAGTTCGCTGCGGAAGAGATCAATCTTGAGTCCGCGTTCATGGCGTTCACCAAGGGCGCTGGGGCAAAGATCTAAGCCCATGCGTCTCCATCAAGAAAAACGCCCCCGAGACGCCGCTGAATTGGTCTTGATTCACGGACTAACTCGGCGCTGGCAAACATTCACTCCTTTGATTCCATCACTCCAATCGCGTTATTCACTGACGCTGTTAGATCTGCCTGGACACGGCCAGAGCGAACCGAACCTGGATGGTTATCTTGTCCGGAACTACGCCGATGCGGTGGTCGATTGGGTCGATCAATACCCAGTTGATTCGTTTGCGCTTTATGGCCACTCCCTTGGGGCAATGGTCGCATTGCAAGTCGCGGCGGCACGACCGAATCGGGTATCGCAAGTCATTCTCGAGGATCCCCCGTTCGACACGATGGGCCAACGGATGGCGCAGACCATTTGGATGAGCCACTTCACGCAAGTTCACCGCCTTCGCAATGACAAGTCTTTTATTGCTGCGGATCGGGCCTGCCAAGTTGCGATGCTGGCCGATATCATCCTGACCGATCCAGCCACCGGCGCAACGTATCGCGTAGGCGATCAACGCGATGCCTCCTCGCTTCGATTCATGGCGGCTTGCGTCATGACGATGCAGCCCGACGTCATCGAGCCGGTGGTCCAAGGACGATGGCTCGAGGGATGGTCTTGGCACAATGCGGCCGCTCAGGTGAAACAGCCAACGCTTATCTTGCAAGCCGACGAACACGCCGGAGGAATGCTCACAGCTAGCGACACGGAACGCTTGTGTGCATTGCTTGCTGACCCTGTTCCCGTACTTTTTAGGAATTCCGGCCACAATCTGCATTGGCTGCGTGCTCAGGACGTTTGCAATTGCGTCCACACTTTCTTAGATTCCTAGGGATCGCCAATGGAATCACGGATCGTTTATCCGTAATCGTCACCCCGCTTATCCGATTTCTAAAAGGCAACTGATCATGAAGACCGCAACGGACACGCTCTGCATTACCAACGGAACATTGATCACAGGAGACGATTCGCCGCCGATCCGAAACGGTTGTTTGATCGCAGAAAAGGGACGTATCACCTACGTAGGCGACGTCGGTGCGGCACCCTCGCTCGCTCATTTACCGCCCGATCAAGTGCTGCGCATCGATGCTCGCGGCGGGACGATCATGCCGGGATTGGTGGAAGCTCACTTTCACGCAACCTATTTCAATGTCGCCGCGCTCGAGGACCTCGATATCAAATACCCCGTCGAATATGTCACACTCCTGGCAGCAGCTAATGCCAAGCTCGCGCTCGAATGCGGCTACACCGCGGCGCGAAGCGGTGGCAGCCTCTTCAATATCGACGTTTGGCTCAAACAAGCGATCGAAAACGACATCACCCCCGGTCCTCGCCTCGCAGCAAGCGGTCGCGAAATCTGCGGCGTTGGCGGCCTGATGGATTGGAATCCCGATTTTCGAAAGATCGGTATGGAAGGGCTTGTGCTATTGGTCAACGGTGCTGACGAAGCCCGGGCCGCGGTACGCAAACTGGTCAAGGATGGCGTCGAGTGGGTCAAAACCTATCCTACCGGCGATGCCGCATCACCCGATGTCAACGATCATCATACGCTGTGCATGACTTTTGAAGAAATGCATGCGGTCGTTGCAACCGCCCACAACCACGGAATGAAAGTCACCGGCCACTGCCGGGCAAACGAAGGGATCAAAAACGCTCTTCGCGCAGGCTACGATACCATCGAACACGGCACGTTTATGGATCAAGAAGCTCTCGATTTACTCCTCGCTCGCGATGTTCCCGTGGTCCCTGCCCTCTACTTCGAACTCATGAGTATCCAGCGAGGTCCAGAGTTCGGCCTGCCCCCCGCAGTCATTGCTGGCCATCAAGAAACACTCGATGGCGGTTGCGAAAGCGCCCTGATGATCCTGCGAGCAGGTGGCCGCCTTGGAATGGGAGGTGATTACGGATTTGGATGGAATCCCCACGGGGATTATGCCAAAGAACTCTCATTCTTTGTGAATTACGTAGGCTTCTCACCCATGGAAACGATCGGCTGCGCGACCAGAACCGGCGCGGAAATCATGGGCAGATCCGATGAGTTCGGCACCCTGCAAGTCGGAAAACTTGCGGATGTTCTGGTCGTCGATGGAGATGTCCTCGGGGATATCTCCATCCTGGAACACCGCGATCGATTTATCGCCGTTCTCCAGGGAGGGCTGATCAAAGCCGGCCAACTGGCCCAGTCACCCGCATCTGCCCATTTCCGATCTTCCGGTCGCTGAATCATCCGTGCAGCAATGCTCGTAGACGGGGCTACCAGTAGACGTATTGCTCAAATCGCTCGCGGTCCGCAGGCGGAAGTGCGTTGGCATCTGGGATCAAGTATCGATTATCTTCGGTGTCGATGATCAGCTTCCCGCACTCACCGTAATCCACTGCTTGGCTCGAACTCCAACGCATCAAGAATTCGGTGTTGCCATCGTCGGTTTCGACGAGGAACTCCAAAAACCCATGTCGCAGGTCCACACGGTGTACCCGATGAATCGTGCGGAGCAAGTAACGGCGTTTCAGCGCTCGTCGAATCGCTTCTTGATCGGCTTGCGGCCAGTCTGACAATCGAGCTACCATCCCCAACTCGATCTCGTCTCCTTTTTCATTCCAACCACGGACGCTGAGGTATGCCTCAGAATGCGTCGCTGGAAAAGTTCGCACAACAAACCAACCGCTACAATCGCCTAGGTCCCCCGAAGCTCGATGCTCCAGTGCCTTCGCCGGACCTGCGGGCTGTTGCACGAGCAGTTGTCCGAGAGATCCAAGCGCAAATCGATGAGTCGTTGGTCCCAACCAGGTTAAACGCGTTTCATCAATGTCATCATCGCTACTGGTGGAGGTGTCCGATGGCTCAGATGGTGGAGGCGATGTGGACTTCTCCTGCTCCTCGCTGGCGGCGAGCAACTGATCGACCTGCGTCGATTTAGTGACCTGGGTTTGTATCCGAACCATCCTCGCATAAAGACCATCGAGGACGAGCAGTTCATGATGGTTGCCCTGCTCCACCAATCGGCCGCGATCGAACACGAGAATGCGATCCGCATTGCGCAGCGTCGACAAACGGTGTGCTATTGCCAGCGTCGTGCGCAAACGAATCAATCTTGACAGCGCTTTTTGAATGATACGCTCCGACTCCGCGTCGATGTTGCTGGTGGCTTCGTCGAGAATAAGTATACGAGGGTCGTACAAGAGGGTTCGAGCGATCGATAGTCGCTGCTTTTCGCCACCCGACAAACCAGCACCATACTCTCCCAACAATGTTTCGTAGGCCAAGCCCTGACGACAGATAAAGTCGTGCGCACCTGCGGCCTTGGCTGCCTCCAGTCCTTGTTCGATCGTAGACTGCGGACGACCGTAAGACAGATTCTTCCAAATCGTTCCGCGAAACATAAAGGAATCTTGAAAGACGATGCCGACCCGTTCTCGCAGTTGAGTGCTGGACAATTGTCGGATGTCGATACCGTCAATGCGGATACTTCCTTCCTGCACGTCGTAAAAACGACTGAGCAGATTCACCATAGTCGTTTTCCCTGAGCCGCTGCGGCCGACAATCCCGATCATCTCCCCCGGTTGAATCGCAAGTGTGACATTCTGAAGAACGGGTTGGTTCCGATCGTACCCGAAGGTGACTTGATCGAATTCGACCAGCCCTTTGACGCGATCCCATGCGGTTGGATACTCAGGCTCGGGAAGCGTGTTGGGGGCATCGAGCAACTCCAGCACTCGCTTGCTCCCCGACAAGAAACTGGTGAGCCAAGTGGTGAAGTTGGACAGTGCACTGAGAGGAGCGTAGAACATTGCGAGATAAGCGAGGAAGGCGATCAACTGACCGAGCGACATTTCTTGGCCGATCACATCCCGACCGCCCACGTACCACACGATCAATCCTCCGAGGCTGAACACCAAGGACATGGTTGCCGCATACCGGTCATTGGTCAGATCGACCCACAACCTCCATTGTTGCAGATGCTCGTTAGACCTTTGGAATCGTTCGTATTCCCGGTTTTCCTGCGAGAATGCTTTGACGACGCGAATTCCAGATAGCATCCCGTTGAGGACCGACCACTGCTTTGTGGATGCGTCGCGCAATCGGAAATGCTTGGGGTAAACCTTCTGCCAGAACACCCATGAGCCGAGAATCACCAGCGGTACCGGGATCAGTGTGAAGAGGGCAAGCTTGGGATTGATCCACAGGAGCATCGCACCAACGCCGACCAATTGCACCATTTGCAGGAGGAAGCCACCGGTCAATTGATGCATCAGACCGTGGAGCACCTCGCTGTCGTGGGCAACGCGACTCAAGGTTGAACCGACCTGATGGCGGTCGTAGTAAACCACAGCGAGCTGTTGAAGCTTTTGGACCATTTGCTCGCGAAGCGCCGACGTCAGCCCGGTTCCGATGAGAGTCGCCACGCGCCCCTTGGCGACGGCTACGACGGAAAGTAGGAGTCGCGTCGAGGCGAGTGCCAGGACCACGACGAGCAGTGCCTTGGAAAAATCTGCGGGTGGCGCAGTTGCGTTTTGGCTCCCGAGGATTTCATCGACCATGTACTGTTGCAGTTTAGGAGGTATCAGTTCCGCGCACACTCCCAAGATCGTTAGCGCGCTGAGGATCAGCGCGCCTCGCAATTGCGGTCGAAGCATGGCCCCGACTCGGCGAAGAATGTGTCCTCGCTGCAGGCACCTCGGACATTCATCGTGCGCATGCTCAAGCCGTAAACCGCAACCTCCACAACGTGGCGGATCGAGCGGCTCTTCATGCTCAACGCCCGCTTCCCATCCCTGCTCCCGCAATCGTTCCATTCGCCGAGCCACTTTGTGAAATCTGCTCGCCATCGCGTTGGAAAACCGAACCAAGTCGACCCAACCGTCCACTGTTCGAGCCTGCAACCAGCCAGATCCAACCGCTGAACGCGTGCGGAACTCGAGTACTTGGTCGAGTCCGACACACACACACGCCGCCGACTCGAATGTTTCATCGATTTCAGAAGCGGTCGCGAACACCGCGATTTCCTGGTCGGTCAGAATGAGCCAGCTTTCCGCCGGACTGCCATCGGCTTGGATGTCCGATGCGACGGAAAATCGAATGCGATGCGATGTTGCACCGACCGCTTCCAAGCGGCGATGAGCCTCTGCGGGAACCAGCGTGGCGTATGTCACTTGCTGATAGCTAATTCTGAAGAGTTGATGGCAAAAGCAGGTCCCCTCTGATAGAACTTGCTACGATTAGAACTCTAAGAAGGGGGCAGACGAAAAAAGTTCCTTTGCTCTCGCTAGATGCGTTGATTAGGTTTCTGGCTCCATGTGGTTCGAATTGCAGCAGGTAGAAGGTTGATGCTCAAGTTTTGCGGGACCTCCATTCGTTGTTGTCTTGCCTTCGTGGCACTTTTTCTGTCGCCAGTCGGGACTGAACTTCTCTTTGGCCAGGAAGTAAAGGGGAACGCAAATCGAAAGCAGACACAACGGGTTAACGGATCAACCGGAGTTGGAGGATACAAGATCGAGTTGCTCGGTATTGGGAAGCTTGACGGGATGGAAGCACTGCTTGATTTCAAGCCGGATATCAAAATTCAAAATGGGCAAGGCAACTCATTCGGTACGACCAACAACTTCGGTAACTCGCAGACTTTTAACAACCAGAACGGTACTGGTGGGGCCGTCGGAGGCTTCGGAACCACGACCGCGGGAGGAGGCGGGGGTGGTTTCACTGGAACCGGGGGAGCTACCTATGGAGGAGGCGGAATCCCCGCAAACTTGGGTATCGCTCTCAAGATCGAAGCGGAAAAAGGGAAAGCCAAAGGAAAACGAGAGTTCATCGAGTTGTCGCCGAAGATCAAATTGACCAATACCGACGGGAGCATCAACGAGTCCGAAGACACCCGACCTCTTCGAACTACCTACCCGCAATTTGAAAAGCAGTTTCCGGGTTGCTACGCGGCCTACGTTCACCGCCCGCGCGGAACCGACTCCGCAATCAAGACCATCGAGGGTGAGTTGCTCATTACACCCGGTCGAAAAGTCAGCGCCGTATTCACCGACAGCAAACCTCAAAAGAAAAAAGTGGATGGAGAGATTTTCCAACTCCATAAACTGGAAGCCACCCAGCAAGGAACCGTGGTGCAGATGACTTTTCCCGAGACTGGTTTGATGAAGAAGGCCGGCAACATATTCGAGAAGTTCCAGGCCTTCACACAAGCCACAGGATCCTTCGACCTGAGGCTCGTAGACTATGACGGCAATGTTTACCTTCCCGGTGGCAAGTCAGGGAGCGGTGGCGGTTCGGGTAGTGTTCAAGGGTTTAGCTTCAACGGTACGACGCAAACTCGTACCAACCAGTCCCCAGAGCAGCCCATGACCACGATGAACTTCCAATTCAAGCCGCTTCCACAAGGCACTGAAATCACCACTATCGTCGCCGTCATGACCGAGACCGATGGTGAAACCAAGGCGATTCCATTCACGATGGAATTGACCGAAAAATAAGGGGCTAAGTGATTTTCCACAGGCTCATTCGGTAACTTGAGAGGATTTCTAGGAGAGGTTCTCGGCGATCCTTGCGGAAAAGGAGTTGCGAGCAATTACAATCCGATGCGGTGTGTTTTTCATGATGATCGCTTCGGGAAACTGAAAAAATGCCAATCTCCGCATGTCGAGTCGTTGCAATCTTCCTGTTTGCCATCTTCTGGGCTTCCATGTTGGAATACGGTCTCGCGCAAAGCGTGCCCCGCGAAAGCAACGATAAAGCGAATCCTGCCACTGACATCACATGGGTCACCATCCCTTCAGGCCGTTTCCTGATGGGATCCCAAGTCCCAGCAGATAAACTAGCTAAGGACTTCGCGGAGTATGGGCGAGAAGCGGATTACTTTAGTGACGAGTACCCGCAGCATCCGGTGGAGATCACCAAACCGTTTCTCATCGCGAGCACGGAAGTCACCGTCGGACAGTTTCGCGCATTCACTGAAGAGACCGGATACAAGACTCGAGCCGAAGTCGATAGTACCGGCGGCTGGGGGTATGACCCGGCCCTTCGGAAATGCCTTGGACGAGATCCTCGATTCTCTTGGCTTGATCCCGGTTACCCACAAACCGATTCGCACCCCGTCGTCAACGTGACCTGGGAGGATTGCCAAGCGTATTGCCGTTGGCTATCCGACAAACAACGTCGTATCGTCCGACTGCCGACCGAAGCCGAGTGGGAATACGCCAACCGCGCAGGGACAAAAGACTACTATTCGGTCGGCAATACCAAGACCGACATCTTATCCAAAGCCCGTACGCTTGTGCCACGTCCCGAAACGATTCGTCAAGCGGTGCAGGATCTCGAGATTGACCCCTCGGAGCCTCCACCCTTTCCCGTACCCGTTGCCTCTTACGCCCCGAATCTATTTGGGATCTATGACATGCATGGGAACGTTTGGGAATGGACCGCGGATTGGCATGATGAAAAGTATTACAGCTACTCACCGACGAAGGATCCTCAAGGGCCGAAACAAGGGGTCGTGAAAGTCCGCCGTGGGGGTGCTTGGAATTCGTTTCCGCTTTGGGCTCGTTCCAGCTTCCGCAACTGGAACACCATCGATACGCGATGTGTCAATCTCGGTTTTCGCGTGGTCGCCGAGATGACTCCTTGGGAGATTCAGAAGCACGAAAAAGATCGTCCGATTCGATTGCTGTTCGTCGGAGACATCATGCTCGATAATGGACCGGGACATGCGATCGCTTCGGGTATCGATCCGTTTGAGCATTGTTCGCAATTTTTGCTCGACGCAGATGTTACGATCGGCAACTTGGAATGCGTCCTCGGTCGCGGAGGACAGCAAGTCAATAAGCCTTACATCTTTCGAGGAGCACAAGGATCAGAGAATTACCTGAAGAAATATTTTCATGCCTTGAGTGTTGCGAACAACCACACGCTCGATTTCGGCCCGGACGGACTGCTCGAATGCCTCGATGTTCTCAAGAAGGCGGATGTCGGATATTTCGGAGGTGGCGATGACATCGACTCGGCGCGTAGCGGCTTGATGCTCGAGGTGCGAGACAAACGGATCGTTTTGCTAGGCTACAACGATTTCCAAAAAAAGAATTACCAAGCGACAGAGTCACGCGCTGGCAATGCACCCTTTCGACCTAAGTGGGCGATTGAAGATATCGAATACGCGAAAAAGACCCTCAACGCCGACATCGTCATCCCCTACATCCACTGGGGAAGCGAGATGGTGCCGATGCCAGGGGAACGTGAGCAGTTGGTATCCAAGCGACTGATCGACGCAGGAGCAACCGCCGTGATCGGGGCTCATCCGCACGTGGTGCAAACCGTCGACAGCTACCGAGGTCGGCCAATCGTCTACAGTCTCGGAAATTTTGTCTTCGACTACTATCCAGTCGATCCTCCCATTTGGTACGGATGGGCTGTTCGATTAAATATCCCACCCGAGGGACCCATCGAATGGGAGACGATTGCTGTGGAACTCGATCCCCGCGGCTTGCCCCATCCCATTATGGTTGAGTGAGGAAGCCGTATTCATCGAAAACTTCGGAGCAACAAGCTGTTCGGATTTCGATCACGCATGCGTTGCGTGATAAATTCCAGCTAGTGTTGCTCCAGAAGGCATTTCCTCAACAGGGAGAACATGCACGGCATTTCCGTGCCGGAGAGTGTGAACGGTTGCGAAATTTGATAAATTCTCATCCGAAGACTTCGGCTGATCATGAATCTCAAACTGATCGCTACTCTGGCTCACGGTTCCCCAAACGGCAGTATTCGATGCGACAAACAGCGACTTCAGTTCGCCACGGTATGCGGCGGGGATGATCTTGGCTATATCGTCGGTAGCGTTTCCTCGCTTGACCACTTGCTGATACCTACCGAGTGCCTCTTGCTGCCCATGCTCGAATTGCGACCGGAGGATTTCCCATGCTCGATCGTGTAGTTCCTGGGCGCTCATTCGGTCGGGGTTTCCATCGACGCCCTGCTCCTCGAGATGGGAATACGTGTTGGCTTGCCGATAGATTGGATGCAAGTATTCCACAGATGCGAGGACCAGTGGAACCCGCTCTTCCCGGAGGAGTGGGTGCAACCCCCGGTCGATCTGTCGAAAGTATCGCAGCAAGTCATCTTTCGCATCGTCGATGCCGACCCCGTGTCCCTCAAAGATTGCTCCCCATCCACCGCTCGATGTGCGTCGAGAGTGAAACGTCAGCACTTCATCGCGATCATGATTACGCATCGCTTCTTCGATGTTCTTGGGTACTCCCTTAAGATCGACTTCGCTCATGGAGAATTTTGTTCCTTGGAACAAGCGGACGTGGTTTTGGCTCAGCGCTAGCAAGAAAAATCGCCCCTCCCCATGCAGGAGTGGCAGGAGTGGCGTGACGAGAAAAAGCCCGCCCACTTGTACCTCCTCATGAAATTTCCCCGGCAATCGATACACACCTTTAAAATCGCGAGATACAAACATCGCGAGACCATCGCATTGATGAGACCAGAAGTCCGCCACTTCCTGGAAATCTTGAAGGGCTGCAAGAAAATCGCGGGCCTCAGGACTGCGCATTCCTTGGGCTGCGAGTTTTGCCTCTGCTTGTTTGAGAAGATTCCGAAATCGAATCGGATCCTCTTCGGACCCTCCGCGGTGCGTTGGCATGTACAGGGATACACACGGACCATCGTGCTCCGCCAGCAAGGTCCTCAATTCCGATCTCGTTAAAAGCTCCATAGTTTTACCCTTCCAAAGTAGTATCGCATCGTCAAAAAACATTTTCCCATTCGCGATGGCAACCGTTGTGAGATACCGATCTTTTATTTCGCGGATTCAAGTCGTGGAACGCAGTACTCTCGCATCATACGAATCACCAGGATGCGAGGATTGTGAGGTTTTTGCCCCTGGAATACCTTGGCCAAGCGGCGACCTGCATCCTCGCGATTTCGAAACATGGTCATCAACTTATCTCTAGCGAACATAGTCGTAGTTCGTAGCCTGTCCGAGAAACCCGAAGACCGCGGATACCACCGAAGCGGCTAGTAGTTATCGGATCGGTGATTAGTGCAAACGATAACTCTCGCTGCGATGCCGTTGGCCGTGATCTTCAAAGGACTGTTCGGGCACGTGAGCTAGGAACCATTCCTTTGCTAAGTTCGTCACTTCGTCGAGTGCTCCGGGGTCTTCGAACAAGTGGGGCGTCTTGGGCGCGATCGCGAGATTCTTCTCGCAACGAAGCCAACGAAATGCCTTTTCATTGAGTTGAAGAACAACCTGATCGTTCCCCCCGACAATGAGGAGCGTCGGTGCTTGAATAAATTCCAGTAAGTCCAGTGCGAGATCTGGTCGTCCTCCACGACACACGACTGCGCTGACATTACGCGGTTTTTGTGCCGCGGCTAGAAGGGCTGCCGCCGCACCGGTGCTAGCGCCGAAATAGCCAACTCGCAGGTCGCGAGTCTCGCTTTGCTCTCCAAGCCAGTCGTTAGCAATCTGTAAGCGGTCCGCGAGCAACTCGATATTGAAGACCATGTCACGGTCATCCGCTTCGTCCTCTTCGAGCAAATCGAGCAACAAAGTTGCCAAACCGGCTTCCTCAAGAACTTGACCTACATATTGATTTCGCGGGCTGAAGCGTCCACTGCCACTGCCATACGCAAACGCAACGACTCCGAGAGCACGTTGCGGCACGCGTAGGATTCCTCCAAGGCGGCGATAACCAGCGGGGATTTCGACATGTTGCTCGAGGATCATTCGTGAAATTGTTTTTGGCATAACAGACCTCTCGCGTGCTGGTCTCACCAGCGAATGAATGCCTAGTTGAAAACGTCATCCGCTACACTCGTAGCCGTGCAGGTTTTTCAGCTATTGCGTAGCGGATGACGCGATCTCGTTAGGGGAATTCCGGATGGGATCATGGTGTGCTGCATTCGAATCCGAAACCAACCCCAACGCGACCGGAGGAGTAACTCACGTTAACACGATGCCTTCTTGGGCGATCATGGGTTTTTGATCTCAATCTTTTTCCCGCGCCCTTCGGCGGTTTTCGGGATCGTGACCGTTAAAACATCCTTTTGGTACTGGGCGGCAATCTTTGCCGTATCGACTCCCGGCGGCAGAATCATCGACTCGTAGCATCGGTGTTCTTCCTGAGATTCCCCTTCTTTGCCCTTGGTCTCGCTTTTGCGGACTGCTCTCAAGACCAGTCGATCACCAGTCACTCGCAAATCGAAATCACTTGGCTCGAAGCCAGGTGCTTCGACTCGCAAGACGATACAGTCTTCCTGGTCCTCCATATCGAGGCCCCAAGCACTGTCGCGTTGCATTTCAAAAAGTGATGATGGCATTTTCTTCGCCAATCGGTCGAATAGTTCATCGAACTCATTCTGCATGGTTCGCATCAACTTCGGGAAATCACGTATCGCACCGTGCGAACCGCTTGTTCCCGTCACTTCGTTCTTTTTCTTTTTCTCAATCGTGCCTGACATTTCTTTCTTCCTTTCGAAACATGGGAAAAATGCTATCGATTCTGCCAGAACGAGCAGTCTCATGCATTCCAAATAGCTTGCTCTACATCCAAGATCCGGTTTGCGACTGAGGGAATCTCTCTCTCACCCTCACACGATTCATCCTCTCCGAGGATCGCAAGAAACTTCAACTGTTGGATCAATTCATCGAATCGAAAAGGCCGACGTGTGGTTGAGGTCACCATCGGGTGGAGACGCAAGGCGAGATCGCCGCACTCCTCCTGCAACAACAGCACGGGCATGTCTCGCAACTTTCCATCCTCGCGCATCAACGACAGGACTCCTTCGCTACCCCCCCAGAGCAAATTGCTGCTGATCGCTAGAACATCTGGCTCAAACTCGCGGAGGGCATTCAAACAGGTCACACCATCGCAAGCCGTCGATGCCTCGTGTCCTCGAGCGTGAAGAAACGATCGAAACGGTTCCAAAAAGGAGGAATCCCGGTCTGCCACTACGATTCGCATTGCATGTACTCCTGTGAAAAACAAAGAATTCACTAGGATCCCGCAACCGCGTGATTGCGATTGCTCATGCTCCTAATTGTTGCAAGATTCGACGGCGAGCAAATCGAGACGTTCGCCATTCCGTGATGGCGGATTCCGCCATAGGCAAGGAGCATGGATTCGCTAAGCTAAGTGAAGAATCATTTGAGAAAACCAAACGATTTCTCTTCGAAAGAAGAAACCGCAAAACAACATTGGATGATGCGGGATGAGACTTCCTCGCTGCTCCTGTTGATACCAGGAGATTCGTATCGGCATGATTGAGAAACGACCATGTTGGCAAACGAACACTTAGCTCTTCGTCCCAGTCGTCCGGCAGACTATGAGGGGGAGAATCGAGCGCTTTCAGTACTCAACGAGGCGATGGCTAATGCGCCGGAGACGTTGTTGCAACGATTAGTCGACACCGCACTGGATTTGTGCCGAGCGGAGTCTGCGGGGATCAGCATCTTGGAGCCCAGCGAAGGTTCGGGAAGACTCTACTGGCAGGCCGTGGCTGGTCGACTTGCGAAACAGGTTGGTTGCGATCTTCCGCAGGAAGGGAGCATGTGCGGATTGGTACTTGAGAAGAACGTCTCCATGCTATTTGAGGAAGATGAGCATTCGTTGCCGTTCAAGTCGAGCCAGGAACTTCCCATTTTCGAAGTACTCATGGTTCCCTTTCATGATTCCGGCAGACCGATAGGTACGTTTTGGGTCGTTTCGCACGGACCGGACCGGCAGTTTGATCTCGAAGATCAGAGGCTTTTGGTCAGTTTATCTCGCGTCGCGTCAGCCGCGCACAAAATCACCACAGCCATAAGTCAACTTCATACAGAAGCTGATGCCATCACTCGTCTTCACGACTTGAGCGACTTTCTCGTTCGTGAACAAAAAGTCGAGCGGCTATTCGAGGAAATCCTTGATACTGCCATCGCCGTGGGAAACGCTGACTATGGCACAATTCAATTATTCGACCCGGGTACCGACCAACTCCGGATCGTCGCCCATCGAGGTCTCCCGCAATGGTGGCTGAGTTTTTGGGAATCGGCAACCAAGGGACACGGCAGCTGTGGAACCGCGCTTCAAGACGGAAAGCGAGTCATCGTCGATGATGTTCAGACGAGCCCAGTCTACAGCGATCCGTCGACTCGAGATGCTCAGCGACGTGCAGGCATCCGATCCGTGCAGTCAACTCCTCTGATCAGTCGTTCCGGCAAGCTTCTCGGGATGTTCTCTACGCACTACAAAACCGCCAAACGGTTCGATGAGCGTGCCTTGAGATTGCTGGACTTGCTTGCCTGGCAAGCAGCAGAGTTGATCGATCGAACCCAGACCGAGATCGCTATGCAACGCATCGAAGATCGCTTTCGATTGCTAGTGGAATCCAGTAGCGCGGTAACCTGGTCGTGTCCTGCCCCCGGACGCACTTCGGAACCACAGCCATCGTGGACGGATCTTAAGGAGCAATCCGATCAAGAAACGCCGCCTGATGGCTGGAAGAAAACGGTTCATCCCGACGATTTGCCTGAATCGCTACGTAAATGGAACGACTCGGTAAAACTCAGCATTCCCTACCTGAATGAACAAAGAATTCGAGGCTCCAATGGCGAGTGGTGCTGGATGAGTGTTCACGCTGTACCTGTTCGCGACTCACGCGGGATCATCACCGAATGGATCGGCATGAATTTTGACATATCCGGACGCAAAAAAGCCGAGGAGGAACTCTACGACCGCGAAGCAAGGCTGCAAGCCATTCTGAAAACTGCGACCGATGCCATCATCTCCATCGATGAGAAAGGTACGATCACAAGCGCCAATCCCGCCACCGAACGGATGTTTGGTTACACGCAAACGGAATTGATCGGCAACAACATTAATATGCTCATGCCAAATCCTTTTCGGACTGAACATGACGGGTATCTGCGGCGCTACAATACAACGGGTGAACGCAGAATCATTGGCCGAAGTCGTGAAGCCTCCGGTCGTCGTCGAGATGGAACCATTTTCCCTATTGAACTCTCAGTCGCAGAGCTTGATCACGAGCGAAAATTCACCGGCTTTATCCGAGATGTCACCGAGCGAAAGAAACTCCAGCGGCACCTTCTCAACATTGTTTCCGAGGAACAACAGCGAATCAGTTGCGAGCTTCACGATGGTATCCAGCAGGAGTTGACGGGATTGTCTTTATTTGCAGGGGTCGTGCGCAAGACCGTGCGTGAGTTATCGGAAGCAAAGGCACCGGAGATTGCTGCGAAACAAGGGGCGGAAGTGAAAAAGCATGCCGACGCCTTGAGACTTCTACAGGACGCAGCAGACCGACTGACACAGGGACTGGCCGACACGCACCGACATGTCCAAGAATTAGCTCACGGCATCATGCCGGTCCCTATCGACGCGGAAGGATTAAGGAATTCATTAGATTCCTTGGCAAAAAGTGTTAGCCCTCGAGTGAGTTGCAAGTTCGATTACTCGGGAGATGTGTCGATCGAGGACAACAATACGGCATCTCACGTTTTCCGGATTGCGCAGGAAGCCCTCACCAACGCGATACGTCATGGCAACGCCACGCGGGTTGAGATCCACCTGCAAGACATCGATGGTCGATTCATTCTCCAGATCAAGGATAATGGATGTGGCTTTCATCCTTTCACAACAACACACGGCATGGGATTGCGAACCATGGAGTACCGTGCCAGCCTCATCGGAGGGATCCTACAATTGGAACGTGCCGCGGAGGGAGGGATGGTTGTCCGATGCATATTTCCTCGCCACTTGGGTCCAACGAACCATGAACTGATGCGAGATCCATTAGCTCCTGTGTCCGGTAAACTTGGGGAATAATCACCGTGGAACGAACCAGGATCGTAATCGTCGACGACCATCCATTGGTCCGTCAAGGATTGGCTTTTAGTCTTGCTGCACAGAATGGTTTCGACGTTTGTGGAGAAGCGGAAACCGAGAGCGAAGCATTGGCGATTGCCACCGAAAAAAAACCCGATCTGATGATCATCGACATCTCGCTGAAAAGTGGGAATGGCATCGACTTGATCCGGCAGATCAAGGAGCGGGATTCGAGGATTAAAATACTTGTCATCTCCGCATTCCAAGAATCTCTCTATGGCGAGCGTGCTTTGCGGGCTGGAGCGTTAGGGTTTCTCAACAAGCAGGAGACCCAGTCAAAACTTCTCGAAGCCATCACTTGTGTGTTGCAAGGAGATCGATACGTCAGTCCTGAGCTATCTCGTCGATTGATTTCGCAAGCGCTCACAAACGGCAGTCAGCCCCAAGAACCAACACAATTGCTTTCCAACCGGGAGTTGGAAGTTTTTCGCATGATTGGGCAAGGACTCACCAGCGGAGCGATTGCCAACCAGTTGCATTTAAGTCGCCACACGATTGATACGCACCGAGAGAACATCAAGCGCAAGCTCGGTGCACGCGACGCGGGCGAACTGAATCGGCAGGCGGTTCAGTGGCTACTGGAAAATGGGTAAGCCATCCGCTCCATTGAAGTGCGCATGCTGCTGTTAAGTACATGTATTCGCAATATGCGACGCCGAGTGTACTTGTTTAGAAGCGTCAATCTTCGGATGATAGGCGGATGATGAAATCCAATGTTCGGACTGGCATTGACCGGTTGGCAAGTTCGCAATTCAGCTTGCTGCGAGGCAAGCGTGTCGGGCTGCTTACTCATGCTCCCGCCTGCGATTCGCTCTTGCGCCCTACCCTCTCGCTATTTCGCGACGGATTGGGGGGGGATCTGAAACTTGTTTTCGCCCCGGAACACGGTTTTCACGCTCATGCCCAAGACCTTGAACCTGTTGCCGTCGACGCTCCACCAAATCTACCGGAGTTGATTAGTCTTTACGGAAACGATGTATCCTCTCTGTTTCCAAACCCATCCGATTTGCGGAAGATCGATATCTTGGTCGTCGATCTCGTAGATGTCGGGAGCAGGTACTACACCTTCCAGGCGAGCATGCTGTATTGCATGCAAGTCGCGTTTGCGCAGAACTTACCTGTACTCATACTCGATCGCCCCAATCCTCTCGGATGCCAGATCGTCGAAGGACCGATGCTGCAGAGGGGATGGGAAAGCTTCGTTGGGGTTCACCCAATCCCTACGCGACATGGCATGACCATCGCCGAACTCGCGCAGCTCTACCGAGGACAACTCGGGCTACAAGGCGATTTGCAAGTCATGGCATGCGAAGGGTATCGCCGCAATCTGTGGCATGATCAGACCACCGTCCCTTGGGTCATGCCCAGCCCCAACATGCCTTCGCTCGACACAGCGATTGTTTATCCCGGTCAGTGCCTTTTCGAAGGGACGAATCTCTCCGAGGGGCGGGGGACCACGAGACCGTTTGAAATCGTTGGAGCCCCTTGGTTGGATGCCGATAGAACTGCGCAAGCACTCAATGATCTCCGCTTGCCGGGCGTGACGTTCCGTCCCGTAAACTTCAGGCCGACGTTTCAAAAATGGCAGGGGCAACTCTGCGGTGGCGTGCAGTTGCATGTGACGGACCGCGAGTTGTTCCAGTCTGTTCGGTCGGGCTTAGCGATTCTGCAAGAGTTGCGAAATCAGAACCCATCCTGTTTCGCCTGGCGCACCGAAATCTACGAATTCGTGAGTGACCGATTGGCCATTGATCTGCTCTTTGGACGAGATCGAGAGAGACAAGCCATCGAACGACAGATACCATGGTCGGATATCTTCCAGCAGTGGGATGCTGAGGAAAACGATTTCCTCGCAACACGAAAACCTTATCTCATCTATTCGGAGTAAACCTTTGGAGAATGCGGGCTTTTCTTACTCGCTGCATTTGGTGGATCTGGTAGTCATCATCCTCTACTTGGCAGCCAGTACTCTCGTGGGGGCGATGTTCCGAAAGGGACAAAAGGATATCCACACCTACTTCGTCGGCGACCGCGAAGTCTCTTGGCTGCTGGTGCTGGTCTCGATTGTGGCGACGGAAACCAGTACCGTCACGTTTCTGAGCGTCCCCGGTCTAGCATTCAATCCCAAGGGTGGGAATCTCACGTTTCTCCAATTGGCTCTGGGATATTTGATTGGGCGAGTCCTTATCGCGATTGTTTTGCTCCCGGGATACTTTCAAGGTCAGTACATCAGCGCGTATGAGGTCTTGAGAAATAAATTTGACGCTCGAGTGCAACGCTCGGCTTCGTTCCTTTTCATTTTGACGAGAACGATCGCTGATGGACTGCGGCTGTTCCTGACCGCGCTTCTTTTGCAGCAGTTCACGCAGTGGAGCATGCCAGCTTCCATCCTCACGATGGGAATAATCACGGTGGTGTATACCTACATGGGAGGTATGCAGGCGGTGTTGTGGACGGATTGCATTCAGTTCCTGATCTATACGCTGGGCGCCTTGGTGGCTGGTGGGTTGCTGGTGAGCTATATCCCGGGCGGTTGGAACGGATTTTTCGAAGCGGGGAGCGCTGCGGGCAAATTAACCCTGATCGATCTATCTACCGATCCTGCCATCACCTACACGCTGTGGACGGGTGTCATCGGGGGCGCCTTTTTCAGTATGGCGAGCCACGGCGCCGATCAAATCATGGTTCAAAGGTATCTGTGCGCTCGCAACCTCAACCATGCCCGCGCCGCACTGGTCACCAGTGGTGTCGTCGTCTTCCTTCAATTCCTGCTATTCCTCTTAATCGGGGTCGGATTGTACGTTTACTCACAGTCGGGTGCATGGCAACTGCCCGCCGATATTCGCAACGATCAGGTGTTTGGCAGATTCATCGTGGAAAAACTTCCAATGGGCTTGGTGGGATTGGTGATCGCTTCCGTGCTGGCGGCGGCCATGTCGACCCTTTCGAGTTCGCTCAATTCGAGTGCCAGCGCCGCGGTCGCAGACTTCTACAAACCGCTCAGGCCAGACAAGAGCGAAGTTCAATACCTGCAAGTGTCAAGGCTGCTGACGTTGATCTTTGGTATCGCGCAAATCGGCGTCGCCCTTGCCGCATGGCAGATCGATAGCCCTCGCAGTGTGATCGACCAAGTCTTGTCCGTCGCAGGGCTTACCACCGGGATGGTGCTCGGATTGTTTTTGCTAGGCATATTGAAACAACCGATTTCCTCCAATGCAGCGCTGCTGGGAATGTTCTTCGGTTTCTGCGTCGTGATGGCTGCTTACATTCCCAGTGCGATGAGCAAACCCATCGTGGCATGGCCTTGGTACGCACCCATCGGAACGCTATCCACCCTGGTGATGACACTGGCACTCAATGCCTTCCAGCCCAAAATTGCAGAGTAATGAATTATGAAAGATATCGATGCAGTTGAAGAGTTTATCGAAAAGCAGGTCTATCCCGAACCAGGACAGAAAGCGAAAAGCGATTACCGCAATTATGACAATCCGGGGCGAGAGACCGTCCGCGATTTCTATCGCGAGAACCATCGGCATCAGACGCTCGAGTTTGTACGGGCTCGGCGGGCTGAGTTTTTGCAACTAAACCGACAGAAGATGAGCCCCTTTGAGGCGCTTGATTTTCTCAACACGCTCGTCGATGACTCGGACCCGGACATCGAACTCGACCAACTGCAACACTTGCTCCAGTGCGCCGAAGCGATCCGGGCCGATGGTCATGAAGACTGGTTCGTGCTGACAGGGCTCGTGCATGATCTGGGCAAAGTGCTATGCCTATGGGGGCAACCTCAATGGGCAGTCGTTGGAGACACGTTTCCCGTGGGCTGCCGGTTCAACGAACGAGTTGTGTACAGCGAGTTTTTCTCAGAGAATCCTGATTCGCATGATCCAGTCTTGAGCACCGAGCCCGGTATCTACGAACCTGGCTGTGGACTCCGGAACATCCTGATGTCGTGGGGACACGACGAGTACTTGTATCATGTGATGGCTCCGTATTTGCCTGAGCCCGCTCTGTACATGATCCGCTACCATTCGTTTTATGCTTGGCACCGGGAGGAACAGTACGCTTGGTTGTGCGATGACCACGATCGAGCCATGCTCCCCTGGGTACGGAAATTCAATCCCTATGACCTGTATTCCAAATGCCCAACGCCGCCAGACTGGAAACTACTACGCCCCTACTACGAAGATCTCATCGCCAAGTATCTCCCTGCGGCATTGGCATTCTGAAATTCCAAGGTAGATAAAGAAACAGCTTTTTACGTGCCACCCACCAATTTTTCCTCTCGATTCACATTTCATCGATTGAATTGCCCACTTAACAATCCGAAAACCTCTATACATCCGAGTAATCTCTTATGCTCTTGGCAGGGAGAGAGTTGTGAGTACGACTAAAAAACTCGATGTGGCATTTGGAATTCAGAGCCATTCGCACGGGAATGTCCGAAAGCTCCAAGAGACTCGTGCATAGATCTCGCAATAGGCCAACGTATCAGCCTGAGTTCCCGCTTTCACTTCGGCAGTAGGTCCTGTCAGTGGAAGTCAATGAGTCGCGGCAAAGATGTGCTGGACCGCTCTTTGTCCACGGCGCCAGCGATGCTGATGTTCCGCAGCGTGACGGGCCATCGTGTCAGGCGTTCCCGCTGCCGCACCCTGGTAATACTTCTTGAACCTCCATACCAAGTCAATCCATAGCGATCCATCGATCCCCAACCGTTTCAGAATCGATTCCACCTCCGGTGTCCCCTTCGGCTTACCTAGACTCGGACGATTACTACCCGTCCATGCCAACAACGCCAAGTAATCCTTCAGCGACATCGACAGGAACCCCTTATCGCTCGCCCTTACCCCAGAGTCGCTCTTCTGCGGTCCTGGTTTACCTCGCTCGTCGAGCGTCAGTGGCGATAGCCACGCGTCACGCAGAATCGCTTTCCCTCGCCGCATACGCCGCGATTCCGAGCGACGAGCACGCAACTGGTCCGGGGTCGAGGTCCGCCGAATACGACCCGCCTCCTCGGTCTCAATTACTACCGGAACGGAGGCGGCAGAGTTCAGTTTCTCCCCTTCCAGACCTGCGATCCGGTCATATGCCGATGTATGGAGCGATTCCTTGGGAGTCAGCGCCATCGCAGCACGAATCGGATTCAAATCGACGTACATGCTGCAAGCCAACAAGCCTGCTTCGTCTTTGATCGCCTGGGCCTTGAACCTCCCTTCCCAGAACCTGCCTGTGCATTCATCTTCCTGGTTGGCCAATCGAGCGATCGGTTCGGCTAGAGCACGCATGAACCACGAAGGATTACTCAATCGCTCCCGGACCTCGGTCATCCGGGCTTGATCGTGAACCAGGGCATCAATGCTGCTCCGGGTGGGTTGACCCAGGAATTCATCGACTCTTTGGCCAGGGAAAATGCTCAGCCACCTGCGTGCGACCTCTTCATCGGACCACTGGGCCACGACATCAGGACGGGTCCGCAAGATCACATGCATGTGATTGGATAGGATCGCATAGGTCAAGACATCGATCCCGAAGACTGAGGCCAAGCATTCCATGCGGGCCCGGATCCATTCGCGGCGGGCCTCGTAATTCTTCCCCGAAACAGGGTCGAGACCTGCCAGGAAGGCACGGCGGACACAGCGTTGGATGCAGTG
>JAGWWZ010000168.1 GCA_018970165.1 Planctomycetota bacterium | reverse complement strand
GCCTCCGGTTGCACAAGGCAACCGGGGGGCGGTATTTGTGCCAGTCGCTTGCTAGCGATGAAGCTTGGCTTCCAGTGGCACAAGGCCACTGGGGAGCCTATCGAACACACACCCATCGCAAGGGCTCAGAGCGTGCCACCCGAACGCCTTTTGCAAGGGCTCTGGGCGTGCCAACCTGGTCCCCGAGCCGCGAGGGAGTTTTGATTTTTTCTGAAAAAGTCAAACTTGCTTGCGCACATTTTTCATCGAGTGACGCTTCTCTTTATGTTCCGCGAGTCCAAAGCGTTCCGAAGTATGCGTTTTCATCGCGGTCGCATGTGCCCCCCATTTGGATGTCTTATCGAAGAGAGGAAGGTCGCAATGAAAAATCAGTCACTCCAATTGACGCGTCGAGGTATCTGGATCAGTCACTTGGCTATTGAGTTGATCGCAGGAATCATCATTCTCGCCATGCTGGCCGGGATGTTCATGCTCTCCCTTCCGGCATATGCGATGCCTGCTCTGCAAGCCGTGGGTTTTCTATCGACTTGGCTGTACCCCGTTCTTCAGATCGCGTTGATTATCGGTATCGTACTCACGATGTCGGCACCCCAGCAATCACGTGTGGCACCGTGGGGACTCGCCACTCTGGCTGTTTCTTTCTGCGCGAACCTTTGGCCGATCATTGTCTATTGGCGGGATCTGCCATTGACTTGGTTGGGATCCTTCAACACAGGGATTCTGACGTTTGTGCAGGCACTGTTGTTTACTGCAATGCTGCACCAGCTCGCCAAATGGATACTGCGCATTGAGCAATCCGATTCGCCGAGAACGACGCATGAACCGGGTGCAAAAGCAAAAGATTTCCTAGACGTTCGAAAGTGGACTGATTCTGTCCAAGGATTCGGGTCGCTGCTTTTGTTTGGAACGATTTTTCTGGTTGTCTTACTGATGTTTCTGTACATACCAGCGCTTCCGAGAGGACTGTTTCAAGCCTTCGGAGGAACTGCGATGCTTCTTCCGTTGGCTGCGATTTTCGTGTTTCTTTTCCTGCTCGCGAACTTTAGTCGAAAGGTCTATCGCCTGAATCGTTTACTCAACGCGAGTCGAACCGATACGCAGGGGGCAGACCAAGGTTGGGCAGACGTTCCGGCCGATTCGCTCCGTCCCTCCATTATCATTCCCGGGGCCTTGGTACTCCTGTCGTATGCTGGTTATCACGCAGCGAACTATTCATTAGCTCCAGGCTACATGCAAAAGCAATTGGCAAAAATGAGGCTCGATTCGCCGAGTGGCGGATCCGGAGTTGATAATGCGATCGGCAAGACCGCCCCGAACCTCATGCTCAAGACGATCGACGGGAATTCCATGGACTTGGAATCTCTGAAGGGAAAGACGGTCGTGCTGAATTTTTGGGCGACATGGTGTGGTCCGTGTGTCGCTGAGATGCCCTCGTTGCAGAAATTGTCCGTAGAGATGGAGGACCAGAAAGTCGTCATCATCGGCATCAGCAATGAACCGCAATCGACGCTTGAGGAATTCGTGAAATCTAAGGGGATCACATATCCGATTGTTGCTGGAGATGGTTGGCCAACTCCGTTTGATCGCATCTCTGCTATCCCAACTACCTACATTCTGGATTCGTCGGGCGTTATCCAAGATGGCTTCGTTGGTTCGAGATCCTACGAGGCACTGCAAGGCTCGATTTCCAAAGTAGCAAGTATGAGTTCCAGTTCATCAAACGCCGACGTATCGTCCGGCGATGCTGCAGCCAGTGAGTGATTCGTGAATTATTGTCAGTACCATTCCTCGAAATGAGAGACTTCCATGGAAATTCTATTTGTTATTGTTCCTGTTCTAATCGTACTTGGGATCGTTGCCGCTGTGATTGCATCCGGCCTGACATCGAAGTGCCCAGCCTGCGGCAAGTGGTGGGGGTTGGTACAAACGGAGAAAAAAGAGATCAGTCGCGAACCAGGCGTGAAAATGGTCAAAAGAAAAGAACAGCATAAGGACTCAAAAGGTAATGTCACGCAAATCGAACGCGACGTTCAAGTCCGGACCATGCGGTTCACCTATGACGGCGCATTTCGATGCAAGCAATGCTCCCATGAACTGAAAAAGATATGGGAGGAAGTAAAGGAAACTTGGTAGGGTAGAACACAAACTAGGACAGGCATAACGCGTGGTATTACCGCGAACACCCCGCAGGCCTCGTGCCAGGGGAGCCTCTCCGATGATCCCCTACCCCCAGCTACGGGTTAGACGATAGCAGGCACTATCACTCAACGCAGCATTTCTTCGGTCAAGCTCTTCGCCCCGTAGACCTCACTAATGATCCATAGAACAAATCGGATATCGACTCCGATTGAGCGACTGTAGCGGCGATCCCAAGCAAAGTCGTTGATGGTCGCTTCGAACGTTCGATCGAAGTTGACCCCGATTAACTCTCCGCGTGCATTGATCACCGGGCTACCGGAATTACCGCCCGTCGTGTCGGTGCTGTAGAGAAATGCTACGGGGACCTTTCCTAATCGAGGGTGTGCAAAGGGTCCATACCGCTTTTCTTGAATCGCCTTTAAGACAGGAGTCGGTGTGATGAACGGATCGACACCCGTCGTCTTTTCAAGGAGACCATCGACGGTAGTGATCGGTGTCTTGACAATCGCATCGACCGGCGAGTAGGCCTCGACCTTGCCGACGGTCAGTCGAAGTGTGCCATTTGCATCGGGTAAGAAACCGGACGACTCCCGCAGCTGCTGCACCTCGATCAAGTCGCCATAGAGTTGATTGAGTTTGCCTTCGCGCTCTTTTTCTTTCTCTCTCAGCTTTAAGAAGTGAGGATACAGATCGATCATCCATTGCAGGGCAGGGTCATCGGTGGCCTTGAGTTCGGTGATCGACCGTTTGAGACATTCCTGGACAAATGCCGGATCACCCAATCGCGACTTGGAGACCAGCGTTGCGGCGATACCGTCGATCGAATCACCGGACTTAATAACTCGTGAAAGTGGCTCGATCTCTTCGTGTTCTGGGATACGCTTGAGTCGCTGTAGCATGCCCGAAAGCATTCGTTGATCGGTCGGTCCATGCCAATCGCCGACATCGAGCAACAGTTGTTGCGTTGTCTGCGACAGATTGCGATCCATGTAGGGGGCCTCTCGCTCGACGTCCGGCTTGGCACGTTCGGTGGCCGCATCGACGAGTGTGAAAGCAAACGACAGCAGTCGAGGAGCGGTCCGTAGTTCCCGAAGATGTAGTTCCAAAGGGCCGCGAATGGTCATCTCTTCATAGACCGCACCGATGCTTGGAAGGACATCTTTGTATTTGCCAAGTTCTGCCGATCGACTGTTGATGAACGCTTGCAGGTCGGCTTCGCGGGCCAGTCGCTGCACCTCGGTGTCTGCCTTCTTGAGTCCGATCAATTGGCCGCGCGATCGCTTCTCAACATTGGCAAGAGATTTCGAACGTGTGGCATGTTTGATTGCGACCGAACGATCTTTCGCACCGGCGCGTTCCATTTCCTGAATCTGCCAACTGTACAATTCGACGATCGTGGGCAATCGGACGTTTTGCTCGTAGCGGACGAAGCTTGCAGTCCGATTCCGAACAGTGCGGCCCGGATATCCCAACAGGAATACCGTGTCCCCTTCATCGATACCTGCCGACTGGACCTTCAAAAAACGTTTGGGTCGATAAGGAATGTTTTCCGGCGCGTATTCGGCAGACTTGCCATCCGGAGCGGTGTACGCGCGCATCAACGAGAAGTCGCCGGTATGGCGAGGCCATTCCCAGTTATCGAGTTCCCCACCAAACGCACCGATCGAAACGGGTGGAGCGAAGACGAGACGCACGTCCTTGAGATAGGTGTACAGGAACAGGACGTACGTCTTTCCGACGAACATCTCCGCGACTTCGGCACGCATGCCCGGGTTGTCTTTTTCAGCGGCGAGTTCCAATTCCTTGCGCCGCCGATCGAGCGCCTTGGTTCGTTCCAGAAAAGTCATCTCGGGTTTTGCCACCGAGAGGACTTCGCTCGAAACATCGGTGTAGGACTCGGTGATACGCACGGTGTAGTTGGGAGCCCGGATCTCGTCGCCTCGCTTGGCGGCGATGAAGCCATCGGTCAGCAGGTCGCGTTGTGCTGTACTCCCTTTCTGGATCGCATCGAACGCGCAGTGATGATTGGTGATGATCAAACCATCGGCGGAAACAAATGAGCCGGTGCATCCGTTGACTCGGCAGATTCCATCCACAAGGCTTGTGCCATCGGCATTAAAGATTTCCTCTGGCTTGAGTTCGATTCCCCGCTTTGCCAAGCCGATTTTGCCTAATTCGCTGATGGGAAACATCCCTTCGTCGGCGGATAGCGGGCCGCTGATCGACACGATCAGCAACAGTACCAGCCACATCGCCATCGTCTTTACCATTCGCATCGCTCACTCACATCCAACGGGGTACACATCTCGAAGATTTCATTATTTTGGACGAAATCTGTCCAGTCGTCGCCCCCTGATCCCCAAGATTTCATTCGTGCTACCGAACGCCGGTGATGAGAACATCCATGTCTTCGCTGTGACTGTCCGCGTCCGAGGATGGTTGCGTTTCTACGAAAGAACGGACATCGACAGTGAACGGAAACGCATTTCCTCGACGTTCGGAGCTACAATGGGTTTTGAAAGGTAGTTCGGCATGATCGAGTTTCGATATAAAGGTGAGGTGCTCTGGCAACGGATGGAGCGTGCCGTGGAACGCGTAAACGAACGACTACGAAAAACCGTAAGCGTGTTGGAACAATCTGGCGTGCCGTATGCCGTCGTCGGCGGACACGCGGTCCGGGCCTGGGTAGCTCAAGCGGACTTGGCAGCGGTTCGCACTACACAAGATGTCGATATTCTGGTCCGCCCTGAAGATTTTCAGAAACTTTGCCATGTGCTGGAGGCGGCTGGTTTCTATTATCGAAAAACTGCTGGACTGGACATGTTTTTGGAGGATCCCGATGCTTCCGCTCGCGACGCCGTGCACGTAATGCTGGTCGGCCAGATGATCCGTCCCGATGATATCGAACCCAATCCCGACATCGAACCTTCGGAAACTGCAGACGATTTCCGCACCCTGCCGCTCGAATCGCTCGTGCGAATGAAGCTGAATTCGTATCGTCGGAAAGACCAAGTTCATTTGCTCGACATGATTTCGGTTGGATTGATTGACGGCAGTTGGCCGCATCGTTATCCGAACGAGCTCGGCATACGCCTTCAACGCTTGCTGGATGATCCCGACGGGTGACAACTAATACGTTTGACAATCGCAAATGGACAAGGACTCCAGACCACGCGTAAACGAGGGGCCTACCAGTAAGCGTCAGAGCTTGGGCGCGACGTCCCCCGCTGCTCCGTCCGCACTCGCGAGCAACGCGTTGTTGAGGCTATCGGGTATTGGCGGAGCAAGCTTCTTGAGCGGTCCAAAGGGACAGGGAGAAACATCGATGATGTTCGCAGTTGGGCGGTCATTCCCTTGCGCAGATCGAGCAACGATGCTTCGAATACTTCGGTCAGCAACCGGATGGACTAAGAAGTTGTACAACGGAGCAAAGACCCAGAAAATCGGACTGGCCAGTATATTGAGGTTGTCAGACAGCAACACCCGTTCCCTCGGTTGCAGTTTCCCTAGGAAGGACACGGTGATATCCAACGTTGCTCGCAGGCCATCGATCGCTTCATCATCCTGCGACCAGATCCCCAGCCAACGCGATTGGTATGTCGCAAAGGCATCGTCCTCAAGTTGATACTCCGCTCAAATCCGAAGCGATTCGGTGACCGGGCGAATGCACATCAGACCGACGATCAAAAACAGATACGCAGCGCAGATCGCCATGCCAAACATGAATAGTCCCTCCCCACGGTAGTCCATGTTCGAAGCCGCTCCAGCGACCGATGCTGGATAGTGGCCAGTTTCAACATGTTCCAGATCACCGAACCGCCGTGGCTGTGCCCCACGAAGTGATAGGGAATCCCTAGGTTCTCCAGGGGTTCGACAAACCTCAACAGATCGGAGGCTGCTATTGCAGTGTTTCTAACATCACGCCCTTCGAAGACTCAGGGACGTTCCACCCGTACGCCCATCGACCATCTGCTTGACGTCAGGGAGTGTCGGCTCGGGGAGTTCCTACTGCCGCATCAACCACGCTGAAGCGCTGTGCGTCGAACTGTCTGGGAGCGAATACCATTTGGTCGCGGACATGGCGCGATATCCAAAGAGGCCGATGGGGGTTAGCTCCATCAGCAGTGTATCATCTCGCAGTTCCCTACGCATCCAATACGCAATGCGTGCCGTTACGGAAGTGGGCTGATCGATAGGCCGAGGAACTCGATCTTGGTACCGGGGTCGTGCCCTTGCAACATGATGGTCCCGGCTTCGGTGCGAAGGCCCTTGCGCGGATTGGGATTGGGAGCACGGGTGTCTTCCCACTGGACGACTTGCACTCCTTCGACCCAGGTCGCGATGCGTGGGCCGTCAGCGATGATCGTGACATGGACAGGGCGTCCTTCGTCGCTCAACACTGCCTTGGCGTTCTGCCTACGAAAGATCGCACCGGAGCCAGCATCCACGGCTCGGCGTCGATCGTCTTTGAATCCATGATGGATCTGGCATTCGTATCCATTCATATCCTCGCCGGGGATGCAGCGAAAAAAGATTCCCGAGTTGGTGTTCTCGCTGCGAGTCAGCGCCGCTGCTTGGATCACGACGTTGGCATGAGGTTGCAAGAGTTCAAGATGTCCGCGCCCTCCCTCGATCAGAATCGTTCCTGCGTCGGTGAACTGCGACTGAATCGTTCCCTTGGGTTCGTTCCAGTCCGATGCATTGGCAGGGGGGATCAATCGATATCCGATCGGGCGAACGCGAATGTTGCGAAATCGAATCGGACCTTCGCGGAACTGAAGACCGATCTTTCCCGCCGTCAGACCGGTATCATCTTGATAGTCGGCCGACGACTGGCCATCAACCCATGCTTGAACATGCGATTGGTCCACCAAAGCATGGAGCGTGTGCCACATTCCCGACTCCGGTTCATCTAGTTGTTCAGAAGCCTTGATGCGACCTACTAGCGAACCGGTGGGAAACGGGTTGTCGGGAGGTGCGATATTGAGCTCATAGCAATCGGATTTCGGATCGGTCGGTTGATCGGGTGTGCGAAGGAATACGCCGCTGTTGGTGTTCGCGTCCGCCAGGTACTCTAGCTCCAGTTCGAAGTCGGCAAAACGAACTTCCGTGACCAGCAGTCCCGATTCACCGCTCGTCGCGACGATCTCACCCTTTTCGACACGCCAATCCGCGTTGCCCGCATTGCGCCAACCGATCAGAGATTGGCCATCGAACAATCGGATCCAACCCAGGTCGAGTTCTTCAGCAGGAAGCCTTGCAGCCAATAGCCCTTCGACATCGACATTGGGATCGAGCGGAGCTTCCTCGACCTTGTCGGGTGCCGCAGGCGCTTTCTTGGTCGCGGGAGGTTGTTCTTGAGGACGTTCCTCTTCGGCAGCCGTTTCCGATCCGGTGCCTGTTTCCGATCCGGTGGCAACCACTGGCTTGTCGGTCAATGTGACCGGGGTGCAACCGACGGCGATTGTGACCAGGAGGCAAACCATGAACCAAGGGTGGAACGTTGCGTGTTTCATGCTTCGTCGAATATTTCTAAGTAGGCTTCAAACGGCAGACTGCCATGGATTGGTGGGTTGCAATCGGTGCTGTCATGGCTGTGAATCACTAGGCGATTGCTCGGTTGCAAGCGATCCTTTATATCGCAATCTAATCGGGAATCCCCTTGGCTCCAAGTTAACTCTTGGCCGTTGAGTTGGATTTGCCAATCTGCGGCAGGCGATGGAGTGATGACCAATCGCACTTGGGTCACAATCGCGGGAAGGGTCGGGGCGTGGAAGATTCGCTCCCACCTACCCGGCGAGTATGTCCATCCCCGGACCAAGGAAATGCGATGCGGCGCGGGGGTCATCCGCACTCTTGCTCCTGCTCGTAGAGACTGCGGCTCGGATAGACACCTGGGGCGTCTTCGGCATACCAGCGATCGAGCACAGCGAGCCAGCCTTGGAAATCCTTCACACGCACAAACTCGTCTCGAACCTGTAGCCCCAGGGGATGGGATGCAGAGTATTTGATACCGAACTTGCGCATGGGGACACCGGCTCGCTCGGCGCCGTAGAGTTGCTCGGCAAGTCGGAAATGTTCGAGCATGACTTCGCGTTGTTCGAGGACACTGGGCGGGGGAGGGAGTTCACGGCCTGCAAAGATCGCGCGGGCTTGGCGAAAGATCCACGGGTTTCCGATACAACCACGAGCGACGGTGACTCCATCGATGCCCGTCTGCCGCATCATCCGCAAACAATCCTCAGCACTGAACAAGTCGCCGCTGCCGAGAATGATGCGATTGGGGCCAACGTGCTGTTTCACCTGGGTCAAGAATTCCCAACGGCTCGGTCCCACATACCGTTGTTCGACCGTTCGACCATGAACTGTGATGGCATCGATGCCGTATGCGAATGCTCCATCGAGAATTTCATAGAATCGATCGCGGCTCTCCTGAGTGTCATCGATGCCTCGTCGCATCTTGATCGTGACGGGAATATCCGAAGGAACTCGGTCGCGAGTTCTTCGAACGATTTCGAGAGCGACACTGGGTTGGCTGAGATGAAATCCCCCTCGGCATCTTCCGAGCACTTTGCGGACGGGACAGCCAAAGTTGATATCGATGACTGCGAACCCTGCTTCGACCAGCTTCTGGGCACCGAGCGCGAACTGTTCTGGTTCCGCGCCCATCAATTGCCCGGCGACCGGTTGCTCTTCGGGGGTGTTGTACAGGAAGTGTTGGGTCTTTTTCCGATCCTTGAGACTGACCAGAAACTGATCGAGCATCACTTCGCACAATGAATAGGATGCACCGTGACGACGCGCGATGATGCGCATGGGCCAATCGCTGTAGCCGCTCAGAGCTGCCTGAACCACAGGGAACCCGATGCTGACGCGACCTATCTTCAGCGGCCGGATACCATGAACATATTCCCCGGGTTCGCTGTTGGTCGCGATGGAGTCGATCGTTGAAGGGTTCATGCAGGAGTTGGGTTGGCTTGTTCGAGGGTTTGTCGTACCTGGAGTGCAACCGAGTGCCAATCTCCGACGCGAGGCTGACGAAACAATCGCAACGTGGGATACCAAGGGCTATCCTCGCGATCGAGCAACCAGCGCCAATCGGGAGTGTAGCCGAGCATTACCATCGTAGGCCGAGCCAGTGCTCCTGCCAAATGCGCGAGCGATGTATCGCTGGTTACAATCCAATCCAAGTGGTGCAAAATTGCGGAAGTATCCATGAAGGCACCGCTGGATTGATCGAGATTGTCGGGTAGCGCATAAATCGGTTGGTTCCCTTTCCAAACCTGGACTTGCTCACTTCCCTTGCCGAACTGCAGGCTGATCAGTTGGATCCCCGCCACATCGCAAAGGGGCTCGAGTTCCTTTAGGGGAAAGGATCGGAACATATCGGCTTGATGATCCGCATTCCCTTGCCACACCATTCCCACCCGCATACGGGCCGGGGGAAGAGTGCGAGTGAGTTGAGCTCGCCAGTAGGAAACCAGATTTTCCGGGATGCGGATGTAGGGAACATCGGCGGGTATGTTGTCCGCTCGGATACCGAGGACATCGGCAACATCGAGCAGTGAGCAGTGGTAATCGAAGGGCTCGCTCACTGTCCAAGTATTGGGGACGATGCTATCGATACCCGGGCACCCTTGAAGGAGTGCCAATAGCTGCGGCTGCATGTTCAGGATCGTACGGGCTCCTCGATCCTTGAGAACTTTGGCAAAGCGAACGAAGTGGATCGTGTCGCCTAAACCTTGCTCGCTGTAGAGGAGAATCGTCTTGCCCTTGAGGTCTTGGCCTGTCCACTTGGGTTGCGGGTAACGATGCTGTATCGCTTCGCGGCACTGCCATCGATATCGATATTCGCGCCATCCCTCTTCGAAATTACCCTGCAGCAGATGGATGACCCCGAGGTTGCGATGGAGCTCGGCGTCATCCGGTTGCAACTCCATCGCTTGGTAGTAGTACTTGAACGCGAGATCGATCCTTCCAGACCATGCGTGTAGGGTTCCGCGATTGCGATAGGCATTGAAGTATCCGGGCTGCTGATCGATCGCCTTTTGAAACGCGGCATCCGATTCCTCGATACGCCCGAGATAGCGAAGCGTATTTCCCATGTTGTTCAAAGCGATCGGGAAATGAGGCTGCAACTTGAGAGCCTGCTCATACGCCATCACCGCATTGGCATATTGCTTCAAATCATGCAATGCAATCCCGAGATAACACCACGCGACCGCGTTGTAGGGTTCTCGATTGGCTACGTCGCGATACACCTCAAAGGCTTTTGATGTGTTCCCTTTTTGGTGGATGTCCCAAGCTTTCTGGAGAATTTCCTCGGTGGATGGCATCTCAGCACGCTCTGCACGTTCAGGTCGATGGTTTTGCAATGGGCGATGACTTATGGAAATAAGATAGCAGCGCCGGCAACAAAAAGAGATCGCAAAGGAGGGCTACGACGAGAGTGATGATACCGAGCGAAGCGAATACGCGGTGATCTTTGGTATCGCTGAATAAAACCGACGAAAAACCGGCTACCAAGACA
>JAGWWZ010000167.1 GCA_018970165.1 Planctomycetota bacterium | reverse complement strand
TCAACATTCCCCTTCTTCTTCGCTAGTACATCGATCGGTGGCAACGGATTCTGATTCGATTTGAGCATCGGGAAAAGCTGCTCTGCGATCTTGCGAAGCTCGCCATCCTCAGAAGCTCGCAATGCTGAACCGATGAGCGGACGAGCTTCGACAGGAAGTTTTTCATCGCGAGCCAATTCGATCAGGACCGGATGATTGGCCTTGTTGCGAGAGAGTCCGACAGCAGCTTCGACGCGAATGCTCTTAGCGACCGAATCGTTTTCTAAAAGCTTGCGCTGCAATTCAACAGCCTCGCGGCGATTGCTGAGGGAAAGGTTTTTCGACAGAGCCTGTGCTACATCGCTTGGCTCCTTGGCGGAGAGTCGATCCCAAAGTTTCGCTCCTCCACCCGACTCCAAGGCCATATCGATAGCCTGGACCGCTTGAGTCGATGGCCCCCAAGACGCCGCTCGATCGATCAGTTGATCGGTCAATCCGGAGACGCGAAGTTTCTGCAGAATCTTCAACTGCCGAGGATCGTTCCCTAAGCGTTCGATGTAGTCACGGACCATTTGTGCCAAACGAGGCGAACTCTCGAGATCCACACTCTCGAGCTTCATCAACGCCTCAATCACGGTCTCGGGTCGCGAGGAATCGGTATTGAGAACAGGCTGGAGCGCGGTCTTGCGTTGCTCCGCCGAGAGGAAGTCGACGGCACGCAGCAAGCCCAGGATAGTCTCGTTATCGAGTTTGTCGGAGACGAGCCACTTCGATTGCAATTCCGCAGCAACCTGACCTCGACCTCGCCATGCGATCCATCGCTGGGCATCGCTTGCTCGATCAAAGGGAACTTGGTCTCGATATGTTGCAAGACATTCATCCCAACGGTCGGTAGCAGCGATCCCGAGCGCTTCGAGATACCAGCGGTCCTTGCCATCGAAGCGCTGTGCCAGTTTCGTCCAATACTGAGGCATCTCCTTCGAGGTGTCTTCACGCAACGCAATCGCGAGTTCTCGCAGCACGACAGGACTCGAATCGTTGAGCAGTGTGGGTACAAAATCAGAGGTTGGCAGTTTGGTTTGCCGAGCGATGCGAATCGCTGTGGCTCGCACGTTTTCATCGTCGTCTTTCGCGGCCCGTTGGAACGTGGACTTTGCATCTCCCAATCGGGCGATCAGCCACAATGCTCGAGCGCGCATCCGAGGATTTGCATCCTGAGACATCTTGGTGAGCGCATCGATCGATCGCGGTCCCATCTTCTCGAGTGCCTTGAACGCGAGATACCGAGCAGATTGGCTCGGACTTGCAAGCGCAGCGACGGCCCCTTCGGGAGTGGTGAAGTCAAACTTGGGAACCACGTACTTGGTTGCTGGGGGTGCCAACCGGAACAGTCGGCCCCGTTCCATGTCTTGCATGTTGTGGCCACCAACTCCTGGGTCGTACCAATCGGTCACAAAGAGCGAGCCATCAGGCGCGACCGCGACATCGGCAGGTCGAAACCAGCGATCGTACTCACCGACCGCGAGATCCTCAATCTTTGCGTTGTATCCTGCTCCTTCATTGGTTGCTACATAAGCTCGAACGACATTGGGTCCGGCATCGCAATGGATAACTTGATTGCGGAATTTTTCAGGGAGCAGATTTCCTTCGTATACCGTGATACCGGTCGGCGAACCGGCGCCGGTGATCAACATGGTTGGGACCACGCCTGGGTCGTTAAGGTGCCAATGGCGCTGGGGTATTTCCTTTTCCCAGTTGGTCCGTTCGGCTTGCCATCCCGCGCCGGTCATCTCGTCGACATACCCGTAGTTGCCGAACTCCATTACGAAGTTGATGCGCGTTGCTCGATTGCCGTCATCATCGTTATCCGATTGCCACAACGCACCGAACGAGTCGACCGAAACCTCGTAATTGTTTCGGAAGTTATGCCCGAGGACTTCCATATCGCTAAGGTCTTCATTGCATCGGAAGACCATCCCTTGGCGATAGGGTTTTCCTGAGTCGTTGATTTCGCGTCCCCATCGATCTCGAATCGGGTTGCCGCTGGCATCGCACAATCGATGGCCGGTGTTGCCGTAATTGAAATAGAGTTTGCCATCGGGACCAAACACGAACGAGTGGACCGAGTGATCGTGTTGCGGATCACCGGTCTTGGTAAGGATCGCTCGTTTACTGTCCGGTACATCGTCGCCGTTCTCATCGATCAATTCGATCACATACGGCGAAGCGCTGACCAGAACGCGATTGCCCAGCACGCACAGTCCGATCGCGGAGTCGATATCGCGTCCTTGATAGAAAACCTTCGACTGGTCCATGATGCCATCTTGATTGGTATCTTCGAGGATCAAGATCCGGTCCCCTTCGGGTCGTTCGCCGTTGTGGCGGCGATAATTGACCACTTCGCAGACCCAGACACGACCGCGATGATCGATATCGAGGTTGGTCAAACTCTTGAGGACCGGTTCGGAAGCAGCGAGGGTCGCTTCGACCCCCTCGGCGACTTTCAATCCTGCGACTGCATTATCGGGAGAGCGGTCTTGGCCATTTTGAGCCCCTTGTCCCCAAGCGTTGAGTCCTGCGGGAACACCTTCTGCTGCGATATGAAAGCGAACGGATGTCGAGGCTCCGCCGTTCTGCGATACGCCCCCTTCGTCGAGACCGCAGCCGACTTGCAGGCGTTGGCTTCCTTCGGGCAAATCGAATCCGATCACGCTCGACGCGTGGGTACCGATCCCTTCGACCGTTTCGCCGTAGACTTTGAGTGGTCCCCCTCCGGCATTCGCATTTTTACGAACCTGTCCCCACTCGGTTGTCGCGCTGAACCATGGAAGTTCCAGCAGGGATCGTTTCCCCTTTGCATCGATCAATGTCGGAGCGATCCAGTCGGCCCAATCGCAGGCAAATCCATCCTCACCGGGAGTCACGATCAAGTATAGCTTCTTCACTCCGCTCACATCGATGTCGACATCGATACGATGCCGCGAGGTTTGCGCATTCACCGTCTTGGACGAGAAGAGAATCTTACCCGGGTTCTTGGCACCCACTGGCGTACCGGCGGGGATATTGAACTGTTTCGAGATACCTGCTGGATTGAAGTTTGCCGGGACTGCTTCGTCTTGATTCTCGATCAGTTTCGTGACTTCGATCGGTTCGACCTTTGCGCCCGACTCAGGAATATCGATGTGTGCTGTCCAAAGGATCGCATTTGCGACAAGGCGAGTTGGTTCGGTTCTTCCCCAGTTCCAATGGAAGTGACCACCTGTGTAACCGAAGGACCTGCCACCGTTGGCTCGCTCCGAGGCCCAGGCTACGTGTTGTGGTTCCTTGTTCGCCACCGCGCGTCTCACATCCGGGTTGCCGCTGTGAGGACCATCGGGACGATTCATCGTGGCCTCGGGTGCGACCGCAGAGAGGATCGGTGTGACATTCTTCATCCCTTCGCGAAATCGCATGTGGAAGTACCACTCATCGTTGGTCTCGAAGGGTTGGACTCCGGTGGTTACCGGATGCTTGGGCAATGCATCGAAGCGTGCCGTCCAATGCGGGTTGACCGACCAATGCGTTTCGAAGTAGCCACCCAGCCACTGCAGAAACTCGGGCCCGCCTCGATCTTTGGGGACTTCTACTGCATAGTGAATGCAGACCAATCCGGCGCCGCGATCCATTTGTTTCTTCAAACGCTCGAGATGGGATAACGAGGGATGTCCGCCACCACCGTCGGAGTAAATCACTATCGTATCGGCCGAATCCAGCAATCCATCGTCTGCAGGCCAACCATTCCGAACCACTTCGCATTGAACGTTCGGAATGGTTCTTTTCACGGTATCGGCCAGGATGCGACAGCCCGCATAGTGTTCATGCGAACCGAAATCATGGCTGGGCCCTCCGGCAATGAACACGATGCGTTTGTTGGGTTCGGCGCCCGATGCGGCATTGGTCAACGCGATGGTGCTTGTCAATGCGACGGCGATTCCGAGAATGCTCAAGCATGCGGCGGGAATGCGAATGAAGGTTGCCATAAATGGGCCTAGAGTAGGAGGGTGGGTAGGGGAGAGGTGACAGAACGTTTTCTGACACTTCATGGTAGTTGGTTTGCATGGCCGGGTAAATTACCCGACTCGGCCCCCCTGTCGGTCACGCTACAATTAATTCTCAGTCGGTTTTTCCACGCAAGCGGACGATCGACTGACTTGCGACCCGTTTGATTTAGGACCTTTGATTCACGAGAGGTTTCCGGTGACCATTCATCATTTGCGACGAGACTACCGTTATGGATCCTTAAAACGGGAGGAAATGCCCTCGGATCCGATGGAGTTGTTCCATGCGTGGTTCAACGAACTGCGGGGTCTGGAGTTGCCCGAATGGTTCGAGGTCAACGCGATGAGCCTGTCGACGCATCGACTCGATGGCGGCACTGCATGCCGGATAGTGCTTCTGAAAGAAATTCAATCCGACGCATTTCTTTTCTTCACCAATTATCTTTCCGACAAGGGACGCGAAATCGAGGCCAATCCCAAGGTCGCTCTCGGATTCTACTGGCCGATCCTCGATCGTCAGGTTCGGATCGAAGGGCATGCCGAGAAAACCGATGACCGAATTTCGGAGCATTATTTCCACTCACGCCCCCGTTCGAGCCAATTGAGCGCCAACATTTCGCCGCAGTCCGAGATCATCGAGCATGAGTCGCTGTTGGCGGAGATGGTGGAGGCCCTCGATCAAAAGCTACAGGGAGCCGATGTTCCTCGGCCGTCACACTGGGGTGGCTATCGAGTGGTCGCTGATAAGATGGAGTTCTGGCAGGGGCGACCATCCCGATTGCACGATCGATTCCGATACACAAAACGAATCGATGGAATGTGGCAACTAGATCGCCTCGGCCCCTGATGGATCATCTCTGCCTTGACGCCTCCGAACAACGCACAGAATACCCCGGCCTGGTGGTGAGGCGGCCACCACAAACAGGCCGTTGGGGTACTTCTGCGTGCGGCACACCGACGCAAAAAGCGGCTTCCGTTTTTCCAAGAGGAACGATCGAAAGTGCAAGGGCCAGCAGGAAACCTGCCGGACCCTCACAATGCTTTCGACGTTTGGGTAGAACGAGAGTGTTGCCCAACAAAGGAGCAACACTCTACAGTGAATCAAGCAATGCAATCGTTGTGCCAAGTTCCTCACTCGGATGAAATCTCTTGCAAGTCACGAAGCAATTCTGGGATTTGAAGTCGTTTTTTTACAGACTCCGGAGAAGTGAAGAGTCTCGAAGCTGTTTGCGTCGATACAGTTGTGCCTGATTACTCAGCAGATGATTTCTTTTCGGGCAATCTGAAAAATCGATTCCTGGGGTGAACCGGCCCTGCGGAGCGAATGTCTTTCGGGACATGAACACCGAACATATTCAAAACAAATTCGATCGGCTCGGAGCCCGAGTCAGATTTCGATCGCTCGAAGCCACACGCAACCGCTCTGCCATGCCGGGTTGGTTGCGGAATGCGGGCTCGTCCCAGAACAATGCCGTGCCATTGCCTCCCAACGTGCGAATCGATATCGCCATCGGAGAAGATGCGGACCTATTGGTTCTGGATACACAGCCGCGAGATCGTCATCTGCTGTTGCTCAATCGTCAGGTCTCCAACCAACCTCGCCAACCGGAGATCAAGCACAAGTTTCTATGCGGGCACGATGAGCGTCATTGGTTTGTGGCTGGGATCCCTGAATGGGTAAACTAGGACATGCATTGTACTTCGTCCGCGCGCGATAATGCTAGCGAACAGGATGCTGGTGTACGCAATGCCTGTCCTTGCTTTCTGACTGAGTCAAACTAGGACATGCATGGTGCTTCATCCGCGCACGCAATAATGCTAGCGAATAGGATGCTGGTGTATGCAATGCCTGTCCTTGTTCTTCATCCGCGCACGCAATAATGCTAGCGAATAGGATGCTGGTGTATGCAATGCCTGTCCTTGTTCTCCGCTTGTTCTCCGTGCTCTCTCCGTGGCACGACGCTCCGCGTCGTGATGAGAGTGGCCAATCAGAAAAAATCGCTTGGATCGGGTGGCACGTCCCAGAGGCTTTGCGACGGGCGTGGGTTACCATTCGGTTCGCCACGATCAGATCATCATCCGACGGGGATAAACCCTCGTCGTGATGGTTACCGCATTGCGGTCGCATGCTGGTTGCGATTGCCGTCCGATGGGGACAAGCCCCATCGAAACGAAGAACTAAAACCAGATAAAACCAGGACATGCATGGTGCTTCATCCGCGCACGCGATAATGCTAGCGAATAGGATGCTGGTGTATGCAATGCCTGTCCTTGTTCTCTCTTCTCTGGTCCTTGCTTTCTGACACCTCACCGCTTTGCTGGAAAGACTTGCTTCCAGTCGCTTCGCATGTCGATAATCTGCCATCCAAGACCTGCGGCATTCGCCAGTCCTTTATCGAGACGACCGAACGGGGATGCGCGATCGTATGCGACCTCTCGCTCCCCATCGGTATGATGAACGAGGATTCCCATGCGAAGTCCCTCGCCTGCCGTGATATATTCGAGCATCTCGTAGTCGCCGTCCGAGTTGCCGACTGCAAGGATAGGCCGACGCCCGATCTTTTGATGGATCCCCACCGGCTTGCCTGCCTTGTCATCGATGAAGTCGATTTCGGGCAATCGCACCAGCACGGGCTTTCCGTCTCGCAGTTCGTACTTCACTTTGATGCTGCTGCCGATGACTTGTTCGGGAGGAATGCCATATACCTCTTCCACCCAGGGTCGCATGAACTCGATGCCTCCACCGGAGACAATAAAGGTTTTGAACTCATGCATCCGAAGGTACTGAAGCAACTCGAGCATCGGCTGGTAAACGCACTCGGTGTAGGGTCGCTGGTAAACAGGATGCTTCGCGGTCGCGATCCACTCCTTGACGATGGCTTGGAATTCATCGGTTGTTGTTCCGGCATGCGTGGCCATGACCAATTCTGCCAAGCCGCGTTCTCCGGAGCTGGCGAGCGATTTGAGGTCGCCGCTGAGCACCGCGCTGAACGGCATTTGCGTCTTCCATTCGGGATGTTTCGGGGCCAAGGCTTTGACCCTGTCGATAGCAAACGCTAGTTGGACATACATCGGTTGTTCGGACCAAAGAGTGCCGTCGTTGTCGAAGACTGCGATCCGTGCTCCCGGCGGTACGAAGTCGGGAGTACCGGTTGTCGTCGCACGCTTTACAAAGTCGATGATGGCCTGTTTTCGCGGACTGGCATTCCAGCTTGGCAGAGGTTCTTGAGCGAGAGCCACCAGTGGAAGACAGGACCATGAGATAGCCCACAGGATGATTGCTGCCAATCGCATCATGATGCTCCGAAAGCTCCGAAATAGAAACGGCCGTGCTTCGCTAGGAGCATGGCCCGGGGTAAAGCTAATCGCCAGTTTACCGTCTTACCGAGAATCCCGACAACCACGGCTAATGCCAGAGCGGCTGATGGTTGTCGGGTAGGCTGTTGAAATTATCTTCAGCTTATCGGCTACCGGTGGATGCTCGCAGGCTTTCCTCGATTCGGCTCAAGTTCCACGAACCAGGCTTTTGGCTAGGTGGAAATTCTTCCATCGTCTTCAGGAATTGTACGGCCATACCTTGGATCGGAATGATGATGAACGCGCGATCGATGTACCAATCTTCATAGGTGTTCGATCCGATCTTGGCCTTCTCGAACGGGTCGCGTCGCAGGTTGTACAAATCGGGTGCCCGCAGTTCGACGAAGGGCTCCTTTCCTCGTGAGGTACCTGAAGCATTTACGGTCGGTGTGTTTGATTCATCGACTATTGTCTATACCATCCCCATCCATCCAAATTGGACGCAGGGGCATGGAGACGTGCCCTTTGGTGTAGCGATTCACCCCGAATATTCACCCCGAATGAAAGAGAAACGGGGGAGCTTTATACGTCCGAGAACTCGGTTTCCAGTTGCAATTCTCCAGCGACACGGACCAAGTCGGCCAGTGAGTTGACCTCCATTTTGTTCATGACTTGGGCTCGATGGGCTTTGACAGTGCGTTCCGCGATTCCTAATTGGGCCCCAATCTGTTTATTGAGCTTGCCTTGCACCACAAGCCGAAAGATCTCCCGTTCCCGGTCGGTGAGGGACTGGTAGCAGTTGCGTAGGTAGTCCATGCGTTCCTGTTGCTGGCTAGCTCGGCCTTGGATTTCCAGGGCGTTTGATACCGCGGCCAGCAGCGTTTGGCTCTGAACAGGTTTGGTGAGGAAGTCGACCGCACCGGCCTTCATCGCTTGCACGCTCATCGGGATATCGCCATGCCCGGTGAGGAAGATGATTGGGAGAATGTTTCCTTGTCGATTGAGGGCCGTTTGCAATTCGAGTCCGCTGGGGCCAGGCATCCGGACATCCATGATGATGCACCCCGGCGTGGAGATGGGCAACGCGAGGAGGAACTCGCCTGCATTCGCGTAGCCTTGCGCTTCATAGCCAGCGGCTTGGAGCAAACGGGAGATCGCTTTGCGCACCGAGTCATCGTCATCGACGACATGAATCAACGGGCTATTTTCTGTCATCGCGATAATTCCCTGTTCCATGACGTATCAGCCTCCATCTCAGCCTTTGTGTCTACTTTTTCCAAGGGAATACTAAAGCGAAAAATCGCTCCTCGATCGGATGCATTCTCCACCCAGATCCTACCTCCGTGCTGCTCGATTAGAGATCGGGATATGGCCAATCCCATCCCCATTCCTTCAAGCTTGGTTGAGAAAAAGCGATCAAACAGTCTTGGGATTTGCTCGGGTGGGATGCCAGGGCCGCGATCGGTTACTGAAACCACGACTTCGTCGTCTCGTTGCAATGTGCAAACCGATACTCGTCGTTCGTCTGGAATACCCTTCATCGCTTCCATGGCATTGATGATCAGGTTGAGCAGCACTTGTTGGAGATGAACACGATCACCGAGGACAATGGGATGAACTCGTCCGAGTTCTAGTTGCAGTTCTATGCCTCGTCGCTCAGCTTCGGCTCGAAGAATCGCGATGACGTCCATCGCTATTTGATAGATAGAGACAGGTTGCCGTTCAACTTTGCCGCGTTTCAATAATCCCCTTAGACTACGGATGACTTCGCTGGCTCGCAAGTCGTCGTTTCGAATATCCACCATGATGCGCCGTATCTCATCTATCGGAGGAGAGGGTTTTTCGAGGAGCAACTCCGCAGCCTCAGCATTGCAGAGAATTGCGCCCAAGGGCTGGTTGATCTCATGCGCGATCGACGCGGTGAACTCGCTGAGGACTGCTAGCCGCGAAGCATGTCGCAACCCTTCCTCCGTCTTTCGACGCTCCTCCATTTCGCGTAAGAGCAGAGCATGTGCACGGCGATGCTCCCCGACGACAACTGCCATAAACAACAGTGGCAAGGCAACAGCCATCAAGAAAATCTGCAATTGAAGCACGTGGTCATCTCGAGACCCGCCCACGAAGGGGCCTCGACCATTGATCGCGTTCCAAGTCGACAGATAAGCGATCGCCAACAACGCCCAACTCGCCCCCACGACTTCGAATCGTAGGGCCGCCCATAGCAAAAACGGAATCGGAGCATACACCAGAGCCGGGATCGCTCTCGAATCGGCTGAAGTGGTGAACACCCACAAGCCCACCGACATCAAACAGAGGGTCAGAACCATTCCTTCGATCCCTTCCCGGAGGGTAACGGAGCGGAACCATCCACGCCCGTGTTTCATTGCGGTCGTCAACGCCGGAGTACCGATCAGCATGCCAAGCGAGATAGCCAGAAAGGATCGAATCGCCGTCGGCCATACATCGCCCAGTCCGCGCATCCAACGAATCCAATCGGATGGCGCCGACGTTGCCAATGGAACCAGCAATCCCGCTGCGAAAACGAATACGAGCATCGATGGAACCGTAGCAAAGGGATCGCGGTTGGTCAGTCGAAGTATCCCCCAAGCGCCTACCGCTACCATCGCAAAATGAAATTGCGCTGAAAGCAAGGCAACCACTCCCGGGATCTCGGGATCACCGTAATAGGCCGCATAACCAGCGATGCATAGACCAATGTAGAATCGCCACCAACCGGATATCGGGGAGATGAGCAGCGCACTGAAAGTCAACGCTCCCGGTATCCACAATGTTGTCCTCTCGTACGGTGGAAACCGAAGAAGGAACGTCAGTTTTTGTAGAATGAAGAACGCGATCGCAAACGCGAGAATAAGGATGATGTGGCCAGCGATGCAACGCACCGCTGCAACACGTCGCACCGAAGGAGAGTGGGTAGCCTCAGATGTAGCAACAGCTACATTTCCCGCTACGTGGCCCGGTTCAAGAAGAACGCTGCTTCCACGCGACAGAAAAGATTTCGACTGCATTCAGGGTGTAGATTCGCTAAGTATTCAAGAACAATAGCCAGGCGTCTGCCAAGATGCCCAATGCAAAGACCACCAATACGACCCATGCAACATACCACCACCAGGGTCTGGCCGGTTGCGATCGCGATTCCCCGAACTCATCTTCAGCGAAGGACTCGTAATCGAAGTCGTCTTCGTCGACTCGATAACCACCCCAACGGACGGCATGATGCGATTCGGATGGATCCTGTTCTTCATCCGCAGTGCTCGGACCATCCACATCGCGGGCTCGATTGAATGCCAAGACCGGCACCTCGCCGCAACGATGACAACGAGGCGCATCGATCCTAATCCGCTTGCCGCAGTTCGGACAATCCGTGAATTGCATGTCGTTTGGCATCTGCAAAAACTCA
>JAGWWZ010000166.1 GCA_018970165.1 Planctomycetota bacterium | reverse complement strand
GGCTTCACCATCTACAACGATTTCTCAGCCCGCGATTTGCAACGCAAAGAGATGTCGGTCGGACTGGGCCCGAGCAAGGGGAAGGATTTTGCCAATTCCTTCGGACCCCGGATTGCCCCTTGGGAGGAACTCAAGGATCGATATCGCGATGGGAAACTCGATTTGGAGATGACTGCCAAGATCAATGGTCGAGTCGTTTCCTCCGGGAATGCAAAGAGCATGTACTGGACATGGCCGCAGTTGCTAGCGCATGCCAGTCGCGATACCAAACTCCTTCCAGGCGATGCGATCGGGTCGGGAACTGTAGGGACTGGATGCATTCTCGAACTGACGCCCGATACGGTGGGAGGTTGGTTGCAGCCGGGAGACTCGGTTCAACTGATTGTCGAACGCATCGGCACCCTCGAGAATCCGATCATTGCCAATCCCAATTCTTTGTGAGCGAGACGGTTCAAACCTTAGCTTCACCCCTTAGCCTGGAGCAGACGCGATGCCTTATTACGTACAACTCGGCAGCTTGCCTCCCAAACGGCACACTCGCCATGAAACGACTCCCGGCTATCGCAACGAAGGGATTTTCTATGAGGAAGTGATCACAACACAGGGGTTTAGCCGCGCCTACAGCATTGTGTATCACCTGCGTCCACCTACCCGAGTCAAACACATCGAACCGATCGGGATGCGGCCGCTGCAGGCTGCACCCCAAGATGTGCTGCGGCATATCCATTTAAAGACAGGCAAAATCGAAGCCGCAGGAGATCCGATCACCGGAAGAGTGCCGTTGCTGTTCAATGCCGATGTGACCATGAGTCGCTGTCGACCGGCCCAGCCGCAGCAGGAACTTTATCGCAACGCACGCTCGGATGAGTTGTTGTTTGTGCACTCCGGTCAGGGCAAGTTGGTGACGCATTTCGGGGAGTTGCCATTTCGGCCGATGGACTACATCGTGATTCCCAAGTGCACGACCTACATCATCGAGTCGGACGCGGAGAGTGCGCAGCTCGATTTACTCGTGGTGGAATCGCATGGCGATTTGGGTTTCCCTCCGCGTTATCTCAATCCCGATGGCCAGTTTCGGCTTGGAGCACCGTTTTGTGAACGGGACTTGCATGCTCCGAGCACGCTGCGAACGATCGATCGAAACGAAGACACCGCGATCGTGATCAAGGATGGAGATCGCTGGATGCGATATGTATTGGCCAATCATCCGTTCGATGCAGTGGGATGGGACGGGATGGTTTATCCCTTTACGTTCAATGCCGATGATTTCGAGCCGATCACGGGAACGATTCATCAACCGCCGCCGATCCATCAAACCTTTCAGGCATCCGGGTTTGTGGTCTGCACCTTTGCACCTCGAATGCTCGATACCCATCCGATGGCGATCAAGGTTCCGTATGCACACAGCAACGTCGAATCGGACGAGGTCTTGTACTATGTGCGAGGGCAATTTGGGAGTCGCCGCGGAGTCGAACTCGGTTCGATCACGCTCCATCCACACGGTATCCCGCACGGTCCCCATCCCGGCACGATTCTCGCGAGCATGCCCATGCAGCGGACGGACGAACTGGCGGTGATGGTCGACACATTCCGACCGCTGCACATAGCGACGGCGGCTTTGTCTCTCGACGATCCGAATTACCCATTTTCGTGGCTGGACTAGCGACCAGCTAAAGAAGTTCTACTTGTCCGACGGTTGTTCAAAGATGCCTAGAAACAGAATCAATCCGTTGCGGGTATCGCGGATCATAAACAGGAACGGATGATCGGCTCGGAACTCCGGGGTGAACTTGCGTTGTATCGGTGCAGCGCTCGTTGCCATCACGACGGCTGTAGCGGCCGCTGCTTCGGTTCCTTTTTCATTAACATCGACCACTGCTTGATGGATCACATGCGTGATGCAGAGAGCATCCTCGGGACGGGTAGTCATTCCGCTGAAATCAGCCCCTCCCGAGGTGCAGTTAAAGGGCACTTTCATCCCTAGACGCTTAAGTGTTTCCACCAGTTCGAGTTTGGTCTCCATACGGAATCGTGGCAAGGTCACCAAAACCTCCCGATCGCTGAGTTTTCGATGCCACTTGTCGAGCGATTCGGATGATATCTTCGATAAGAGAGACGAGAGTCCGGTCCGAGTTCGGGGGAGCAAGATGCTCATAGCGATCCCTTCGCCGTTGTAAGGAATCTCAACGATTTCAAAGCCATCGTCCTCAGGGTATCCGATTTTGGGATCGGCATCGAAGTCAATCATCTTGGGTGTATCGAAAGGAGCACCATTGCCTTGGAAGGCTCCGTATCGAACTCCCGAATCGTAGGCCTGAAACATCAACGGAGTGGATTTCGTTTGCCCTGAGGCGAGAAAGAAATCGCCGGGCTGAGTATTCGCTTCCAAGAAGGGAGAACGCCACGTACCGAGGAAATAGATGGCGTTTGCCAGCACCATGCGAGTGTCGGAGTTGATCGTTCCTGGGCTCAGGAGATCTCGGATCTTGTCTTTGGTTTCGGTAGCGATCCACTGATTGATTCGCTTCCGCTCTTGTTCGGATTGCTTCATGAAGTCGGAGGAGCTCGCTCCGTTGGTTCCATAAAATTTTTTGGTGACCTCAAGAAACTCGGGCTTCAGAGGCATCGACTGCTCGACCCAAATCGCATTGGCAACGCGCAATTCATACGGTTCGGCTTGGATGGTCAATTGCTTGACACGTTTAGCGATTTCTTCGGCGTTGCTCGCCGCTTTTTGAGCCCCTTGGAAATCCTGTTTCTGATTGAGCGATTCGACCTTCTTGTTTGCTTGTTTGAGATCTTCTTTGGCTTTCGCGAGCGTCTTACGGAGATTCGCCAATTCGGGCGCGTCGGGCTTGGGAGTGCCATTTACGATCTCGCGAAGCTGCTCGCGTGGGGTAGCCAGATTCCATGGCCTTGTTGGATTGTCCTGTCTCCATGCATCGACGAATTGGAGTGATTGGCCCATTTGGAGAGCGGTCTCTCCGCGCGCTCCCTCCATCGTCATCATCAACGCTGACATGATTGAAAACGGAGAATAGAAAAGGTTTGCGTCTTGGTTGTCCTTATCGAGTTCCCTCAGCATCGTTAGCGCGAAATCGTTGTTGGCCGTGGAGAATTGCGAGGGTTCCTCGGTGGCCGTTGGAGGAGCTGCGACGACGCTCATGCTGGACAGGACCCAGCAGAACAAGCTGCGCAGGATAATGCGATCATTCATGGTTTGACTTTGAAAAAATATGAGGTGTTTGGCGCGGCGATATGATTAGACGAAAAACAGAGATCGAAAGCAAGAATGAGGGATCAACTCTGGCAAGTGGAAATCATTGGGGCTGACCATATTGTTAAATACCGTGAAACAACTTGGGGTTTTGGCGAAGAGTACCTTGTGATTCTGTTTTTAGCCTAGCTAAACTTACTTGATTCACTCCCTACTACCACAAACAGGATCGTCATGTCGTCGTACAAGAGCGGTGTTTCCCGAAGGATGTATCCGATCCGAAAATTCGCATCATCCATGATACCATCGATATCCAAAACGCCTTCGAACCGTCCTATCCCGTTGGCAACCTTGCTCCTCCGCCACCTTATCCCGAGCTTTCAGCCATCCGATGTGGCGACACTGAATGAAGAGAAGACTCTTTTGGTGGTGATGGGAGCGACCGATACGCTCAACACTGGGAACCAATGGATCGCCGGTCCGGGCAAGGAAATCGACGGGCGGTACGTTCAAACGTGCACTGCGGGTGAAGTCGTCTTGGAGGTCATGAGCGAACGCCCCTGGCGAAACGAAGTCAATCCGCTCGATGTGCTCATCGTGATCAACCATCTGAACCGATCCCAAGGAAATGGGGAAGGAGAAGGGGGCGATCGAGGTGGCACCTATTGAAGCTAGATGGCGGCTCTACAGCGAGCGGTTGACCGAGTATCATTTTTGCTCCATACCGATTCAGAGAACTGTCCGAGGATACGAGTCGATGTTTATTGAGGTGCGAGACAGCGAGGTGCTGAATGTTTATCAAATGTTGGTAGGGCTTGTTACGCCTCGACCCATCGCTTGGGTGACTTCCCGTTCGGCGGATGGTCTGGTCAATCTCGCTCCGTTCAGTTTTTTCAATGTATTCGGGGCCAATCCCCCCATCGTGGTCTTTTCGCCGACGCTGAAGCGCGATGGCACCAAGAAAGATACGCTGCTCAATATCGAAGCTACCAAGGAATTCGTCATTCATGCATCCACCGAGGCGCATGCAAAACTGATCAACGCCTCGAGTGCCCCATACCCCCCTGAGATTAGCGAAGTGGAGCAACTTCAATTGACAACGGCCCCATCGCGACTGATCGCCACGCCAAGGCTGGCCGATGCTCCCTGGGCTCTCGAATGCAAATTGCTGGAAATCCGATCCTTCGGCGATGGTCCGATCGCTGCAAACCTGGTCATCGGCGAAGTCGTAGCCATGCACATCGAGGAATCCATTCTCGGATCCGACGGGATACCCGATCCGAGGCTACTAAAGTCGATCGCACGATTGGGAGCAGAGCACTGGTGCCGGACACAGGATCTCTTCGAACTCACCCGCCCAAAGTAGATTCGCAGCACCCTTAGCTGTCGATCAGCGGCGAACTGTCGCCCGCAACAACAAGTTTTGGGGAAATTCTCATTTTTTTGAGCCTCAGCACGATCGGAGATCGCTTATCTCTATGTTCGGAGACTCCGAATAGCCCGACCGATTCGAGACCCGCGCGAATTAGCCCCTGCTTCGTCCCCTGTCGCAGCGCTCACGCCATCGTGATACGGCAAAGACAGTCGTGTAGGTCTTGGATCGGTTCCTTTTTCACTGCTTCGGTGGAACTCAGAGTCCGCGTCAGTAACCCTCTTTTGCTCCTCGCATGCGTGCCAAGCGTTCGGTCAGGGTTCCGAACATGTCCCAGGTAGCTCGTAGGTCGAGCGTCTTGCGTTCGATTTCCGCCAGGTTGGCGCTGTGCGTATGGACACCCTCGATCCAGCCCTGACTTCGGAACTGTTCCATGGCAACACACAGGCCGCCGATTCGCGACTGCATTCGATCAGAAACACTCGCAGTATAGTGCTCCAGGGTCTTATCCCACGCATCTGCCATGACCGCCAAGGAGTCCGGATGAACTTGGGGTGCCGTGCAATGCCAACTACCTGCCACCCCTTCGGCATCAGAAGGTACAAGAGGAAGCGACGCGACCAATTCCCGTTCGCGATACCCAAGCAAGACACGCTTCCAGCAAGTTTGCCATTCCGTGGCCCCACCGAATACCATCGCACCCGACGGATCCACCGAAGAAAGAGCATCCAAAGGAATAGAAATCTCGAGTCGCTCCCCTTGGTCTGTCGTGAGCAAATGACCTCGGCATGCGAGTTGCGCATCGGAGTCTTCGCACCAAGTGACGATCCATCCTTCACCATCATCGGCTCGCTCGACATGGGTATGGATGATCGGCGAGGATGCGGACGAAGCTAATTCGAATCGCCAGTCTGATTTCGGGTTGACTGCACCCGATCGATCTCCCCAACCTTGAATGGAAGCTTGAAAGCGAACCGGTGTCCGATTCCCGATTTCCATCCATCCGGACAAGGTCGCCGTTCGGATCCTCAAGTAATTTTTCGAGATACCGACGATTGGGATTTCCGTGCCTCGATTGTTGGATTTCAGCTCTTTGAGCGGCTTGGCTGTCGCGGCCGCATACGACAAAAGAGCTCGCCGCGATTCCCAGTACTCAGCGATGCTCTGCTCAGCGATCTGCTGAATCAAACGGGATCGTTCCGGAAGAGACTGAGCAATCGATCGGGCAACGTCTTCGCGCCATCCCTCTCTCAATCGCTTTACCGTTTGCTCCAACTCGCGATCGGTCTCGCGAACCCTTATACGCTCCTCTGCCAATGCTTGAAGCAGATTCGCAATCTCTCGTTGCACTTCTTGGATTTCCCCCCGGCCCCGCAATGGGTTGGAGGAGGAATCGGTCTGCATGCCAGCGCATCGCTTCTGCAAACGCTCGAGATCCTGCTGCAATTCTCTGCGTTGCTGCTCGCGGCCCCGTGCAGCAGACAACACATCCCCTTTGTGTTGATTGAGCAATGAATCCATCCATGCATCGGATGAAAACGCTGGAAACATCGAAGCCGCTTGCGAAACATCTGAGGAGGCCCGCTCCCCCATGGGAACCCGGACGACGATTCCATCTGCCTGTGCGGAATCGATGACCAGATTGCGACGAAGAAACTCGTTGGCATCGATCCGTATCGTGGAGCGAGCAACCCGGATCGATTCCCCTCCATCTGCAGTAATCTTCAGATCATAACACGTCCATGCATGCCGAGCTGGATTCCAATGAGTACTCCCCAAGAGGTCCGCATCCGCTGAAACAAACTGGGATACTGTACGCGTTGCAATCCAGCGAGCAACAGGCTGGGATCCAATACCCAACAACGCCAAGACGGCAACCGTCAATCCCGCTGTATCCCGCCACTTCATGCTTGAGGCCCTCTGCGATCCGACTCGGGGCAATCCTGCGCACTGCGATGGGAAGTCAGATGGCTTAGCAGAAATCGAAGCGAGTTCGATGACTTGGGTCCAGACAACTGCTGATGCGCTGGCGACAACCGCGTCATGACCGACTCCTTCACCTCGGAAGTCGCCTCGGTTGTTCCAATACTCGAAACTACATTATCGGTCGCAGGAACCAAAACCTCGGGCTGTTGCGATTCAAGAATCATGGGGCTACTCTGGTCGTTCGTAGGTGAGTGTAAATAAGGCTGAGAAGCTCGCAATCGAATTACTTCGATGAATGTTTCCCGAATAGTGACTTGATCGATGTCGTCCGATTCCTCGGTATTATGCGATTCCCAGGCGGCCTCTTCATGCAAACCTTGATGCGAAGAGGTATGCGGAGGGTCGGTATGCGGGGGATCCATCCTGAGGGAATAGTCTCGAGTCGGTGAAGCAACCGACACGGTCATTTCGCATGGATTAGGAGCGTCGATACTCGCGATTGCAATCGCGGAGGAATTGTTCGTCACCAATGCGCTGTCGGACTGCGCTGGCTGCTGAGTCTCGAGTTGTGTGGCCATCGACCCGATCTTGCGATACACAGTCATCGGTTCGTCGGCTCGATCAAAAATGTAAGATGATTTCCTAAGTGATGTTTGCTTGACAAACACTCGTCGAGCCAACCAATTGGAAATGAGCATCATCACACCAAGCGAGAGACTCCCCAAAACCAATGTGTTGTTCAATCGAAACCACGCACCCATCGGAAGCCCATGGCATCGGACTGCAAACCAGCGGACAACATCCCAGGTCAATAGCCAATCCCCAAGAGAGTTCGGTAGAACCGACAGATAACTGCTCAACAGTCCGACAAACAGCCAAGCCGCAAACGCACTCAACTGATGCACGGGCAGGAACAACACACCGACAAATAGCAACGCCCAGACCAGATTGTCCATCGGGAGAAATCCAAGGGTGGAACCCATGGCAACTCCCATCGCAATCTTGTCCGGCGTTCGGTGCTGCGAAAGATCAGCCCGAAGCTTGCCAGCGGATATGACCAAACCTCGAAACATGCCCCCACCGTTCCCCTGAGACACAGTTTGCTATCATGAAGAGCTCGCTGCGGTGATTCGTGTCCATCGTCTTCATCGGAAGTCCGTTCCACAGAAGTGAAACCGAATCCTGCGATGAACTTAAATTGCGACTTTGGTATTTGCTTGCATTTGAATATGGAAAGATCCACACCATGAGTTTTTCATCCTGGCGTCCTAAACCTAGATCTAGTACTCGCCTCCCATGGTTCCCATGGCTAGGGACTCTTTTCATGGTGTTGATCGGTAGCCTGCCCGCGACTGGCACGGAGCCAGCACCGCCTCACATCGTTCTGATCGCCGCAGATGATCTCGGGGTATTTGACTTGGGTTGCTATGGCAGGACGGACCATCGTACGCCGCACCTGGATCGATTGGCTGACCAAGGGGTTCGATTCGCAAGTGGCTACTGTGGTTTGCCGATATGTTCGGCATCGAGAGCAGCGTTGATGACGGGCAAGAATCCTGCGAGACTCCATTTGACCAGTTATCTGCCTGGTCGAGCCGATGCCCCGAGCCAGCGACTACTCAATGCCGTGATCGAGCCGCAATTGATTCCTTCGGAGCAAACGCTTGCCGAGGTTTTGAAACGCTCCGGATACTCGACGGGGATCTTTGGCAAGTGGCATTTGGGAGGTGGGCTCTCATCGCCAAAGGCCCAAGGGTTCGACGTGGTGTTCGAGCCACCCGGGAACGGCGATCCCGCAACCGATGGTGGCAAGAATGAGTACCTCATCACCGACAAAGCGATCGAGTTCCTGAAGGCTTCAGGCGGAAAGCCATGCCTGTGTTATATCCCGCATCACTCTCCGCACATCATGCTCAAAGAGATGGAATCGAAGGTTGCTGCGAACGCGCATGCGTGGAATCCCCTGTATGCATCATCGATCGAATCGTTGGATGCGGCGATTGGTCGGTTGCTCGGTGCGATCGATGAAACGCCTGAGTTGGCCAACACATGGGTGATCTTTACCAGCGACAATGGTGGACTGCATGTCCCCGAGGGATATCGCCAGCCAGTGACTCACAACGGCCCTTATCGAGCAGGCAAGGGTTATCTCTACGAAGGGGGTTTGCGAATTCCGTTGCTGATGCGATGGCCCGGCAACATCCCCGCTGGCCGAGTCATCGAGGAACCGGTTTCCCTGATGGACATCTTGCCGACGATCCTAACCGCCATCGGAATCGATCCCGCTCGATCCGTTGGTCCGCTCGATGGTCAGTCGATCCTTCCGATCTTGCAAGGGGCATCCTCAAAACCAAACGATCGGACGTTCTATTGGCACTTGCCGCACTACACCAATCAAGGGAGCAAACCGACCGGCGCGATTCGCAAGGGTCGCTGGAAACTGGTTCACGACTACGAAACCGATGCGGTGGAGCTATTCGATTTGAATACGGATGTGGCGGAATCGATGAATGTCGCATCGCAAAACGATGATATTGCGCAGGAGCTGAAACGCTCTCTCGATACATGGAAGCAATCGGTTGGTGCTCAGCCATGCCAACCCAATCCTGATTGGAATGCCGATCTGCATCGTGCGATTTACATCGATCGAGACTCGAGCCGATTGCGAGGTCAATCGGACAAGGCTGTCGACATTGGCGAAGCCTGGGCCCCATGGCGAGAGGCGATGAATCAAGCCATCGCCGGTCGGCCAACGAAGCTCAAACTGCGTGAAGGGGCTGTCTGGCTGGAGGCATCGCGAGGGACACCTCACGGATCGCGACTGCGCTATGAACCTGAGACCTACAAGAATGTCCTCGGCTACTGGACCGAGGTCGCCGATTGGGCAGAGTGGACGTTTGATTGCGGAATCGATGGTCCGGCGGAGTTGGAGATCCACTGCGGCTGTGGCACAGGCAACGGTGGATCCGAAGTGGATGTGGTCCTAACGTTGGCTGACGGCACGGTGCAGCGAATCCCATGGACTGTTCGCGAAACAGGGCATTTCCAAAACATCGTCATCGAGGATTTAGGGAGCGTTAACGCTAAGCCGGGCAAGGCGAGGCTCGAGGTCCGCCCTCGTTCCAAGAAAGCCGCTGCCATCGTTGATATCCGACAAGTGGTTCTGCGACCTTTGACACCTCCCCGCTAATCGAAAGCTTCACGAATAATTCGCCGTAGGTGGATGTCGATTCGGTCAGAACGATATTAGAACTGCGAGTCTAAAGTCTTTATCAATGAGCCTCGTTACCTTAGATTCACTGCACTGAGACTAACCGTGACTCGACGAACGCATCCTGTCGGTTTCACCCTCGTAGAGCTTCTTGTCGTCATCGCTATCATCGGCGTGTTGGTCGGATTGCTCCTGCCAGCGGTGCAGGCTGCGAGAGAAGCGGCGCGGCGCATGTCCTGCTCCAGCAATCTGCGTCAAATCGGTCTCGCGATTGCCAATTACGAGAGTGCGCACAAACGGTTGCCTCCATCGGTGGTGATTGATTACAGCAATCCGGCCTTGCTCTACAACGGCAGTTGGGGTGTTCATGGTCGGATCCTGCCTCAACTCGAAGCATCGGCCCTCTACTATCGAGTCGATCTAACTACCGCTTGGGATTTTCAGATGGCGATCGACAATCTGGCGATTCCGATCTTTCAATGCCCAAGCGATCCGAGAGCGAGCGAGGTACGGAACAACGGAACCGGGCGTCCTCGTTTGTTTTCGACCAACTACGGTTTTAATTACGGACCGTGGTTTGTTTTCGAGCCAGCAACTTTTCGGAGCGGTGACGGCATCTTTTTCCCGAACAGCTTTCTTAAGCTCGCCGCCATCACCGATGGGACCAGCAACACGCTTTTGGTTTCCGAAGTTAAGGCTTGGCAACCCTATTATCGCAATGGAGGCCCGCCGTCGGTCAATATCCCGAATACGCTCGAGGAAGCGTCAGCCATAGCAATCACTGGAAGTCAATACCGCGAAACAGGTCATACCGAGTGGCCCGACGGTCGGGTTCATCACACCGGCTTTACAGCGACATTCCCTCCAAACTCCCGAGTGTTGGTCAATATCAACGGCAGGATGACCGATGTGGATTACAATTCCTCTATCGAAGGCCGGGACGGTCGCCAAGGGCCGCCCACCTATGCCTTTATTTTGTCCCGTTCCTATCACAGCGGCTTGGTGCAATCCGGTCTTTGCGATGGCAGTGTCCGAACATTCTCCAACAACATCGAACGGGACATCTGGCGAGCCTTATCG